>NZ_QROM01000040.1:0-1576 GCF_003474365.1 Collinsella sp. AF38-3AC
AGACGATATGAGCAGGACATAAAACATTGGGAGCCCCCGGCATGAAAGTCCGCGGATCAGGCCGACAATGGTGAGTGTCTAATCCAGCCGTGGCGGCCGCGCCGCATTCATGGAAGGGGCTCCCATGCTCGATACTACCACCTTCGTCGGCCTCGACGTCCACGCCCGCTCGATAAAGGCCGTCTCCCTCGACGTCATGACCGGGGAGGTGCGCTGCGCGACCTTCGGCTACGACGCCGGGGCCGTCGCGGCGTGGGTCCGGTCCGTGGACCCCAGGGCCAGGTGCGTGTACGAGTCCGGGGTCACGGGGTTCGACCTGCAGAAGAGGCTCTCCGGCCTGGGGGTCGACTGCGTGGTCGGCGCCGTCTCGAAGATGATCAAGCCCAGCGCGGACAGGCGCAAGAAGAACGACCGCAACGACGCCGAGTTCCTCGCCCGCATGCTGTCGGTCGGCAACGTGGTCGAGGTGTGGGTCCCCGACGACGAGTGCGAGGCCGCCCGCGACCTGACCAGGGCGCTCGAGGACGCGAGGGACGACCTCTCGCGCTCGAAGCAGCGGCTCTCCAAGTTCCTGCTCAGGCACGGGCTCGTCTTCGACGAGAGGACGCCCACCGGCCGCAGGAAGGGGAACTGGACCCGGGCGCACTGGTCCTGGATCGAGTCGATAAGGTTCGCGGAGGGGGCCGACAACGAGGTGCTGGCCTACTACGTCGAGGCGGTCAGGCGGGCGGCGGAGGAGAAGTCGAGGCTCGAGGGGCTCGTCGGGGCCGAGGCCCGCAAGCCCAGGTGGAGGAGGAGGGTCGACTCCCTGCGCTGCCTCAAGGGCGTCGACACCGCGACCGCCGCCGACCTCGTGTTCGAGGCCGGCGAGTTCTCCAGGTTCAGGAACGCCCGCTCGTTCGCCGCGTGGGTCGGCCTGACGCCCTCCGAGCACTCCAGCGGGGAGAACGACCGCAGGGGCGCGATCACCAAGGCCGGCAACAAGCACCTGAGAAAGACGCTGGTCGAGGCCGCGTGGCACTACCTGACGTGCTCCGGGCGGCCGAAGGACCTCGCCAAGGGCCAGGCCCCGGACCCGGCCGCCCGGAGGCATGCCGCCAAGGGCGTGCGGAGGCTGGTCGAGAGGCGGGAGGCGCTGCTCGCGCGCGGGGTGCACGGCAACAAGGCGAACGTGGCCACGGCGCGCGAGCTCGCCTGCTGGGTGTGGGCGGTCGGCCTCATGGCAGAGGAGGCATAGGGGGGCGGTCCCCCGAACATAAGCCAGTCACCCCGGAAGCGGTTCGATCCGAAGCCGTTGAGGCGAACCTCAGGTCCCTTTTCTGCGAGCGCCCAGGGCGCCACACGCGTGCACAGACTGTCGGTTCGACGTAGAAGCCTCAGCCGTAGCAACGGATTGCCCAGCGAGAGATCGCCACGGGCGGATATTAAACTGCAAAGACGAGCGTCGGTAAGACACGCCGAGGTCGCCGCGGACGGGTTGATATAGGGAGAGGGCCTGACCCCATATCGTTGGGGCCAGGCCCGATTTTGCCTCTTGACAATGTCCTGCTCATATTAAAAGGAACGTCCCCAAGTG
>NZ_QROM01000041.1:0-1547 GCF_003474365.1 Collinsella sp. AF38-3AC
CCCATTACAGTCTGAAATAGGCCATCGATAAATTTCGATGGCGAGCATTCGGCGCATTGCCTACGATACGGGCAAGCCCCGAGGGGCCGCCGATCGGGCGCCTCCGGATGGCCGTCTGCCCCTGCCCCGTAGAGGGCCCGGGGGGTGTTGCCACCGGGGGCGCTCGCCGCTCCGGACGACTGATAGGAAACTGCCGGGCGCAAGCGCCACGGCCAGGTAATGTGGGTGTCGCGGGGAGGGGTTCCGATCGGCCTACCGATTGGAGGATACCACCGTGGCACCAATTAGAATGCCGGAAGCCGTCATCGGGCTCGATGTCGGGAAATCGTCCCACTGGGCATGCGTCGCGACTCGAGATGGCGAGGTGCTGTTGAGCACCCCCGTCGCGAACAGGGAGGACGACCTGGACTCGCTGTTCGGCCGCTTCCCCGATGCGCTCGTGGTCGTCGACCAGTCGCGCAACATAGGCGCCCTCGCGCTCGCCCGCGCCAGGGCGGCCGGGATGTCGGCGGCGTACCTGCCGGGACTCGCGGCGCACGGGGCCGCCAGGCTCTTCGCCGGCGACGCCAAGACCGACGAGCGAGACGCGATGGTCATCGCGAAGACGGCGCTTGGCATCCCCGACGCGCTCCTGCCGGTCGGAGACCCAGGTCCGACAATTGCGGCGGCGAGGGCGCTGGCCGCCCAGAGGAACTTCCTGACCTGCGAGAACACTAGGAATAAGAACCGGCTGCGCAGCATCCTGCTGGAATCGTGCCCCGCCTTCGAGGCACTGGTCGACCTGTCCGACGGGTGCCAGCTGAGGCTCATGGCATCCCTCGGCGGGGCCTGGTCGGTAGCCGACGCCGGGCCCCGCAGGGCGGCGGCGCTCACGCGTGGGGCGGCGCGCGGTAAGATCGAGGCCCTCGTCCGCTCGACAACCTCCTCGACAAGGCCGGATGCGTCGGTCGTCGCCGCCGAGGACCGGGCGGTGAAACTGCTCGCGCGCAGGATATCCGAGAACTCGGCGGAGATCGAGGCGATCACGGCGGAGATCTCCGCCCTGCTCGAGGGCGACGATACCTACCGATGCCTCCTGACGGTGCCGGGCATCGGGCCCAAAACCGCTTCCGAGCTTGCGATCTCCATCGACATCGAAGACTTCCCCAGTCACGACAGGCTCGCGTCGTACTGCGGCTTGGCGCCGCGCAACCGCCAGTCGGGAACCTCGATCTCCTCGGTGACGGCATCGCGCCAAGGCAACAAGAGGCTGAAGAACCTGCTCATATTCTCATGCAACTGCCTTACCCGGACAGAGGGGAGATGGGGCGACTACTACACCAGGTGCCGAGAGCGGGGCATGTCGCACGGCAAGGCGCTCAAGGCGCTGGCGCGAAAGAGACTGAAGGTCATCTACGCGGTCATGCGAGACAGGGTGCCTTACGCAGCCTAGCCGAAACGCACCGAGCAGACTGAAGCCCACCGGCCTAATGGCTTGGCGTCAGCATGCCGCGATCCGGTCGCACGGAGAGCATTTCCCAGTTGACAAAACTATAGGAACACCCCCC
>NZ_QROM01000042.1:0-1267 GCF_003474365.1 Collinsella sp. AF38-3AC
CTTAGAGGTCCTCGCGCCAGAAGGGCATGCTCATGCAGCGCGGGCCGCCGCGGCCGCGGGAGAGCTCGGCGGAGGGCACGACGAGAAGGTCCAGGCCCTCCTTGTACAGCACGTCGTTGGTGACGGTGTTGCGGGCGTAGACGCAGATCTTGCCGGGCTCGACGCACAGGGTGTTGGAGCCGTCGTTCCACTGCTCGCGGGAGGCCGCGATCGGGTCGCCGCCGCCGCAGGGGATCAGCTTGACCTGGTCGACGCCGGTGGCGTCCTCCAGGACGTGCTCGAGGGTGTCCTCGATCAGGCGGATGTTGACCTCGCCCGGGTTCTTGCCGGCGGTCAGCTCGTAGACGCGCAGGGTGCCCATGATGGCGGGGTGGATCGTGAACTTATCGACGTCGATCTGGGTGAAGACCGTGTCGAGGTGCATGAAGGCGCGGGAAACGGGGATGTCGAAGGCCAGGATGCGCTCGACCTTGGAGTCGGAGTTCCAGAAGATGTTCTGGGCCATGACGTCGATGGCGGCTGCCTGGGTGCGCTGGGAGATGCCGACGGCGAGGGTCTTCTCGTTGATGTTCAGCACGTCGCCGCCCTCGGTGTGGAACTGGCAGTCGCGGCGGAAGTACAGGGAGACGTCCTTGTAGTCGGGGTGGTACTTGAAGACGTACTTGCCGTACAGGGTCTCGCGGTTGCGGGTGACCGAGTACATGCGGTTGAGGTTGACGCCCTCGCCGACGACCGCGAACGGGTCGCGGGTGAAGTAGAGGTTGGGCATCGGGTCGATGATCAGGTCGGACTCGGACTCGGAGTTGACCAGGGAGTCGAGGGTCGTGGACGCCGTGAGGGGCATGTCGATCTCGGCCTTGGTCATGCCGGCCATGGTCTTCTTGACGAACTCGAGGTTGTCCTCGATGGAGTCCAGCTTCTCGCGGACGATCTGCGGCATGCGCTGGCCGCGGATGCCTGCCTCGGCGATGTACTGGTCGGTGAACTCGGCGCGGGCGCCGGGGACCTGGTCGAACACCTCGGCGACGAGGTTCTCGAGGTAGAGCACCTCCACGCCCTGGTCCCTCAGGATCTGGGCGAAGGTGTCGTGCTCCTGCTGCGCGACCTCAAGGAACGGGACGTCGTCGAACAGGAGTCGCTCGAGCTCGTCGGGCGGCAGGTTGAGGAGCTCGTCGCCGGGACGGTGCAGGCAGACCTTCCTGAGCTTGCCGATCTCGGAAGGCACGTGCAGACCTTTCGTCATGGCCTCCTACCTTTCTTTCGGGCC
>NZ_QROM01000043.1:0-1168 GCF_003474365.1 Collinsella sp. AF38-3AC
TCTGACAGTCTAGGAAACGGGTGATGGATTCGCTACGTCGAGCTGCGGAAACGCGCCTCGGTGAGCAGCAGATGGCGAACCACCCTTGCGGTCTCGGGCCATCTCTCGGAGTCCCGCTTGACCCTGAACAGGTACACGAACCAGTTGAGGTACGACTGGAGGTTCGACATCGACATGCCCGTGAACCTCCAGAGGTACCGCTTGAGCCAGGAGCAGAGGTTGTTCACCATGGCCATCCGCTCCAGGTAGACCGGGTCGTTGACGTCGGCCCTGTGCGCCTCCTCGGCGCAGCCCGACTCGCGGATCAGCGCGCCGTGCGCCCTCTCCCTGTCGTGGACGACAAGGCTCCCCTCGGCGATATGCCCGCCGAGCGCCCCCAGCACCCTCGCCGAGCTGGGCTTTCCGCGGCCGCACACCACGGCGACCGGGTTCTTGTGCACGTCGATGGCGACCGCTATGCAGACCTTCTGGCGGGACGGCCCGCGCTTCCTCGCCACGCCGTACCCAAGATGCAGGTCGGTGTCGTTCACGTAGGTCTCGTCTATCCAGACCAGGTCGCGCAGGACGATGCGGTCCTGGTAGCCGTCGACGGCGGCCATCACGCGGTGGCGCCACTCCCATGCCGTCTGGTGGGTTATGCCCAGCTCCTCGGCCATGGCGTCGAGGGGCACGTTGAACCGCATGAGGCCGATGAAGCGGCACCAGGTCGCCATGTCGGACTTGGACCCCTCCAGCACCGTGCCGGTGAGCGATGTGAACCTGGCCCCGCAGGCGCGGCAGCGCCAGCGCTGGACCCCTCCGGCGGTCCTCCCGTCCCTGAAGGGCGAGGCCGCGCGGCAGGAGGGGCAGGCGGGGTCGGTGCGGTAGAGGTCGGCGGCCTCGGCGAGGGTGCCGAAGCCGTGCTTCTCGCGGCAGCACCGCTCGTCGACGGCCCGGCGGAGGAGCTCGAAGTCCCCCTCGTCGAGCGCCGCGACGGCGTCCGCGAAGGCGCTGTGTCGGTTCATCTGGGCGTTCCCGTCCGCAGCGGGGCCCACCCGGCGGGATTGTCGCCAAACAAGAGCCGGGTGGGCTCCGCTGCAAATTCTCGTTTGGCGGGAACAGGATAGCACGGCGCGCCCGGCGGACCATGTCGGGGCCGGCTCCATCACCCGTTTCCTAGACTGTCAAA
>NZ_QROM01000044.1:0-1062 GCF_003474365.1 Collinsella sp. AF38-3AC
ATGAAGGAGACCGAGAAGATCGAGATCATGCACTTCGACCAGGAGGGCTACCTCGAGGACGGCAGGAACGTCTACGAGGCGGGCAAGAAGATGACCGCGCTGGCCGACCGCGTGCACGAGGAGGGCTACGACGCCGTCTTCCTGATGGGCGTCGGCGGCACCTGGGACGAGTTCATGCAGCTCGAGTACCTCATGAACAAGTTCGGCGACCGCGACCTCGAGGTCTACCTGATCCACGCCGCCGAGTGGAACGTCATGGGCCACAAGCGCATGACCGACAAGTCCGTCGTGCTGACCGCCTCCGAGTCCGGCACCACCCCCGAGGTGCTCGAGGCCATCGGCAAGATGAAGGAGATGGGCGTGCGCGTCTACGCCATGACCAACCCCGAGGGCAAGATCGGCCGGGCCGTGGGCGCCGAGAACTGCGTCATGATGGCCTCCGACCACGGCGCCGGCGGCTGCGAGAAGGGCTACTACCTCGCCGACTGCTTCGGCCTGCGCCTGCTCAACCGCCGCGGCTGCTTCCCCAAGTTCGACCTGTTCATCGAGCAGACGAAGGACGTCTGGAAGGACATGCTCGACATCCGCAAGCGCTTCGAGCCGCGCGCCGAGGAGCTCGCGAAGAAGTACGCGCTGGCCGACTACACCATGTTCATCGGCTCGGGCGCGCTGTGGGGCGAGACCATCCTGTACTCCATGTGCCTGCTCGAGGAGATGCAGTGGAAGCGCATCCGCCACATCACCTCGCACGACTTCTTCCACGGCACGCTCGAGCTGCTCGAGCCCGGCGTCCCGGTGTTCCTGTTCATGGGCGAGGACGAGTGCCGCGCCCTCGACGAGCGCGTCCGCGCCTTCCTCACCAGCGGCGTGACCGGCGACGAGGACTACGTCATCATCGACACCGCCGAGTACGCGATCCCGGGCCTGGACGACGACTTCCGCGTCATCGTGTCCCCCTGGATCCTGTCCGTGCTGACCACCGACCGCCTCTCGCGCAACTACGAGCTGGTCACCAAGCACAACCTCAAGTACCGCCGCTACTACCACCAGTTCGACTACTAA
>NZ_QROM01000045.1:0-978 GCF_003474365.1 Collinsella sp. AF38-3AC
CCGAATGCTCGCCATCGAAATTTATCGATGGCCTATTTCAGACTGTAATGGGGGGATTACTTTGGCGGATTTAGTTCATGTTTTGCCGTTTCAATCGGTGAGTGCCGAAGCCCAGGAAGCGCTTTCAAAGATTGAATTTCTCGTGGGCGATTCTGCAACCAAGGTGAAAGAATATGACGGTGTTGTGCGGTCACTTTGGGAGGTTAACCAACTGTATGAACAGTTTCGATGGAACTACAGTGAACTGCGGCGTCTAGTTCCGTGCAATCGGTTTGACTTCTTGCCCGACGGCTTTACCAGCGGCGGTTTTGGCGAAAGGACTGTTGTTAACGCCGCCTTTGGTAATTATGTATCCGCAGCCCGTGGTCTTGTCGACAGAATGCAAGCAGTCATGCGGGAGTATGACCGAGGTTCTGAAAAAGAACTATATAAAGACTATTGGAAGTTGCCTTCTGCTTGGTATGACCGAGGCGGTCTCTATGTTTTTATGTATGAGATTCGAAATCCCGTCCAGCATGGTCAAACTGTTGTTTCCCTTGCTAGGGAAAACGGTTTGACTAGGGTCCGTTTTGATCTTGACCAAATTGCCGATATGCGCGACTACAATACCTCGACAAAGTTGCGCTCCTTTTTAAGCAAGTCAATTTCGTTAATGAAAGAACAAGATTCGTCCTGCTGCCCGTACCTTTGCTTTAGATATACAAACATGAAGTACCAGGAGCTTGTACTTAAATTATTCTGTCATTTCCTGGATTGTGCTGAGCCTAGAATACGCGCCGCTCGCAGAGACATGAAGAAATTGCTATCGCAGCACGGCAAAGCTGTCGGCACTTAGGCGGCTATTCCTTTGTTGCATATCGTGACGCTGATATGACCCATGTTTTTAATAAAGTTGACGTTGATCCAGTTAAGGAATTAAAAGATATTCTGACAGTCTAGGAAACGGGTGATGGATTCGCTACGTCGAGCTGCGGAAAC
>NZ_QROM01000046.1:0-656 GCF_003474365.1 Collinsella sp. AF38-3AC
GCGGGGCAGATGCAAAAAGTGTCTGAAGCGTTTCCATTAACCTGAGGATTGCCGTTATTGTGGACTCGAAGGAAGAACGTGGTGCTTCCCGGATAGGCAGTACGCTGCCACCAGAAGACGCCAATTGAAATGGCAGCATTTTCGGAATGATTGTTGGTCACCTTGCCCTCAAACGCCTCGTACTGCACACCCTCCGAAGAGGTCCATTTATAATTATTCGCCCATAATGACGTGGGGACGATTTCGGAATAGCTGAGCAGGAACAACTTGTCGATGGTAGCCGTCACGGCGGCGTTCTTATCGATGGCAGAACCGTTATTAGTGAGCTTTGTGACGGCTTTCACCTTGGTCTGGAAATCGCTGGGCATCAGGTTCCAAATCTCGCCGGAGTTCATCTTCGCGCGAACATCCGATTTCTCCCAGCCACCGGCATTGACCTTCTCCATATTCATGCAGGAACTGATGCCCGTCGAGGTAGTCAGGAACGTCAGGCCCGCCTTGCCGGTGCCGTCTGCGAGGTCGTCGTGATTGATGCCGATAATCTTGTACTCGAGCGTCTTTCCGTTCGTCAGCTTCATCGAAAACTTCGTGCCGGCATCCATGGCGGCCTTGGCTTTGGCGTAGGCGGGCGAAGCCTCGCCCTTGGCGGCGATGTC
>NZ_QROM01000047.1:0-201 GCF_003474365.1 Collinsella sp. AF38-3AC
GAGTTTTTGGCCAATCGCGCCATTCGGCAAATATACACCTGCGATGCTGCCACTATATCCATTTTCAGTCGCAACGCCAGAAAGCGTGATTACACCGTCTTTGGAACTTGTTGTGACACCCCTAGTGGTTACACTTGAATCATCGACTTTCAATAGGTTCTTACCGCAAATATGGATAATAGGATTTTCAATTACCTCAAT
>NZ_QROM01000047.1:211-524 GCF_003474365.1 Collinsella sp. AF38-3AC
ACTTTCAATAGGTTCTTACCGCAAATATGGATAATAGGATTTTCAATTACCTCAATCGGCACGGGGTTGTCCGGCGATGGCGTGCCGTCCTGCTTGCAGGCTCCCTCCACCTCGATACCCAGAAGGCTAGAGGGAAAAGCATCATCCACGTGGACGAAAGTTTCCTTGACTTTTCCTTTGAGGATGTTCTCGGCCGCTGGGTACAGCTTCGCTTCGGTGGCCTTCACCTCGGCGATGGCCTTGGTAGCCGCCTTATTGGCGGCGTCGGCGCGCTCGACCGCGTCGCTCACGCTCTTCTCTGCATCGGCCTTGA
>NZ_QROM01000048.1:0-522 GCF_003474365.1 Collinsella sp. AF38-3AC
CCCGTCGGCCGTGACCACCTCGATCGCCTCCCTCTGCTCATCCGTCAGCAGGTCGAGGAACTCGTTGAGCCTGTCCTTCCCGTGGCCCCTGCAGGCCCACACGACCCTCCCGCGGTCGTGGTCCACCACGACGGTCATGTACCTCTGGCCCCTCTTGTAGCTCGTCTCGTCGACGCCGATCCGGCGAAGCCCGTCGAGCCTGCCGCGCCCGTCGGCCTCCTCCAGCGACGCCTCGACGCGCGCGCAGATGCCCCCGACGGTGTGCCAGTCGACGCGCGCCAGCTCGGCCAGGGCGCTGCGGCACATGTGCAGCGCGAGCCACGCGACCCAGTCCTCGAAGGCCGAGGCGAACCTGCTCGAGGCGCACCTCGCCCAGGGGACGGGCGCGGTGCGCACGCCGTGCTCCGGGCAGCTGGCCCTGACGGGGGCGTGCTCCAGATAGCAGCGGGCGGCGCCGAGGTCGGGCGCCCTCCAGCGCCTGGGCCCGAGCCTGTCGTAGGCGGCGCAGCGCCGCCCGCACAC
>NZ_QROM01000049.1:0-504 GCF_003474365.1 Collinsella sp. AF38-3AC
CCGGTCGCACGGAGAGCATTTCCCAGTTGACAAAACTATAGGAACACCCCCCTGAATCCCGGACGTAAGTATCGGCCCGAAGCAACACCGCCCATGAAAGGACGTCTAGCGTCAAAACGACAATATCGCATGCCCGCTCAAGTCCGAACCCAGAGAGGCATACATCAACGACCTAATAAACGGGCATTTCTACATCAATGCTGCCGAAAACCACCATGGCCTGCCTGGCGAACACGGCAATCCGTTCGAGGCGTCCGTGGCTCCCAGGGTGTGCCCCATCAGGATCCCCCGATACACTAGCCCTCCAACTAACCGCACGTAAAACCTCAACCGTGCTTTATGTTCAAGAAGAAACCCCAAGCGCTAAAGCAACAGCTACCTTTGTGCGATCACCCTGGAGCAGAGGCAACGATGATCTCGCTAGTGACAACAAGCCACTTATAATTTCAAATCTGACAGTCTAGGAAACGGGTGATGGATTCGCTACGTCGAGCTGCGGAAACG
>NZ_QROM01000005.1:0-110848 GCF_003474365.1 Collinsella sp. AF38-3AC
CGGCGGACCATGTCGGGGCCGGCTCCATCACCCGTTTCCTAGACTGTCAAAAAAGATATATGCCGAAATGCGCAGAAGCATCTAAAAGATGTTCAAAATGCAGTTACGGCTGAGCGTAGATCAATTCGCCAGAGAAGATCACACTTATGTTGCGAAGTCCTTCTTTCTTAGTCGGCCGAGATATCGATCGAGTTCGTATAAAGCGTCAATGTAGATTTGGGCTGAGTTGCGGATATCGCACATATCCAGGCAACATCTTTCAAAATGTAGCTTGCCTTTTTCTGTTTGAGTACGGCGGCAGGTCATTAGTGCAATTTCGTTGTCCTCGACACTGTCGGTTTCTTCGAATCCTTTTGGTGTGATGCGATAGATTACTCTGCCTGGATATGAGTCGAGAAGGCTTTTCCGTCGCATATCAATACAAATTCGTCCTTCTGGACCAAAGCCGTATTCTTCATGCCTCGTCGAATTTAAGGGGTGTGCAATTACGATTGAGCGAACCGCCTCAAGATAATTTCGCGCCTCTGTGAGCTCATTCTGTCTTGAGAACTCGAATTTGGTTCTAATTTCTTCTTTCAAGCAGGTGCAATTAATCTGCCAGTATGCATCTTTAATCCAAGTGGCAAGTGCTACCAGAAATACAGTGTCCTTAATGTTGAGAGAAAATCCGTCTTTGATGGCAGCATTGAAGTCCTGAATGCTGTAGTTGGCCTTAAGAATAAGATCAGACATTAATTCATAGTGATCTAGGTCTTTCCAAGGCCACTTCTTCCAAATGCCGCCTCTGCCTTCGCCCAGACCGTCCGTTGTTTTTAGAGGTTCGATTGATTGCACGTTGTTCCTGTCTACTTGAGTTCCGCTCGGGCTCCTCCTCGTTGTACGTTGTTAATTATCATATTGACTCGACGGCAAAGCGATGGGTTGGGTCACATTTTCGTTTTGCTTTAATCGCTCACATTTGCACCCTTTTGCTTCATTGGCTTTGCGCGGTACTAATGAACTCATCCTTATTTTGAGAACGGAGATCTGATGACCGACGCTAATAGAAAGCCGTGGCTTACGGCGTCTGAGCAGATTGACCATCTCAAATCGAGAGGTGTCCATTTCTCGTTGATGAGTGAAGACGATGCCAGAGCATATCTGGAGAAGAACAGCAATTATTTTCGTCTGCGGGCTTATCGGCTCGGGTTTCCTAAAGTCGAGGAAGGAGTTCGTAAAGGGGAGTATGCAAATCTAGATTTCAAGATGTTGGTCGACTTATCGATCGTTGACATGCTCCTTCGCTATGAAATGTTGCCGCTTACGCTCGATGTAGAGCATTTCGCAAAGGTCAAGCTCTTAAAGCGAATCGAGATGGAGGGGGAGGACGGTTATGCGGTCGTGTCAGAGTTCATTTCCTCCTACGATGGCGTGAAACCCGATGGAACGCCGTACTATTCGCTCAAGAACGAGATTCTTAGATGTAAGAACAGCCCCTACACTGGTGGGCTGATTGCCAAGTATGCTGATTTCGACTTCCCCGCGTGGGCGTTTGTCGAAGTCGTTTCCTTTGGCTCTTTTCTCTATTTTTACAAGTTCTGTGCCAAAAGGTTCAATGACCGCGAGATGCTTAAGGAGTTCTATATTCTTCAAGCCGTCAAGTCATTAAGAAATGCTGCGCTCACAATAGCTGTATTTTGAATAACCTGCGTGCTGATAGACCGCAATTTAAGCCAAGCTACGTTGTAACGCGGGAGTTGTCGACCATAGCTGGCATCGGTCTCGAGCAGCGTAAGTCAAAGATGAGCAATGACCGTATGCAGCAGCTTGTCACTACGTTATATGCGCACCGGGAACTTGCTTCACAAGGCGTTTCCGAACATCGAGCAAAGAGCCTGGCTGTGTTTGTTCAAAGAATGAATAGGCATGTCGATTACTATCGGGGCAATCTTCAGGTGTCTACTGGATTTGACTTTCTCACGAAGGTGATTAGTGCGTGGTTTCCGGTGAACGTTGATTAGCGATGAATCTGTGGTGAGTCATGGCGCAACGCCCTGGATGCCAAAGATGAGCTAAACTAACTTTACAACAAAAAACAGAAGCCTTTCTTTGGCTGAAGTTTTGCAAGGGGGTTCCTTCCTAATGGAGGGCATCCCCTATTTTTATGGCGTCTCGACTTGGCAGCCTTCACTCATGGGCAGCCTGTAGACAAACAATTGCCTTTGACTAAAATAAAGTCAATTACGGTGGAAGCCTTCGGGCGACACCTGAAGAGGGTTGATGCGTCGGCCCTCTTTTTGTTTGGATGTAAGATTCGGCCTGTCAAAACTTACATCTCAATTGAGAGAAGGCGAAATTGCTTGTGGTTTTCTGCTCGCACGTAACTTTACTGACGCGTTGTTGCTCGGCCTTAATTCGCTAGGGTTCCTCGGTAAAGGATTGGCTGGGATTGGACTTTTCCTTAAAGCACCAACCGTGAAGAGGCCTTGCGACGGTACGTCCGGCTTGGTCCGCGGGGACCGCCGAAAGGCGGTTTTTGCGTTTAAGGGACTGTTTCCAAAGGGTATTTGTCACGTTTTCGCTTTGGGACAGTGGGTTTTTATCGCCGTTTTCGGAAGTACGGGAAAACCGGAAACCTCCGAGCGCAACCCGATTTTTACCAACAGAACCGCAGGGCACAAGTGCAAGACTGCTGTCTGGTCGACAGATCTCGGTTTTTCACCGCACTTCCGGAAGCGTTTGTTTCCGGCATGCGGCAAGCTTTGGAACCCCTGAGCGCAACGGTTTTTCGCATACAAGAACCGCAGGTAGATGCACTGTGTCATTCCGGTGTGATTGGCCTCCTTTTCCTGCTGATATTGTTCTTGTTTTACTTAGCTGCTATAGTAGTTTTACCGCAGGGGTAAAACTTTGGTAGGAGGTGGTTATGCAGGTCAACTATAAGAACCATCAAATCGAAAAGATCTGCACAAACGCTTCTGTTGCTGCCAAAAGATTCGATAAGCGTACTGTGGGGCTTATCCAACAACGTGTAGATGAGATTCATGCCGCTGATTCCGTTGAGATGCTCGTCCAGTTTGGGATCGGGCGATGTCATCCACTTGTTGGTGACCGTAAAGGGCAATTTGCAATGGACTTGGTACATCCCCAGCGATTGGTATTTGAAGTCATTAGGGATGAGATTCAGATAGCGGAAATTCAAGAAATCGTTGACTACCACTAGCATGAGGTTTGAAACAGAAGAATGCTTAAGAGGTGAGAGATCATGGCAAGGAGTAAGACTTATATCGCAACACCACCAGGGGCTACTATAAAGGAGCAGCTTGAGTATCGCGGTATGAGCCAGCGCGAGTTTGCTAGGCGCATGGATTACTCTGAGAAGTTCATAAGTCAGCTTATAAATGGACAAGTTGAGCTTACTCCAAATACTGCACATAGGCTCGAGATGGTGCTGGGCGTTCCCTCAGCGTTTTGGATGAATCTTGAGGCGCGCTATCGTGAGAAGTTGCTACAGGTCGAGGATGAAAATTCCATCGATGAGGATAAGCAGATAGCCAGGAAGTTTCCTTATGCGCAAATGGCCAAACTGGGATGGGTTGAGCCGACGCGCTCCGTCGCTGTTAAAGTGGTCGAGCTTAGAAAATTTTTCGAGGTGGTTAAGCTTAGCTTATTGAGTGAAAATCGCCTTGCTCCGGGAATCGCCTATCGTCGCCAGAAGGAAACCGCTGAATCCGAATATGCACTCTTGGCGTGGGCTCAGAAGGCTAAGATAGATGCGCGAGAGATAAAGACCGGCAAGATCAATGTCGGCAAGCTTGAGGAGTGTATTCCCAAGCTCAGAGAGCTTACGACTATGGATCCTGCAGCTTTTCAGCCGCTCCTTGTGTCTATGTTGGCTGAATGTGGGATTGCGATCGTCTTTTTGCCCCATCTTGAGCACACGTTTCTCAATGGTGCAACTTTCTATGACGGATCAAAGATTGTTCTCGCGCTTACGCTGCGTGGGGCCGATGCCGATAAGTTCTGGTTCAGCCTCTTCCATGAATTGGCGCATGTTATTTATGGGCACATTGGACGGATCGCTGGCACTACCGAAGAGGAGGAGCGCAAGGCGGATGCTTTCGCGCGTGATACTTTGATTCCGCCAGAGGCATATGCTCAGCTCGTTGCTGGAAGCAAGACACGTAGCTCCGTCGCGTCTTTTGCCAATGAGATGCGGATTGCCCCAGGAATTGTTGTGGGTCGTTTACAAAAAGACGGTTATCTGCCATATAGCCAGTTGAATAGCCTCAAGGTTAGGTATCTGTTTGCAGTTTAGAATCGCATCTCTGAGAATCAAAGTTGCTTGACGTTACGGTAAGATGCTCTCGGTGACGCAGTCGCCGTGGACTCTACGTGAGACGGAGACAAAGAAGGGTCGTTGTTCGGTTTTCCGGCAACGGCCCTTTGACGTATCCGCGACAACTGGATGTTGTCGCGGAAGCCGTTTTTTTACAAGAAAACATGATACAGGGCCTCGTTTTCCGGAAGTGTGGGGAAAAATCGAAAACCGCCGAGCACAACCCGATTTTTTGTAACAAAACCGACGCTCCTATAAGTTGTCAAGAGGCAGTTTGCGGGAGCGCTCTCTCCAATTCGCACAGGAGCTCGTAATACCTCCTCTCCAGTTTCGTCGACCGCCGTTTCCCCCGTTCCAAGTGCCCGAGTGTGGCTGCGGACAGGCCGAGCTCCGCGGCGGCTTTCTTCTGAGTCACCCGCATCGCCTTGCGCATCTTCGCGAGCTCGGGGCCTTCCGGCGCGGCGCCGTCGGGGGTTCGGGTCCATGAGCACGTGGTACACCTCCCGCGCTATGTAGCGCTTCAGGCAGCGGACCGCCTCCCGCCGGGACTTCCCCTCGGAGGTCCGCCTCGCCACGTACCTCCTCGTCCTCTCGTCGTACGCCATGCGCTTGATCGCGATCTCGTAGAGCGCCCAGTTCGCCTGCCGGTTGCCGCCGCGGTTGAGCCTGTGCCGGTCCGTCTTCCCGCTCGACGCGGGGATCGGGGAGGCGCCGCACATCATCGAGAACGCCGCCTCGCCCCTCAGCCTGCCGGGGTTGTCGCCGGCGGCCACGACCAGGGCGGCGGCGGTCGTGGTGCCGCAGCCCTCGACGCCGAGCAGCGCGGGCGCGTTCGCCTCCAGCAGCGCGCGGATGCGCTCGTCGAGGGACTCGACCTGGCTGCGGGCCTCCTTCCAGACCGCCGCGACGGACCGCAGCGAGGCCAGCACGCTCTCCTCGAGCGCGTCGCCCGCCTTCCTCCCGCGCGCGAGCAGCGGCATGAGGTCCTTCGGCCGCTCGCGGCCCCTGAACCGCTCCCTCAGGGCGCTCGGGGCCGTCGTGAGCATCGACTTCGCGCAGGCCACGCAGGACGTGGACGTCGCGACGGCCAGCCTGCGCGCGACGTAGAGCTGGCGCACCGCCTCGACCCAGCCGTCCTGCGACTTCGGCACGGAGCAGCCCTTCCCGGACGCCGCCTTGCGCGCCGCGCGCTCGGCGTCCAGCGGGTCGCTCTTCCCCTCGCCGGGCCTCACCTTGTCCCTCTTGGGCCTGAGCACCTCGACGACGTTGTACCCGAGCTCCACGAGCCTCCTCGTCAGCCCGGCCCCGTACGATGCCGTGCCCTCGACGCCGACGACCATGCAGCTCCCCGGGTCGCCTATCGCCTCCGCCAGCCTGTCGTAGCCCTCGGGGTCGGCCCCGAAGCTCCCGCTCCAGATCTTCCTCCCGAGGCCGTCGAGCAGGCACAGAACATGCACGTCCTTGTGCGTGTCGACGCCCGCGATGACCGTTTCGCCTTCCATTTTCGCCCCCCTCGGTCTGCCGCCTGCTCCGCGCCCGGGTCTCCCAGACATTGCACTGACGGGAGCGCTACAATCCAATTGGCTTGTCCGATTGTCCGCGCTCATGCTCCTATTAGGTCATGGCAGGACTCCGGGACGCGGATGCCGGGGCGAGACAGGTCGGATTTGAGGACGGCCGAAGAGGCGTCAGCAGGTCAGTGGGTCATCGTCCCGGCATTCAGCATCAGGGTAGCGCTGCGACGCGGAAATCGCGCGCCGTTGCCGCGCCCCGCAGTGCCCGCTTCCCCCGAGAACAATTATCAGTGCAGGTAGATGCGTTGGCGCTACTTGGCGTGGTCGACCTGTCCTGATTTTGCCGCATACTTCTGGTTTTAGCCATCGTTGCGGTCGATCGACTGTCAAAACAATTCGATTGACAAGGCTTTCGAGGTTAATTATTTCTAGATTTCGGAATAATTTATAACTAATTCGCAAAAATCTATCGATATCTAGTATGATTATCAGTAACTTCCAAGCTAGGAGACTGCTGATGGTTCGTATTGTTCAGATCGCGTTGCATGATTTTAAGAATATTGCCTTTGGCGAGATTGCCTTTACGAAATCGAAGCCCGGCTCTGCGTTTGTGCCCGGGGCGGACGTTATAGGCATTTATGGTCAAAATGGCTCCGGCAAGACTTCTGTAATTGAGGCGATTGACCTGGTCAAAACCCTGATGACGGGTGCCGCATATGACAGACAGAAAGTCCTCGACTACTTTTATCCTGGCAAAGACTCTTTTTCAATAGACATTGAGTTTAACATTGATACCACGGATGAATCATTTCTTACGTTCTACACCGTCACTTTTTCGCGTAGAGCAGCCTCTGTCTGGATTTCGCACGAAAAAATGGCTGTAAAACAATTTAATGTCGATAAAGACAAATGGGGGCCTAAGAGGACTCTCATAGAGCTTGTTCAAGAGGCACCCGAGTCTGCCGCGGCGGTTCTGCCCAGAAATCGCTGGTCCCATCTTTTGAACGCGAATCAGCAGCTCAAGATGTCAATGCTTGTCTCGTTGGGTGTTCTTCAGCGGGGCAACATGTCTCCCATGCTTTCCATACAGACTGTCAAATATCTGATTTCGCTTTATGCCTGCGATTTCAATCTTTATTTGCAGGAGGAACCTCCGGAGCAATTGCAGATTAATGAGGCTATGTACAAGCTGCAATCGGCTTCTTTCAAGAGTGCCCATCAAGAGATTCTCACTCCGCTTTATTGTCTACTCGCCGAGCTTGGGTTTTATTTCCGTTACCGAGTCAATGTGTTTACGACGTTGGCAAATGCAACTTGCAGCTTAAACGTGCTATCGATGGATATTATCGATGATCGCGTGTTTGGGCAGAAGGGCCATCTTTCTGTCAATCTTTTTAAGCCCGCTGTTATAAAGGATGATGATTTCCCAGCCGTTTCGTCTGCGATTAAGCGTGTGAGCGAATTGATCGGTACGCTTGTACCGGGCCTTTCCATCGAGGTTAAAGTTGTCGGCTCTCAGCTTCTTGATAAGGGCGATTCACCCGCTAAGCAAGTCGAGTTTCTTTCTTGCCGCAATGGGGTCGAGATTCCACTGCGCTGTGAATCTGAGGGCGTAAGAAAACTCATTTCTTTCTCGCTGTGCCTTATGGAAGTCCATTCGTACTCCGACGCATTCCTTGCAATTGATGAGCTCGACTCGGGCGTATTCGAATTCCTCTTGGGGCAGCTTCTTTCCGTGCTTGAGTCGTTTGGCAAGGGCCAGCTCTTGTTTACTGCCCACAACCTACGTGTTCTTGAATTGCTGCCGGCATCGGAGATTCTTCTGACCACTGCAGATCCTGATAATAGGTTTGTTCGCTTTAAGGGCGTTAAGCCCACCAATAACATGCGTGATCAGTACTTGCGCGCGATTAGCCTTGGCGATAGCGGACAGCGTTTGTACGATTCTACGGACAGGTACTCGATCGATGCCGCGCTCTGCTTGGATGGAGACGAGTAATGGGTGCTACCAAGTTCGTTCTCTTTATCGTCGAAGGTGAAACTGATGAGCTCGCATTGGGCCGTGCTCTTACAAGTTTGTTTGCAAGCGGGGAACATCCTGGTCCTCGTTTTGGGATTGTGCGCGGCGACATCACATCGGTACATGCTCTCGGTGCGGGAAATCCCGCTTCGACTATTAAGAAGCGGCTGGTTGATGCTGTAAAGGAATTTCTCGCTAAGGACAAGCTACGTGTCACCGATTTAGACGCCATTGTGCTGCTGTCCGATACCGATGGTGCATTTATCGATGATTCGCTGGTTGTCTTTGATGCAGATGAGCCTCGTTGTCCCTATTTTGAAGATAGTATCGAAACGTCGAGCGTCGCCTCGCTGCGCCAGAGAAATCAATGTAAATCTTCGTGTCTTAAGACGTTATCTAGGACGCATGAGCTGACCTGTAATAAAAGGAAGATTCCTTTTAAAGCTGCATATATGTCACGCAACCTTGAGCATGCTTTGTCCGATTATTCAGGTAGGGCAACGCAGCAGAAAAAGTATGATCTGGCGCGCAAGTTTTCTAAAAAATACGGTACGGACGTTATTGGTTTCTTGGAGCTCCTCGCGCTCCTTGCTCCTGTCGGCTCATATCAGGATAGCTGGGTTTATGTCGCGCGGGACAATAACTCTCTTTTGAGGGGTTCCAACATGAAGCAGACGCTCGAGGCTTTGCCCTCTAGTCCAATCAAAGCTGTCTCCTCCCTCTAAAGATGTTCTTAAAACAGCCTTAAGGATTTTGGACATATGCGTTGGCAGCGTACAATACGCGTGTTTGACTTTGGCAAAAGTAAGAATTTTGGGGAGGGGAACGCCATGGAGGTGCTGGTTGTTGGCAACACCGCATATGTTGACAATGACTTTTGCGCCAAGGCATTCCCCGGGGACCACGTTAAGGTTGTAGCCGCCAAGGATGCGCACCGCGATGAGTCGTCGCCTCATGCCTCGTGGAAAGAGCTGCTTCAGCACTTGGAGCAGGCCTACGAGTTCGACCGCGTGGTCTACCTGTCTAATTACCTTACCCCGCATACCGATACCGTGGGCGATATCGAGCTGCTGCGTTCGGTCTTTCGTACGTGCGCGGGTCGCCGGGTCCAACTGCTGTATGTAGCGGGGCCCGCGGGCGCCGAGGGTGCCGCCGATGCCGCGGGGCGAACGGGCAAGGGCGCCTCTATTGGCTTTCCGTAGGGATTGGGGCGGTCATGTCAGTCGTTTTGTCCAGTCATCATCGTCATCAGATTCTGTTTGCTGCTGTGGCCTGCCTATGCGTTTTGCTGGGCGGGTCTTCTTAGGCCGCGGGTGCGGATAGCCTCACCATCGCGGGCCAGACCTATGACGAGCCGGGTGTCTCGGGCCCCGGCTGGGCCTGGATTGATGCTGACCATCTGCAGCTTAATGGCTACGCGGGCGAGGCCATTGGCGCGGAAGGCGATCTGGCGGTAACGCTGGTGGGCCAAAACGTTCTGGACGAGGCGCAGGCCGAGGATGCGGACATGTGCACGAGCGGTCTTGAGGTGTGGGGCAACCTTACGCTTTGCGGCACGGGCTCGTTGCGCGCGACGGGTTCGCAGTGCGGCGTCTTTACACTGGGCGCGCTGGTAATCGACGGATGTTCGGTCGAAGCTTGGGCAGACGGCAAGGGCATGAACGATGCCTCGGTAGCCGGCGTGCGCGGGGCTACCGTTACCGTGCGGGGTGGCGCGCATGTCGTTGCTGCTAGCAGTGGATCGGGCGATGACTGCCGCTTCTTTGGCGTGTACGCCTCCGATGGCCAGTTTGCCGTGGACGCTTCTTGGGTGGGTGCGACCGGCGCCAGCGGGGGTGTTGCCTGCGAGAGCGGCTCACTTACGTCCGCGCAGTTTATGGCGCCGGCGGGCGGGGCCTTTGGTGCCGCCTGCGTGATGGACGCCAGCGGGGCCGTAGCGCAGCATGTGGTAATTGAACCCACAAGCGCCCAGCCGCCTGCGGGGGAGACCCAGCCTGGTACCGATGAACCCACTGGCGGTAATCCCGCGGGCGACACGAAGCCTGGCAGCGAAGAAAAGCCTGGCGATGAGACCAAGTCCGGCGACGGTGACTGGGCGGTTGCGTGCCTTGCCTTCGTCTATCTTGGTATGTTGTTGGTCACCATAAAAGTTTGGGCACTTCGCTGAGGGCCTTATTTGCCAATGTAGTTTCTGCCGCTTCTTTCCTACATTTCTCTGAGTCAATAATGCAGATTGCTTGAACTCGGCTTGGGGCTTGCCATGTATTTGAATTTGGCTAAACTTAACCTATAAGTTAACCACATTTGGTTTTATCTGAGGCGGAGGGGGTGGCCTTTGGTTAGTGACTATGAACTTGTCGAATATGCTGATCCCGAGGGACGACCTTTTTGGGAACTAACCACCTCCCCTGAGAACTCTCAATTTCAGAAGATGATGTCTGATCCTAAAACGAAGTTTACCGCCCGTAAAATGATCAATCAGATTTCAAAAGTCTATGACTACGGGCTAAAGGATGTCAGTGGAACGTCAAAGCTTCGATGTATCGATCCTAAGATTGGACTATACGAACTCAAGGGTTTTGATGGGGTTAATCGAGAAATGGTCTACGCGATTTGCCAAGGCGTGGACAAGATTGTTTTGCTTTTTTGGTTTAAGGGCCATCAAGGCTCGGGAAATATTTCCAAAGAAATTAAACGCGCAAAACAGTTGGCCCCGATAGCAAAGCAGCTTTTGGAGTCATAGCGTCGGCTTTTTTTGCCCGCTTACGAAACGGAGACTTGTAATGGTTAAGGTCGATTTATCAGACTTTTACGCGGAAACGGAAACGAGCGAAACCCGTGCCTATGAGCACGCACTAGATATTGAGTTTATTGTTCATCGCGAGATGCAGCGCTCGGGCTTGAGTAAAAGTGAGCTGGCAAAGCGTATGGGCGTGAGTCTTCAGTCGCTTTCGAAATTGTTGAATTCTCAGCCCAACATGACGCTGAAAACAATCGCAAAGTTTGAGCTTGCGTTGGGTATCAAAATCATTCCTCAGGTCATTTCCAGTTATTCGAATGAGGCGCCGTTTTCTTCGTCTAATAATTCTGTCCGAGAACAATGGTCTTCATTTAACAGCGACTGCTCGGCGAAACGATTGAACTTTGAGATGATTCCGGGAGGTTTGGCTGCATGAGCAAGGATTTCATTGCGCCTATTCAGGTTGTTCATTTGTTTGTTGTCGACTCAACTTTTCATATCGAGAATGAGCCCTCCCAGAATATGGATTTAAAAGTTGACGTTAGCTATCAGGACGTCCATCTATTGAGGAACAAGGCGGGCGAGCGTGCAGACTTAAAGCTGTATGTGTGTGGCAGTCTGATTGATAGGGACGATGCAAAGGAAAAAATGCGCGCTGATGTGACGGTTGCCATTTCGGTGTCAACAAAAATGCCGTTCGACATTTCAGACGATGAAGCGCGCCGTTATCTTCTCTCTAATGCGATTTCCATGGCGTATGGTCACGCTAAGAGCTATCTGATGGTCGTTACTGGTCTTTCGCCCATGGGGGCTTTGACGCTGCCGGCAATTCTTCCTTCGGAATTGGCAGCGGACAGCGATGCGTCTTTCCAAAGTGAGTAAGTTGTTCTCGAGTTGGATTTTGCCTGCCGCTGTGTGCAAATGTAACGGGGTGCCGAATCGGTAGTTTGACTGATTCGGCATTTATATTTCGAAGTTTCTAGTTGAAGCCCTGCGATGCCCGTGCTGCGACAGCTAAATTGACCGTGACGTCCCGTCTTGCGACACGCATGTAGCTCCGCACGGGTATTATGGTGAAAGCGATTTCAACGACAGGGGTACTCGTGGTAAAGATGAAAGATGTGGCCGAGCTGGCCGGCGTTTCGAGCGCCGCCGTCTCGCGCTACCTCAACGGTGGCTACATATCGACGGACAAGGCCGAGCGCATTAAGCAGGCGATTGAGCTGACAGGATACGTGCGGTCCAGCCAGGCTCGCGCGCTGCGCACCGGTTCCACCAAGCTCATCGGCGTCATCGTACCTAAGATTAACTCGGAATCCGTGAGCCGCATTACCGCCGGCATTGGCCAGGTGCTCGGTCGCCGTGGCTACCAGATGCTGCTTGCCAATACCGACAACGCGGCCGATCGCGAGCTCGAATACCTCGATTTATTCCAAAACCACCCGGTTGATGGCATTGTGCTGGTGGCAACCATGATTACCGACGAGCATCGCCGGGCGATTGAGTCGTGCCGCGTGCCCATCGTGCTGATCGGTCAGAATGTTGAGGGCGCGGCGTGCGTCTATCACGACGATTACGAGGCCGCCTTTGAGCTGGGTCATGCGCTTGCGGGTCGCGTGGATGGCAAGATTGCCTACATTGGAGTTACCGAGGAGGACCGCGCTGCTGGCTATGACCGCCGTCGCGGTTTTGAGGCTGGCTTGCGCGCCGCAGGCGTGGCGCTTGATCCGAGCCTGATTCGCCAGGGGTCTTTTACGCTCGACTCGGGCTATGGTGCGGCGCGTGAACTGCTTTCCGTCGCTCCCGATGTTTCGTTTATCGCCTGCGCGACCGACACCATGGCGGCGGGTGCGCTGCGTGCCATCGATGAGGTTCGCGGCGTGGGCGAGGGCATGCACCGCGTAAGCGGTTTTGGTGACAACGCGTTTTTGCGCGCGCTGACGGGCGGCATTCCCACCGTGCACTATGGCTACCTGACCAGTGGCGTCGAGGCGACCAATATGTTGCTCAACACGCTCGATGGCGTGGAGGGGGAGAGCGGTCTCAAGACGCTCAAGCTCGGCCATCAGCTTATGAATGTCTAGGTTTTGGGCACGTCTGTCTGCCTCTGAGTCGCCTGTTTTTGCCTTAAAACTACCTTTCGCCGGCTTTTTCCTACCGTTCATCCTATTATGAAAACGATTACAGAATTATGAAACTGAAAACGATTACAGTATAAGTGTCAAAGATGGCCGGGTGCGAATGCACCCGTTGGAGGAAAGGGAAGTCATGGACTACCGCAAATCAGCCCAAGAGGTGCTCGACAACGTCGGTGGCGCCGACAACGTTGTTTCGGCCGCGCACTGCGCTACGCGTCTTCGCCTGGTGATCGCCGATAACGCCAAGGTTAACAAGGGGGCCATCGAGAACGTCGACGGCGCCAAGGGCGTCTTTGAGGCTCAGGGCCAGCTTCAGATTATTTTTGGCACCGGCACTGTCAACAAGGTCTACGAGGAGTTCATCGCGCTTAGTGGCGTCGAGGCTGCCACCAAGGCCGAGGTCAAGGAGGCCGCGGCGCAGCAGCAGAACATCTTTATGCGCGCCATTAAGGTACTCGGCGACGTCTTTGTCCCCATCATCCCCGCCATCGTGGCTTCGGGCCTGCTGCTGGGAATCATGAGCGCCCTCAACTTTATGGCCTCCAACGGCTTTATCGCGCTCGACACCAATAACTTTATCTACAAGATCGCCGACCTGGTCTCGGGAACGTCCTTCGGCATTCTGCAGATCCTGATCGGCTACTCCGCCGCCAAGGCCTTTGACGCCAACCCGTACCTGGGTGCCGTCGTCGGCGGTGCGTTCATCAACTCCTCGCTGCAGAGCGCCTACACGGTTGCCTCCGAGGGCGTGCAGACCATGGTCACCGTCATCCCCGGCGTGTACAGCTTTGAGTGGGTCGGCTATCAGGGCCATGTGATTCCCATCGTTATCGCCTGCGCCATTCTCGCCTTCCTCGAGAAGCGTCTCCACAAGGTTGTCCCCGAGATGTTCGACCTCTTTGTGACCCCGCTTGTCTCGGTGTTCGTGACCGTGCTCGTGACGCTCGTTGCCGTCGGCCCCATCTTTGTTTGGGCCGAGAACGCCATCCTCGGTCTGATCCAGACCCTGCTGACCCTGCCCTTCGGCATCGGTTCCTTTATCGTCGGCCTGTTCTATGCCCCCACGGTCGTTACCGGTATCCACCAGATGTACACCGCCATCGACCTGGGCCAGCTCGCCCAGTACGGCGTGACCTACTGGCTGCCCATCGCTAGCGCTGCCAATATCGCCCAGGGTGGCGCCGCGCTTGCCGTTGCCTTTAAGACCCGCGATGCCAAGATCAAGGGCCTGGCGCTTCCTTCGGCTCTGTCCGCCTTTATGGGCATTACCGAACCTGCCATCTTTGGTGTGAACCTGCGCTTCTTTAAGCCCTTCATCGCCGGCTGCATCGGCGGCGGCTGCGGTGCCCTGGTCTGCGCGCTCACCTCGCTGGCTGCCTCCGGCACGGGCGTTACCGGTATCTTCGGTATCCTGCTGTGCCTGGCCCAGCCCGTGCAGTACGCGATCATGTTTGCGGTCGCCGCGCTGGTTTCCTTTGGCGTCTCGTTTGTCCTGTACAAGGACGAGCTCAAGGCTTCCGAGCAGGCCTAAGGGCTTTTGATTGAGGGGGTGCTCGCGGGTTGTATGCTCGCGGGCGTTTCCCGTATCTGGTGCCGATATCTGGTGCCTAGTAACTTTCGATCCGTTAGGACTTTGATATGTCTAATGCACTTGGTCGCGACCTTGTAAAGCTGGTTGCCGCTGTTGACGCTGCCGCCTCTGAGTGCGGTCATGGCGCGTATGGCCAGCACTTCCATATTATGCCGCCGGCGGGTTGGCTCAATGACCCCAACGGTCTTTGCCAAGCGGGCGGCGTGTTCCACGCTTATTTTCAATATGCGCCGTTTGATGTCGAGGGTGGCGTTAAGGTCTGGGGTCATGCGACGAGCCGCGACCTTATGACGTGGGACTACGTTGGCGCCCCGCTGCTGCCCGACGAGCCGTTCGATTGCCATGGCGTGTATTCGGGCTCCGCGCTTGCTGAGGACGGCCGCATTCGCGTGCTGTACACGGGCAACGTTAAGCTTTCCGATGCAGACGGCACGTACGACTACGTCAATACCGGTCGACGAGCCGATACTGTTTATGTCGAGAGCATTGATGGTCTTGCCGGTCGGGAGTTCAGCCAAAAGCGCGTGGTGCTGGCGTCCGATGATTATCCCGAGGATTTGACCTGCCACGTGCGCGATCCCAAGGTGTGGCGTGACGCGGACGGGCGTTATCACATGGTGCTGGGCGCCCGTCGTCGCGTGGATGGACCGCATATCGAAAGCCATTTTTGTGCGATGCACGGCGAGGGTGCCGGGCGCGATGTGGGCGAGATCCTGGTATATGGCTCGGCCGATATGTTGAGCTGGGAACTCGAGAGCCGTGTGTCTACGCCCGAGCGTTTTGGCTTTATGTGGGAGTGCCCGGGATACCTTGAGCTTGAGGCGGATGGCGGTGCGCCGGCGAAGTGGCTGTCCTTCTCTCCCCAGGGGCTCGAAGGCGGTCGTTGGGACCGCGGCAACGTATACGCTGCTGGCTACATGCCTGTAACAGGCGACATTACCGGCGGCGACGGTGCCTATGAGCTGGGCGAGTTCCGCCTGTGGGACGCCGGTTTTGACTTCTATGCTCCGCAGGAGTTCACGGCCGAGGACGGTCGCCACATGCTGATCGGCTGGATGGGCATGCCCGATGAGCCGACCTATGGCAACGCGCCCACCGTGGTGTGCGGCTGGCAGCACTGCATGACGGTGCCGCGTGAGCTTACAGCCGGTGCCGGCGGCGTGGTGCTGCAGCAGCCGGCGCGCGAGATCGAGCGCCATTATGCCTCGGTGCGTGTGGGGGTGGGCTCGTTAGAGGTTGCCAGCGATACCTGCTTTGACGTTGTTGTCGACGGTGTCAACGACGCGTTTACCGCGACCGTTGATGACGAGCTGAAGCTGGCGTTTGTGCCCGCCGAGGGCGAGCTGCCCGCGCGCTTTGAGATGCGATTTGCCGATGAAGGCCGCGCTTCTGCCGGCTGCGGTCGTACCGTGCGCTGGGAGCCCGTCGACGAGGTTCGTAACGTGCGCGTTGTTGGCGATGTCTCGTCGGTCGAGGTGTTTGTGAACGATGGCGCGCTCGTGTTTTCGACACGCATCTATCCCGAGGCCTATGGCGTGACCGTTGACGCTCCGGGTGCGAGCGTGAACTATCACACGCTCATCATCTAGGTGATTCGTCTCATATCGGCGCTATACTGCAGCCGTTGCCCACGATGCGGGGAACACCCGCAGCGTGGGTTTTTGTTTTGAGGGGACGGTGCCGTATGGGCGTACAGCAGCTAGAAGAGGCCTGGGTTTTGAGGACCGGCGCGCGTGAAGCGCGGTTGCTCACGGCCTCGCATGTGCCAGCAGCGTTGTCGCAATTGGGGATTGTGCGCCCCGGTGACCGCCTAGTTGCGTTTGCCGATGACTTTGTCGATGCGTTTGCGCACGGCTTTGATGCCCTCAACGTGGCTATGGTGGGGGAGCTGTCGGTTGCAGCGTTTGACGCCGCGTCCGCGGGCTTTGATGCTTCGTTTGATGCCGTGGGCCCGCATCTGTGGTGGTTCGTTAACTCCATTGGCGGGTTTGGCCTGCGCGTGCCCGATCTTCGTGCTCTTGGCCGCGCGGCTCGTGATGCCCGTGCACTCCTCGTGGTGGATAACACTGTGGCAAGCGTCTTTGGGTGTGATCCGCTGCGCTTGGGAGCCGTGCTGTCGCTCGAGGCCCTTGATCGTGTGTGTGCCGGTGGGGCTCCGCGCAAGCTTGTGGCGGCGTCGGTGGCGCGCTCGCAGCTCAAACGGCAACGTGTGGACACCGCTGCCGAGTGCGCGCATGCGTTGCTTACCGGCTGCGGTGCGCCTGTGCTTGATCTGCCTGCCGATGAGGTCGATGTGCTGGAGCGCGGGCTCGAGACGCTCAACGCTCGCATGCAGGCTCACTTCGACCGCGCCCGTGCGCTGGCAGAGTATTTGGCTGCGAACGAGATGGTGCGCAATGTGCGTTACCCCGGGCTGAGTTCGCATCCCGATCATGCAGTTGCAACGGGAATCCTCGAGCACGGCTTTGGTCCGGTAGTTGAGTTTGACCTTATCGAGCGCAGCGCAGGTGAGCTGTTCGAGGCTTTGCCGGGGGAGTTTCGCACATCGCCCGCCGGCGGCGCCGCGACGCGCCTTTCTGCTCCACGCGGCAAGCAGGGGAGTACCATCCGCCTTTTCGCCGGCACCGACGATCCTCTGGCAGTAGCGGCCACCCTAGACCACGCCCTCCGCAAGTAGCTAATTTGGGACGGGGCTTTTTTAGCTACCCAATGTCAATTTTTGGCTATGAGTCAAGAATGCTCTGGATGGGTAGCTAAATAAGCCCCGTCCCAAATTAGCTACTCTTTGATGCTGGCGATGAGGTCGTTGGCCTTGGTGGCGATCACTTGATTGATTTCTGCTTGCAGGCCCTTGTAGACCGCTACGGCTCGCTCGCCGGTGGGGGTGAGCGTGGATCCGCGGGCGCCGTCGCGCTCGATGAGCTTGCAGCCCAGTTGCCCTTTGGCCTCGTTCACAATGCGCCAGGCCTTGGAATACGCCATGCCCATACTCTTGGCGGCGCGGTTGAGCGAGTGCTAGCGGGCGATACCCTGCAGCAGCAAGACGCAGCCGTGGCCGAACACGCCCGGCAGATCGTTGTCACACGATTGAATGACCAGTCGCGCCGTCGTCTTGTACTCCATGTGCCCCACGTCTTCCCGCTAAAGTGTTTGCTGGGCAAACGCAATGCCTGCGTCAAGCCCTCGTGTGCTCTTCTTAATTCATGCTTTGTAGCAGTCAAAGTGCGTTAAGATACTTCCCCAGTATTGGGCGCCCAAGGTTGGGCTGGGTCCTACGAGGCCTGCAGCCGACCGGTCGCATGGAAAAAGGAGAAACATGGCTACGTTCTTTCCCGGTGAGTCCCACACGTTTTCGGAGTATCTGCTGGTCCCTGGTTACTCGTCCTCGCAGTGCATCCCCAATAACGTCTCTCTTAAGACGCCGTTAACCCGCTTTAAGCGCGGTGAGAAGCCGGCAATCACCCTGAACATCCCCATGGTTTCCGCCATCATGCAGTCCGTCTCGGGCGTCGACATGGGTGTCGCGCTCGCTACCGAGGGTGGCCTGTCCTTCATTTACGGTTCCCAGACCCCCGAGTCCGAGGCCGCTATGGTCAAGGCCGTCAAGGATCACAAGGCCGGCTTTGTCCAGTCTGATTCCACGCTGACTCCCGACATGACTATGGAGCAGGTTATCGCCCTCAAGGAAAAGACCGGTCACTCCACTATGCCGGTTACCGACGATGGCACCCCCAAGGGCAAGCTCGTGGGTATCGTCACCAGCCGTGACTATCGCCCCAGCCGCGATGATCACCAAAAGAAGGTCTCCGAGTTCATGACCCCGCGTGAGCAGCTCATCGTGGGCGACAAGAACATCAGCCTCAAGGTTGCCAACGACGTCATCTGGGACAACAAACTCAACGCCCTGCCGATCGTCGACGACAACGATCACCTCATGGGCATCGTCTTTCGCAAGGACTACGACAGCCACAAGACCAACCCCAACGAGCTGCTCGACGGTGATAAGCGCTACATGGTTGGCGCCGGTATCAACACCCGCGACTATGCCGAGCGCGTGCCGTTGCTTATCGAGGCCGGTGCCGATGTCCTGTGCATCGACTCCTCCGAGGGCTTCAGCGAGTGGCAGAAGCGTACCATCGAGTGGATTCGTGCCAACTACGGCGAGGACGTCAAGGTCGGTGCCGGCAACGTCGTCGACGCCGAAGGCTTCCGCTTCTTGGCCGACTGCGGTGCCGACTTCATCAAGGTCGGTATCGGCGGCGGCTCCATTTGCATCACCCGCGAGACCAAGGGTATCGGTCGTGGCCAGGCCACCGCGCTGATCGACGTCTGCCGCGCCCGTGACGAGTACTACGAGGAGACCGGCGTCTACGTGCCCGTGTGCTCCGATGGTGGCATCGTCTACGACTACCACATGACGCTCGCCCTTGCCATGGGTGCCGACTTTATGATGCTGGGCCGCTACTTCGCCCGCTTTGACGAGAGCCCGACCGAGCGCGTCAACGTCAACGGCCAGTACATGAAGGAGTACTGGGGCGAGGGCTCTGCGCGTGCCCGCAACTGGCAGCGCTACGACCTGGGCGGCGCCGCGAAGCTTAGCTTCGTCGAGGGCGTCGACTCCTACGTTCCCTACGCCGGCTCCCTCAAGGACGGCGTGGGCGGCACGCTCTACAAGGTCAAGTCCACGATGTGCAACTGCGGTGCCCTCTCGATCCCCGAGCTCCAGGAAAAGGCGCGCCTGACGCTGGTGAGCTCCACCTCCATCGTCGAAGGCGGCGCCCACGATGTTGTCGTCAAAGATTCCCAGCAGAGCGTTTCCTATCGATAAGGTAAGAGCTGCATATCAAAGGTTGATTCTCATCCACGTTATTTAGATAAAGCGAGATGCCTGCAAGTCGCAGACATCTCGCTTGTTGTATTTGCTATCATCAACCAAGTTAACCTTAGGGTCGGGCGGCTTAGCTTTGTTCGCTACAAGTTCCGCACGCAAAGAAGAGCACTTAATGTGCTCTTCGTCTTGCGCAGGACTGTCCGCAGTAGCGAATAAAGCTAAGCCGTCCGACCCCAGCTAAGATTAAAGGAGCTGATATGTGCGATTGCACAGATCATAAGGACGAGATCCCTGCCTACGACGCGCAGGCCATTGAGTCCCGGTGGATGAAGGCGTGGGACGACGAGAACCTCTTTGCCGTCGACACCGATGCCACCAAGCCCAAGAAGTATGTGCTCGAGATGTTCCCGTATCCGTCGGGCGACCTGCACATGGGCCACGCGCGCAACTACACCATCGGCGATGCCATGGCCCGTCAGGCCCGCATGCGCGGCTTTGACGTGCTGCATCCCATCGGCTTTGACGCCTTTGGTCTGCCTGCCGAGAACGCCGCCATCAAGCACAACACGCAGGCTGCCGCCTGGACGTATAAGAACATGGACCAGGCGCTCGCCACGATGAAGCGCATGGGCTTCTCCTACGATCTGGATCGCATGGTCAAGACTTGCAGCCCCGACTACTACCGCTGGGGTCAGTGGATCTTTGAGAAGATGTGGGAAAAGGGTCTGGTCTATCGCAAGAAGAATCCGGTCAACTGGTGCCCCACTTGTAAGACCGTTTTGGCCAACGAGCAGGTAACCGAGGGTAAGTGCTGGCGCTGCGGCACCGAGCCCGAGAAGCGTGACCTCGAGCAGTGGTACTACAAAATCACCGACTACTCCCAGGAGCTGCTCGACGACTTGGAGAAGCTCCCCGGCTGGCCCGAGCGCGTCAAGCAGATGCAGGCCAACTGGATCGGTCGCTCCGAGGGCGCCGAGGTCGACTTTACCCTGTGCGACCGGGATGGGGAGCCCATCGAGGGCGACGAGGGCAAGATCACCGTCTTCACCACGCGTGCCGATACGCTCTTTGGCGTTTCCTTCTTTGTCCTGGCTCCCGAGTACGCTCGTCTGCACGAGCTCGTCGAGGGCACGGAGTACGAGGAGGCCGTCACCAAGATCGTCGAGGACTCCAAGCATATCTCTGCCGTCGAGCGTGCCCAGGGCACCCTCGAGAAGCACGGTGCCTTCACGGGCCGCTATGTGGTAAACCCCGTCAACGGCGAGAAGGTCCCCGTGTGGGTTGCCGATTATGTCGTTGCCGACTACGGTACCGGTGCCGTCATGGCCGTTCCCTGTGGCGACCAGCGCGACTTTGAGTTTGCCCGTAAGTACGACCTGCCGATCGTGCCGATCATCCTGGACGATGAGGATCGCGCTGCCGTCGAGGCCAGCGGCGAGACCATCGACACCTTCCATGCCGAGACCGTCGACTGGGATTGCGCCCATGCCGCCGAGGGCACGCTGGTGCAGTCGGGCAAGTACACCGGCATGCGCGGCGGTAAGCACTCCGAGGGCGAGTCTGCCATCGTTGCCGACCTCGAGGCCATGGGCTGCGGTCGTCGCAAGGTCGAGTTCCGCCTGCGTGACTGGCTCATCAGCCGTCAGCGCTATTGGGGCAACCCCATCCCGGCCATCCACTGCGAGCACTGCGGTATCGTGCCCGTTCCCGAGGATCAGCTGCCGGTGACGCTGCCCGAGAACCTGGACCTGGGCGCCGGCGAGACCCTCGCCGAGTGCAAGGACTTCTACGAGACCACCTGCCCAGTCTGCGGTCGCCCGGCCAAGCGCGAGACCGATACCATGGACACCTTCACCTGCTCCAGCTGGTATTACCTGCGCTACACCGACCCGCACAACACCGAGCTGCCCTTCTCCAAGGAAGCTGCCGACCGTTGGATGCCCGTCGATAACTACATCGGCGGCATCGAGCACGCCATTTTGCACCTGCTCTACAGCCGCTTCTTTACCAAGGCGCTGCGCGACCTGGGTCTGCTGAGCGTGGACGAGCCCTTCACCAACCTGCTGTGCCAGGGCATGGTCAAGGACGAGAACGGCGACACCATGTCCAAGTCCAAGGGCAATGTTGTGCCCCCGAGCTCGGTTATCGAGCCCTACGGCGCCGACACCATGCGTCTGGCGATCCTGTTTATCGCCCCGCCCGAAAAGGACTTTGACTGGGATCCCAAGGCCGTTGAGGGCGCCAACCGCTTTATCAAGCGCGCCTGGCGTATCGTGTGGCAGCTCGTCCAGTCTGGCGATGCCAACGTGGTCTTCGACAAGTCCGTGCTCGACGAGGCCGCACTCAAGCTCTATCGCGAGCGTCACCGCACCATCGCCAAGTGCACCGAGGACTTTGACCGCGGCCAGTTCAACACTGCCATCTCGGCCGTCATGGAGCTCGTCAACGCCGCGAGCGCCTACCTCAACGCTACTGAGGGCGCTTTCCGTGACAAGGCCCTGTGCTACGGCGTGGCCAAGGATATCGTGAGCGTCCTTGCCCCCATCTGCCCGTTCTGGGCCGATGAGCTGTGGCATGAGGCGCTCGGCTGTGAGGGCAACGCCTACACCGCCGCCTGGCCCGAGTTTGACCTGGCCGAGTCCATCGAGGACACGGTGCAGATTGTCGTACAGGTGCTCGGCAAGGTCCGTGGCCGCATCGACGTCGCCCGCGACGCCTCCAACGAGGAGATGCAGGCTGCCGCCGAGGCCGCCGTTGCCAAGTGGCTTGAGGGCAAGACGGTCGTCAAGGCCATCTGCGTGCCCGGCAAGCTGGTCAACCTGGTGGTCAAGTAAACGCTGCATGCATAGCTGACGCATAAACGACGAGGGGCGATCCGGCTGGGTTGCCCCCCGTTTTGTTTTGTCTGCTCAAAGCGCCTGCGGTCAATTGTCTTATTCTTGTGGAGATGCTGTGGGCACGCTGACCTGCGGGTTTCTGTGGCACTTGCGTGTTTCCGCAGGTATTGGTATAGTTTGCTTGCAAATGAAGTTGTAATTGAAAGAAGTGGGGTCTCGGCCCCGCTTCTTTTTTGTATGGATGGAGGTGCCGCAATGGTCAAGACCAAGACCGAGCAGGCGATCATCGACGCGCTCGAGGCCGTCGCTCCCCAGCACGATGTCGACATCGTCGACGTCGAGCTCGTGGGTGCCACCAAGGCCCCCTGCGTGCGTGTGCGTATCGAGGGTGCCGAGGGTCAGAGCCTGTCCCTCAACGACGTCACAGCCAACACCAAGTGGGTCGGCGATGTGATTGAGGAGCTCGACCCCATCTCTTCGAGCTATATGCTCGAGGTGTCGAGCCCGGGCATGGCGCGCCCGCTGCGCCGCCCGTGCGACTTTGCCCGCTTTGTGGGCGAGGACTGCGAGCTCACCTCCACCGCCACCGAGGGCCGTCGCAAGTACGCCGGCAAGATTGCCGCCGCCACCGAGACGAACGTGACCCTTGAGCTCGAGGACGGCGAGTCCGTTACCCTCGATTTCTCTGATGTTAAAAAATGCAAGTTGAAGCCCACCTACGACTTCAAGCCCGCGAAGGAAGGAAAGTAAGATGGCAGCATCCGACATGATGTCCGCCCTGATGGAGCTTTGCCAGGAGAAGCACATCGACCAGCTCTACCTGATCGACCGCCTGGAGCAGTCGCTCGCCAAGAGCTACGCCGAGATCCTGCATCTTGAGTGGGGCGCCAAGGTGACCATCGACCGCACCACCGGCAAGATCTATGTCTACCGCCTGGAGCCGATCGACGATTCCATGGACGAGGAGGGCAACTTTACCGAGTTCGAGGAGATCGACGTCACTCCCAAGAACACGAGCCGCATCGCCGCCCAGCACGCCAAGTCCGAGATCAACGCCATCGTTCGCAACTCCGCCCGCGAGCAGATCTACGAGGAGTTCTCCGGCCGCATCGGCGACCTCATCAGCGGTACCGTGCTGCAGTCCACCCCCGACTTTACGATCGTCAAGATTCGCGAGGGCGTCGAGGCCGAGCTTCCGCACTTCGACCAGCGCCGTTACGAGAACGAGCGCAACGAGCGTCCGATGGGCGAGCGCTACCTGCACAACCAGCACATCAAGGCCGTGATCATCGACGTTCGCGACCCCAACTCCAACCTGCAGCCTGTTCGCGGCGAACACAGCCGTCCGCCGATTGTCATCTCTCGTACCCACCCCGAGCTCATGCGTCGTCTGTTTGAGCAGGAGGTGCCCGAGATCTATGAGGGCACCGTCCAGATCAAGTCGATCGCCCGCGAGCCCGGCCAGCGCTCCAAGGTCGCCGTCCACTCGCTCGACGATCGTCTGGATCCCGTGGGCGCCTGCGTCGGCCCCAAGGGCAGCCGTGTTCGCGCTGTCGTGGGCGAGCTCCGTGGCGAGCGCGTCGACGTCATCCTGTGGGATGCCGATCCTGCCGTCTACGTCGCCAACGCCCTTTCGCCCGCTAAGGTCACCCGCGTCCTCATCGACGAGGAGAAGGCCTACGCCGGCGTCATCGTGCCCGACGACCAGCTGTCCCTCGCCATCGGCAAGGAGGGCCAGAACGCCCGCCTCGCCGCGCGCCTGACCGGCTGGCACATCGACATCAAGTCCGAGACGCTTGCCGCCGACATCCTCAAGAACGTTCCCGTTCACGAGGAGCCCGCCGCCGACCTGATCGGTGACGAGGAGGACGAGGATGTCCGCCGCTGCGAGTACGTGTCCGAGGACGGCATCCAGTGCCGCAACCAGGCTCGTCCCGGCTCCCGTTTCTGCGGTGTCCACGACACCGACGCCTTCGATGATGCGGAGGACCTGATCTAGCGCGCGGTCGCGCCGGGCGGGTCCCGGCGCATCTCCCACGCTCGTTCAGTCTCTAGGCACCCAAGGTGCCAGAAAGGGTAGGTGAAGTCATATGGCAAAAGTCCGTGTGTCCACCCTGGCCAAAGAGTTCGGCATGACCTCCAAGGAACTGATGGGTCATCTCGCCGATATGAAGATTCCCGCTAAGTCCGCTTCCTCCACCTTGGAGGACGCCTATGTCGCTATGGTCCGCAAGCAGCTCGCTTCGGTGATCGAGGCCCGCGCTCAGGAAGTCGAGGCCGCCAAGCAGGCCGAGGAGGAGGCTGCCGCCGCCGAGGAGGCCGCTCGCGCCGCCGAGGCCGAGCGCGAGCGCATCGCCGCCGAGAAGGCCCGCGAGGAGGAGCGCCGCCAGTTTGCCGCAGCCCAGGCTGCCGAGGAGGCTGCGCGCGCCGAGGCCGAGGCCAAAAAGAAGGCCGAGCAGGAGCGCCTTGCCCGCGAGAAGGAGGAGGCAGCCCGCGAGGCTCAGCGCCGCGCCGTTCCCGCTTCGGACTCCGGTTCGCGCTTCCGTTCGCTGCTCGACCAGATCGCCGCACAGGAGACCGTGCTCAAGGAGAAGAAGGACGCCGAGGACAAGGCCAAGGCCGAGCGCGCCGCCGAGCGCGGTAACCGTCGTGGCGGTAACAACGACCGCCGCGGTGGCCGTCGCAACGACCGCAACGCCTCCGACAACAACTCCGAGCGCAACGTCTCCGAGAGCCGCCCGCACAGCCATCGCACCAACGCCAGCAACAACGTCGCTGCCGGCATGGACTTCCCCAACCCCGACAAGCAGGGCAAGGGTAAGAAGCGCAAGGGCGGTCACAACAACGAAGAGGACCACTACAGCCGCATGGCTCGCGAGGCCGAGGAGTACAGCCGCGAGAAGGTGCTCGAGGAGGCCCGTGCCGCCGTCGAGGAGGCCTCTCGCGAGTCCACCGGTCGCCGCAAGAAGCGCAAGGAGAAGCGCGAGCGCGAGGCTGCAAAGGCTCAGGAGGAGCGCAAGATAGAGGAGGCATTGGCCCAGGGCGTGAACCCCGAGGAGCTCGATGCCATCAAGGTCTCCCAGGGCGTTACGGTCCAGGAGCTCGCCGAGGCGCTTGACGTTCCGGCCAACGATATCATCAAGCGCCTGTTCCTGCTGGGTACGCCGCTCACCATGACGCAGTCCATGTCCGACGACCTCGTCGAGCTCGTTGCCGACGACCTGGGTCGTCAGATCAAGATCATCACCCCCGAGGAGGAGAACACCTTCTCGTTCTACGACGATCCCGCCGACCTTAAGCCGCGCGCACCGGTCGTCACCGTCATGGGCCACGTCGACCACGGTAAGACGTCGCTGCTCGACGCCATCCGTCACACCGGTGTCGCTGCCGGCGAGGCGGGCGGCATTACCCAGGCCATCGGCGCTTCGCAGGTCATGATTAACGACCGCAAGATCACCTTCATCGATACCCCGGGCCACGCCACCTTTACGGCCATGCGTGCCCGTGGTGCCAAGGTGACCGACATCGTCATTCTGATCGTGGCTGCCGACGACGGCGTCATGCCCCAGACCATCGAGTCGATCAACCACGCCAAGGCCGCCGGCGTACCCATCGTCGTCGCCGTCAACAAGATCGATAAGCCGGGTGCCAACCCCGACCGCGTGCGCCAAGAGCTCACCGAGTACGGCATCATCCCCGAGGAGTGGGGCGGACAGAACATGTTCGTCAACATCTCGGCAAAGCAGAAGATTGGTATCGATGATCTGCTCGAGACCGTGCTGCTCCAGGCCGACGTGCTCGAGCTCAAGGCCAATCCCGACACCTTTGCCTCCGGCAACGTCCTCGAGGCCAAGCTCGACAAGGGTCGCGGCTCGGTTGCCACGGTGCTCGTCACCCGCGGTACCCTGCACGTGGGCGATACGCTGGTCGCCGGCCTTACCTACGGCCGCGTCCGCGCCATGCTCGACCCGAAGGGCAACGCCGTCACCGAGGCCGGTCCTTCCGACGCCGTCGAGATTCTGGGTCTTCAGTCCGTGCCCAACGCCGGTGATGAGTTCCGCGTGTTCGAGGACGAGCGCGAGGCTCGCGCCCTTGCCGACGAGCGTTCGCTCAAGGCCCGTATCGAGGAGCAGAGTCGCGTTAAGCACGTCACGCTCGAGAACCTCTTCGAGACCATTGCCGACGCCGAGGTCAAGGAGCTCAACCTGATCATCAAGGCCGACGTTCAGGGTTCTATCGAGGCCCTTCAGGACTCGCTCGACAAGATGGACCAGTCCGAGGTGCGCATCAACACGATCCACTCCGCAGTCGGTGCCATCAACGAGACCGACGTCGTCCTGGCCGACGCCTCCAACGCCATCATCATCGGCTTTGGTGTCCGTCCCGACGGTAAGGCCCGCTCCGCTGCGGAGCGCGAGGGCGTCGAGATCCGTTGCTACGATGTCATCTACAAGTGCCTCGAGGAGCTCGACGCCGCCCGTATCGGCATGCTCAAGCCCACCGAGGTCGAGGTCTCCACGGGTACCGCGACCGTCTTGGACACCTTCAAGGTGCCCAAAGTCGGTATCGCCGCCGGTGTCCGCGTCGAAGAGGGCGAGATCGCCGCGACCGATTCCGTGCGTCTGGTGCGTGACGGCATCGTGGTCTTTAACGGCAAGATCGCCTCGATGCGCCACTACAAGGACGAGGCCAAGAGCCTCAAGAGTGGTTCCGAGGGCGGCATTGGCCTGGAGAACTTCCAGGACATCAAGCCCGGCGACCAGATCGAGGGTTACCGCATCGACCAGGTTGCCCGCACCGAGTAGGGGGTAGCGCTATGAAGCAAACGCAGGCAACCCGCCGTCTGGGCGAGCAGCTTCGCGAGAAGCTCGGTTATATCCTGCTCTTTGAGGTTTCCGATCCGCGTCTCGACCTGGTTACTTTGACCGCGGTCGAGGTCGCGGTGGACCGTTCGTTCGCGCGCGTGTACGTGTCGTGCGATGCGAGCCGCTACGATGAGGTCATGGAGGCGCTCGCAAGCGCCAAGGGCCGTATTCGCAGCCTGTTGGCTCGCTCGCTCGATTGGCGTGTTACGCCCGAGCTCGATTTTCGCATCGATCGCTCGACCGATGAGGCAGAGCGCATCACGCGTGCGCTGGAAAACGTTCCCGCCACGCTTGCGATCGAAAAGGACGAGGACGGCTACCCCATAGCGGATGCCGCCCAGGAGGCAGCTTTAGATGACTAATTCCGCCGACCTCGCCTCGTGCGAGTCTGCAGATATTCAGCGACGCATCCTCGAGCTCATCGAGGATGCGTCCTCCATTGCGATTTCGGGACACACTTCTCCCGACGGCGACGCCCTGGGCTCCGTGCTGGGTCTGGGCCTCTCGCTTATGAAGTTTTTCCCCAACAAGGACATTGCCCTGCTGCTAGCAGACGATGACCCGGTTCCGCGCATCTACCGCTTTATGGAAGGCTCCGATCGCCTGGTGCCGGCATCTGCGTACACCGGCAATCCTGACCTGTTCATCTCGGTGGACGTACCGGTCGTCGAGCGCCTCAATAATTCCGCCGAGGTGCTTCGCCGCTCCAAGCATGTGGTGTGCTTCGATCACCATCCGGCGCGCGAGGAGTTTGCCGAGCTAAGCCTGAGACGCGTCGAAGCTGCAGCCTGCGCTATGATTATCGACCGCTTCTTGGACAATTGCGGCATTGTCGCACGTGATGGCGTTGCGACCTGTCTGCTGTGTGGCCTGGTTACCGACACCGGTCGTTTTCAGTACCAAAACGCCGATGCCGCCGCATTCCATGCGGCCTCGCGTCTGGTTGCCCACGGTGCCGATCCGGCCCGTGTTGCGCTCGAGGTCTACCAGAGCATGCGCGTTGAGTTTTTGCACCTCAAGTCCATCGTTATGGGCCGCATCAAGACGGTGGCCCACGGACGCGTCGCGTATAGCTACGCGTACCAGAGTGACCTTGAGGCTTGCGGTGTCACCTCGGATGAGTGTGACGGCCTAGTTGACGTGGTGCGCTCGGTGATGGGCGTCGAGGTCTGCCTGTTTCTGAAGGGCATTGAGGGCGATACCAAGGTGCGCGGCAACCTGCGCTCCAAGGGCGACCTCAATGTGTCTGAGATCGCTGCTGCTTTTGGCGGAGGCGGACATCCCGCTGCCGCCGGTTTCTCCAACAACGGAACGATTCTCGAGACGCTTACCGTGGCACTTCCCATGCTGGCCGAGCTGGTGGGGGAGGATCCCGCTTCGGTGACCGTCGAGCTTTAATTTTTTGGATGGTACATGGCTCGTCGTACACCTTCTCAACTGAATATGCTGCTTGCTGTCGATAAGCCGGTGGGCTGCACGTCCCACGATGTGGTTTCGCAATGCCGGCGTGCCCTCCATGAGCGGCGCGTCGGCCATGCCGGCACGCTCGACCCCATGGCATCGGGTGTCATGGTGGTGGGTGTGGGCCAGGCCACCCGTCTGCTGGGCATGCTCACGCTCGATACCAAAAGCTACGTCGCCGACATCTCGTTTGGCGCCGAGACCAATACCGATGATGCGGAGGGCGAGGCGGTCCGCACGGTGCCCGTTGCACCCGAGCTGCGCGATCCGGCCTATGCCCGCGAGCGCTTGGCCGCCATCTTGGGCCCGCAGATGCAGGTGCCGCCGGCTTTTTCGGCTATCTCGGTAAATGGCGTTCGCGCCTACAAGTCTGCTCGAGAGGGCAATGCGGTGGACCTACCTCCGCGCCCTGCCGAGGTCTATGCCGCCGACCTGATCGCCGTGGGCGGTGAAGGTGATACATGTGTGTGGACCGTGGCGTTCTCGGTGAGCAAGGGTACCTATATCCGTGCACTCGCTCGCGACTTGGGCCGCGCCTGTGAGAGCGCCGCGCACATTTCCGCGTTGCGCCGCACGGCCTCCGGTGTTGTTTCCATTGGCGCTTGTCATGCGGTCGAGGAGCTTTCTCCCGAGTCCGCGGCTGGCTTTGCCCTTGATCCCATTGCGGCCCTGGGCGCCACGCGTGTTGACTTGCCGGGCAATCTTGCCGACGACCTGCTCTGCGGCCGACGCATTCCCGTTGAGCGTGCGCTTGCCGATTTCGATTCCTCGAAGGCGCCGTTCGCGCTGGTGCTCGATGGCGGGCTCAAGGCGCTCGCCCGCATTGAGAGTGGCCGCTTTGTCATGGATCACGTGTTTCCGCAGGCAATCGGCGGTGTTCGATGATGTTTTCCGCTCGCGAGCTCGCGCGTATCTTTTTCGCGGGCGAGTCGGACGAGGCTCGCATCGTTACTGCCGATGTGTTTGATGAGTGCGAGCACTTGGGTGCTGCCTCCATCGCCATCGGCGTGTTTGATGGTGTGCACCGTGGACACCAGGAGCTTGTTGCGGCGCTCGTCCGTGATGCCCGTGCCCATGGCTGCAAGGCGGTCGTAGTTACCTTCGATCCCGACCCGGACGTTGTCGTGAGCCCTTCACCCGCTCAAAAATTGATGACGACGGCCGACCGTCTGCATGCCTTGGCTCAAACCGGGGTCGATGCAGTGGTGGCCGTTCCCTTTACGCCTGAGGTTGCGGCACTCGACCATGTCGGTTTTCTCGCACTGTTGTCACGCGTGGTCGACATTCGTTCGATTCGCGTTGGCAGCGACTTTAGGCTGGGTCGCGGCGGTGCTTCTGGTGTTGCCGAGATGCGCGTCTGGGGTTCCGAGCGCGGCGTTGATGTGTATGGTCACGACCTGCTTTGCGAGGGCGGTGAGGCCATTTGCGCCACCCGCATTCGTCACGAGCTGGGACAGGGCCATGTGGGGCTTGCTGCTGGGTTACTCGGCCGCCCGTATATGGTGCGTGGCGGTGTTATTCGCGGTCGTCACGAGGGTTCTGGCATGGGCTTTCCCACGGCAAACCTGCAGGTTCCCAGTGGCATTCAGGTGCCTGCCGATGGCGTGTATGAGGGTCTGGTGCTGGTCGATGACACCGTGTGGCCCGCTGCTGTCAACGTCGGCCTGCCGCCAACGTATGCCGACGATGCGGCATCTGCGCATCTCGAAGCCAACTTAATTGGGTATACGGGCGACCTGTACGGCGCTTCCGTTTCGCTGGCGTTTACGCGCTGGCTGCGTCCGTCACGCGTGTTCGATTCCCTGGACGAGTTGATCGCGACCGTCGAGGGTAATATCGATGATATCCGTCATAACTTGGGTGAGCAGGGGGTGAGTATCCGTGATTAGCGATGAGGAGAAAGACCAGGTCCGCGCTGCGTCCGATCTGGTAGCCATCGTGCAGGAAACGGTTGAGCTCAAGCCCCGCGGCCATGAGTTTTGGGGCTGCTGCCCCTTCCATGGCGAAAAGACCCCGTCGTTTCACATTATCCCTGCCACGCAGGTGTGGCACTGCTTTGGATGTGGCGAGGGCGGCGACGTCTTCACCTATATCATGAAGCGCGAGAACCTGAGCTTTCCCGAGTCAATCCGTTATTTAGCCGATCGCGCGGGTATTGAGCTGCACGACACCGGAGACCGCCGCGAGCGCGGTACTAAGCGTGCCCGAATCTACGATCTGTGCGCCCAGACCGCCCAGTTCTACCACACCATGCTTATGCGCGGTAAGGACGGCCGTCCACGTGAGTACTTCGCCAGCCGCGGCATGGGTGGCGACGTCTGCCGCCGCTACTGCCTGGGCTTCGCACCGGGTCGTAACATGCTGGTGGCTCATCTGTCGCAGGCGGGCTTTACTCCGCAGGAGATGATCGACGCCAACGTGGCTGTGAGTCGCGGGCGCGGGCAGCTTGCCGACCGCTTCTACGACCGCGTGATGTTTCCCATTTTTGATGAGCAGGGGCATAACATCGCCTTTGGCGGTCGCATCATGGGAGACGGCCAACCTAAGTACCTCAACACCGCCGAGACGAGCGTGTTTCATAAAAAGCGAAACCTCTACGGCTTTAATTGGGCCAAGGAGTTTATCGTCGCGCAGGATACCGCTATCGTGGTAGAGGGCTATACCGACTGCATCGCCTGTTGGGAGGCGGGGATTAAAAACGTCGTCGCCACGCTGGGCACTGCGCTCACGGAGCATCACGTCAAGACGCTCACCCGCTTTGCCAAGCGCATCGTGTATATGTTTGACGGCGATGCCGCGGGCCAGAAGGCCGCCCGTCGCGCGATACAGTTTATCGAGCAGGATTCGATGGACCTGCGCTGCGTGGTGCTGCCCGACGGCAACGATCCCATGGAGTTCATCACGGCGCACGGCGGAAAGGAGCTGCAGGCGCGCATCGACGCCGCCGAGCCGCTCATGGACTTCGTGTACCGTTCGCTGCAGGAAGCGAGCGACATCACCACGCCGGGCGGTCGCGCCAAGGCGCTGGAAGATGCGCTGACGCTTATCTATCCGCTGCGCGATAGCTATATGATCGACACGTACTTTATCCAGATTGCCGATCTGCTGGGTTTGGATTTGGAGACGGTGCGCGCGAGTTCGGGTCGCGTGTTTCGCGATGTCGCCAAGCGCGAAGATGCGGAACGACGTCGTGAGCAGAATTATGAACGCCAGCGGGCGCAAGCCGAGCGATCTGGTAGCGCGGGCGGTCGGTCGTCTGGTTTGCAGGGGACATCTCGTGGTGCTTGGGCGTCGGGCGCGACGCCGGCAGTAGCGGCGCCGGTCGAGGAAGAGCCGTACGACTATGTCCCGCTCGATGCTTACGGTGCCGCTCCTGTGGAGGTCGTCGACGACCTGCCGCCGATCGACGTGCCTGATGGTATGGGCTCTGCGCCCGCCGGTGCTCCGGTAGACGCCTCGTTCCCTATGGTTTTGACCGATCTAGAGCGCAAGTCCTTGGCAGGGGAGCGCGAGCTGCTGACCATGCTCACGAGCTACCCCGACCTGTTCCGCACGTATGCTGACCGCATCTGCTCCATCGAGTGGGTCGACCCGCGCCACGAGTCCATCGCGTGGGCCGTGCTGGCAACGCCGCCGGGTACCGATCCTGCGACCTGCATGGATGCGGCGCGCTCGGTGTGTCCCGAGGCGGCAACGCTTGTGAGTGCCGGGCGCATCTCCGCGACGAGCAAACACCCTACCGAGACGAACATCGTGTTCATGCTCGATACGCTCGAGCTCTACACCATCAAGCGCCGCATGCGTGCCGCACAGGCCAAACTGCGCCAGGATCGATCGCTCGATGATGAGGCCCGCCGCGCGCTGACCGTGCAGGCCGCGCAGGATTCGCAGCGTCAACGCGAGCTGCAAAAGTCTATCGGCGGCGTGGCGGACCCGTTCCGTTTGATCGGTTTGGAGACCGCGGGCACCGAACAGGCCTAGATGTTGTGGTCAACCAGCGTATTCTCGCCTATATCCAGTTCTCTTTTTGGGTATAGACGTCTATGTGTGTGCTAAAGTATTGAGTCCTGTGGACTATGAAGGGAGAATCTGTGCCAAAAAAGACTGAGAGCACGGGTACTGGGCTGGAATCCTGCGTTGCAAAGCTCATGGGCAACGGCTCAAACAGGACTTCGGTAACCGAGGACGAGATTCAGGTCGCCCTGAAGGATATCGATGTTTCTGACGAGCAGCTCACCGCGGTGTATTCCGCGCTGCGCAACAGCGGCATCCAGATTATCTCCGCGAGCGGTAACGACGACGCCCCCATGGACGTCGACGATGACGATAACGATACCGATACCGACGATTTCGATGACGACGACGAGCACGATTCCGGCTCGCTCGACGATCATGAGCTCAAGATGGCCCGTCAGGCCGACGCCGAGATGGGTTCTTCCAAGAGCAAGAAGAAGCGCACCGTGCGCACGTCCCGTTCACGCTCCCGCGTGCGTGGCATCGATGCCTCCACGGTGATGCTGACTGGCGATCCGGTTCGTATGTACCTCAAGGAGATCGGCAAGGTCGACCTGCTTACCGCCTCCGAAGAAGTCGATCTGGCCATGAAGATCGAGGCCGGTCTCGAGGCCACCGAGAAGCTCGAGGCTGCCGAGGCGGGCGAGCTTGAGCTCACGCGTGCCGAGATGCGTCGTCTTACGCGCATTGAGAACGTGGGCCTCGAAGCCAAGCAGGCACTCATCAGCGCAAACCTGCGTTTGGTCGTCTCCATCGCCAAGCGCTATGTCGGTCGCGGCATGCTGTTCCTGGACCTGATCCAGGAGGGCAACCTCGGTCTGATCCGCGCCGTCGAGAAGTTCGACTACCAGAAGGGTTTTAAGTTCTCCACGTACGCCACGTGGTGGATCCGTCAGGCCATCACGCGCGCTATCGCCGACCAAGCCCGTACCATCCGTATTCCCGTGCACATGGTCGAGACCATCAACAAGCTCGTCCGCGTGCAGCGCCAACTTCTCCAGGACCTGGGTCGCGACCCGACCCCCGAGGAGATCGGTGCCGAGATGGACATGAGTGCCGACCGCGTCCGCGAGATCCAGAAGATTTCGCAGGAGCCTGTGTCGCTCGAGACTCCCATCGGCGAGGAAGAGGATTCCCAGCTGGGCGACTTCATCGAGGACTCCCAGGCCATCGTTCCGCCCGATGCGGCCAGCTTCTCCATGCTGCAGGAGCAGCTCACCCAGGTGCTCGATTCGCTTGCCGATCGTGAGCGCAAGGTTATCGAGCTGCGCTTTGGCCTTGTCGACGGACATCCCCGCACGCTCGAGGAAGTCGGTCGCGAGTTTGGTGTCACGCGCGAGCGTATCCGCCAGATCGAGTCCAAGACCCTGGCCAAGCTCCGCCACCCGAGCCGCTCGAGCAAGCTCAAGGACTACATTGAGTCTTAGTAGTCACGGCGTTTCCGTTCCGGCAGTTAGGGACGTTCCTTTTTTGCCGGCACTTTGGGACACTCCTTGCCGCAACGGTTGGGTCGGAAAATTTCTTAAAAAAGTTCTTGCCCTGAGCTGATTCGTCCGTATAATAAACTTCGTTGCTTGAGAGCACGCTCCTATTCCTCGGTAGCTCAATGGTAGAGCACGCGGCTGTTAACCGCGCTGTTGTAGGTTCGAGTCCTACCCGGGGAGCCAGAATTTTTCAGCCCATTCCGCTGGGCTTTTAAATTCCTCGGTAGCTCAATGGTAGAGCACGCGGCTGTTAACCGCGCTGTTGTAGGTTCGAGTCCTACCCGGGGAGCCAGGTTTTTTCAGCCCATTCCGCTGGGCTTTTAAATTCCTCGGTAGCTCAATGGTAGAGCACGCGGCTGTTAACCGCGCTGTTGTAGGTTCGAGTCCTACCCGGGGAGCCAGGTTTTTTCAGCCCATTCCGCTGGGCTTTTAAATTCCTCGGTAGCTCAATGGTAGAGCACGCGGCTGTTAACCGCGCTGTTGTAGGTTCGAGTCCTACCCGGGGAGCCAGGTTTTTTCAGCCCATTCCGCTGGGCTTTTAAATTCCTCGGTAGCTCAATGGTAGAGCACGCGGCTGTTAACCGCGCTGTTGTAGGTTCGAGTCCTACCCGGGGAGCCAGGTTTTTTCAGCCCATTCCGCTGGGCTTTTAAATTCCTCGGTAGCTCAATGGTAGAGCACGCGGCTGTTAACCGCGCTGTTGTAGGTTCGAGTCCTACCCGGGGAGCCAGGTTGTAAAACCCGTCGCTTATGCGGCGGGTTTTTTCATACCGCGATCGCCTGGCGCGAACGTTACCATATCAACATTTCGTGTCGAGGATGTAATCCCGCGACCCACCACCTCAACATGGCGCGCTCGTTGTAGAATATTGCAATGATTGCTCCCACGAGATGGTGCCGCGAGCACCAGATAAGGAGATTCTTGTGTCTGAGACCATTAACGGCAGCCTGAGCGTCTCGAACGACGTTATTGCCGATATTGCCGGTTATGCCGCGATGACGTGCTATGGCGTTGTCGGTATGGCCGAGCAGCTCCAGGGCGCCGAGAGCGTGCGCCTGCTTGCCGGTCAGCGCCTCCGCAAGGGCGTGCTTGTCTCCGCCGACGAGAACGGCCTCACGGTCGACCTTCACGTCGTGCTCGAGAACGGCGTCAACATGAAGTCCGTCTGCCACAATCTTTCGAGCTCCGTTGCCTTCACTCTGCAGGAGGTCGCCCAGATCGATCCCGCCAGCCTTAAGATCGGCATTCACATCGACGCGCTCAAGAGCCGTCTGAACTAGCATCCGAAAACGGAGATTCAAATACCCATGATTGCAAAGACCATTCGCACCTGTTTTCCGATCGCTGCGGCTGCTGTTTCCGACAAGGCCGAGGAGATCAACAAGCTCAACGTCTTCCCCGTACCCGACGGCGACACCGGTACCAACATGTCGCTCACACTCGCCTCGGTGACCAAGGAGCTTTCCGCCCTTCCTGCTGACGCCGACATGGAGGCCATCGCCGGCGCCATCACTCACGGCTCCCTGATGGGTGCCCGTGGCAACTCCGGCGTCATCACCTCGCAGATTCTGCGTGGTGTGGCCGAGGGCCTTGTCTCTGCCGATGAGCCCATCACGTCCGCCAGCATCGCCTATGCCTTCCGCCGAGCCGTCAAGGTTGCCTTCCAGGCAGTGCGTAAGCCCATCGAGGGTACGATCCTCACGGTGCTGCGCGACGTCTCGACCAAGGCAGACGAGTGCGAGAAGAAGAAGTTCTCGGCCGAGGACGCGCTCGACGCCATCGTCGTCGAGGCCTATCAGTCCGTCGCCCGTACGCCCGACCTGCTGCCTGTTCTGAAGGAGAACGGCGTGGTCGACTCCGGCGCCTTTGGATTTGCCATCTTCCTTGAGAACTTTGTTGCCGCCGCGCTTGGTCGCAGCACCGTTGTCGAGGATTTCTCCGCCATGTTTGACTCCGCTGGCTCTGCCCGCGACGCGGCCCTCGACCGCGTTGAGATCGAGGCCAACGACGACTGGGAGGGCTCGGAGTTTCGTTACTGCAACGAGTTCCTCTTTAAGGCCGATGCCCCGTTTGATGAGGACGAATGCCTTAAGTTCCTGGGCTCCATGGGCGACTGCGAGCTGCTCGTGGGTGCTTACCCCGATTACAAGATTCACGTGCACTCCAACACCCCCAACCTGGTGCTCGAGCACATGCTGCAGCTTGGTCAGATCTATGAGGTCTTTATCCACAACATGGATATGGAGGCCCACGACCGTACCGCCAAGATCCATGAGGACCAGGAGAAGGCCGCCGAGCCCGCCAAGGCGCTGGGCTTTGTCGCTGTTGCCGCCGGTTCCGGCGAGGCCGATATCCTCAAGTCCCTCGGCGTCGACGTGATCGTGTCGGGTGGTCAGACCATGAACCCCTCGACTGCAGACCTGCTGGGCGCCGTCGACCAGGTCAACGCGACCTCGGTCATCATCCTGCCCAATAACGGTAACATCCGCATGGCCGCCGAGGCTGCCGCTTCTGCCTGCACCGACAAGAAGGTTGCCGTCGTTCCCACCAAGACTGTTCCGCAGGCCTTCTCCGCGCTGTTCGCGGTCCTGCCCGATTCCGAGCTCGAGGAAGCCGTCGCCGCTATGGTCGACGCCATCAGCGAAGTCCGCGATGGCGAGGTCACCCGCGCTGTGCGCGACTCTAGCGCCTCCGACGGCTCGCCGATTCACTCCGGTGACGTTATGGGTATCATTGCCGGTTCCATTGACGTGGTCGGCTCCGATGTGAAGCAGGTCACGCTCGATTGCATCAACCGCATGCAGGAGGAAGAGGAGGGTGACGCGCTGACGATTCTGGCCGGCGAGGAGCTGTCCGATGAAGCCTTCCAGGAGATCGTCGACGCCATTGAGGAGGCTCAGCCCGATCTGGAGATTGACGCCCATCGTGGCGAGCAGCCGCTCTATCCCGTGATCTTCTCGATCGAGTAGGCAACTGCCCATGTCCGAGCTGTGCTCCGTGCCGCGCGTCTCGGAGCGCTTTGCCCAGAGCAATGCGCTCGACGAGGATATCGCGCGACTCAAATATGTTTCGGGTAAACGTGAGGAGGCCCTTCGCCGTCTGGGAATTCGGACGGTGGGGGACCTCCTTCTCCATATCCCTCATCGATACCTCGACTTTACCCGCTCGTGGTCCATCGAGATGGCGCCCATCGGTACCGTGTGCACCATCATCGCCACGGTTGACCGTATCGTCCAAAAGCAGCCGCGTCCGCGCATGCAGGTGATCGAGGTCTCGCTCGTTGACGAGACGGGCGTGCTGCAGGTCGCCTTTTTCCGCCAGCCCTGGATTGCCCAGCAGCTTAAGCAGGGCGACCGCCTGGCCGTGATGGGCAAGGTCGAGTTTGCCTATGGTTTTAAGCAGATGGCCTCTCCGCATTTCGAAAAGCTCGAGGACGGGCGTGCCGCGGGCACGATCCTGCCGGTCCATTATGTGAGCGATGGGGTGAGCCAGGCATGGATGCGCCGCATTGTAAGCGGCGCGCTCGAGGTTGTCGGCAATCCCTTTGATCCCATTCCGGCACCGCTGCGCGCAAAGCGGAAGCTCATGAGCAATGCCCGTGCTTTGCACTCGATCCACTTTCCCTCGAGCATGGCTGAGCGCGATATCGCGCGCGCACGGCTTGCCTACGAGGAGTGCCTCTACCTGCAGCTTGCGCTGCGCCTGCGCAACGACGGCGGCCTGGTCGATGTGGTGCCCTATGCCCATACCGCGGGCGATCACCTGGCCGCGCTCAAGCAGGCCCTGCCGTTTTCGCTGAGCGACGAGCAGCAGGCCGCGTTCCAGGATATCCTGCGCGATATGTGCGATGGCGGGCGCGTGATGAACCGCCTGCTGCTGGGCGATGTCGGTACCGGTAAGACCGCTGTTGCCGCCTGCGCGCTGGCCGTGGCTGCCGATAGCGGTACGCAGGCCTGCGTTATGGCGCCCACGGGCGTGCTGGCGCGCCAATATGCCGATAAGACTGGCCCTCTGCTCTCGCAGGCCGGCATGTCATGGGCGCTTCTGACGGGTGCTACGCCGACCGCAGGGCGCGAGCGCATCCATGCACAGCTGGAATCGGGCGAGCTTGACGTGCTCTTTGGCACCCACGCGGTGCTTTCGGATGACGTTGCGTTCAAGCACCTGTCGCTCGTGGTCATCGATGAGCAGCACCGGTTTGGCGTCGGCCAACGCAACGCCCTGCGCGCGAAGGGCCCCGGTGCCGATCTGCTCGTAATGACGGCAACGCCCATCCCGCGTACGCTGGCGCTTTCGGTCTACGGCGATCTGGACACGAGCATCATCCGCCATCGGCCCGTCTCTGGCGCTGGCGTGACGACACGCGTGCTGACCGAGTCGAGCCGTGACCTCGCCTATGGCGCCATCCGCGAGGCGCACGAAAAGGGCCAGCAGGCTTACGTGATCTGCCCGCTCGTGGAGCCGAGTGACTCGGCCGATGAGCTGGAGGACGTGCCCGGTATCGCCCGCGACGACGAGGGCCGCGTGACGGTCCCCGTGCCGCTGCACGATACGGCAACCGAGCTCGACCGACTGCGTCTTGCGTTGCCGGGACTTACCGTCGAGCGCCTTCACGGCCGCATGTCGGCGGGGGAGAAGGATCGGGTCATCGATGCCTTCAAGCGTGGCGAGATCGATGTGCTCGTCTCGACTACGGTGGTCGAGGTGGGCGTCGACGTGCCCAATGCCACCGTCATGGTCATCGAGAACGGCGAGCGCTTTGGTTTGGCTGCCCTGCACCAGTTGCGCGGCCGCGTGGGCCGCGGCGGCGTGTCGGGCACCTGCCTGGTCATGACGCACTCCAAGGGCAACGGCGGCGCGTCGGCAGCACAAGATCGCCTACAATCGCTCGAGAAGACCTCGGATGGCTTTACGCTCGCCCAGATGGACCTGCGTCTGCGCCACGAGGGCGAGATCCTGGGGTACCGTCAACATGGCGGTGTGACCCTGCGCTTTGTCGACCTGGATTCCGACGAGGAGCTGATTGAGTGGGCCCATTTGGACGCGGTCGAGCTCTTGCGGTATGCTTGCACCCTTGACTCCGTGGCGACGCGCCCCCTGCGCGATGCGGTCGCCATGCGATATCGACACATTTTTAAGGAGGTCAGCGGAGGATGAGAATCATCGGCGGCGAATGGCGCGGTCGTAAGATCGAGGAGCCCCGTGGTCGCGATGTCACCCGCCCCACGACTGATCGCATACGCGAGGCGTGCGCATCTATGGTCATGTCGGCATTCGACTTCGATTTGGACGAGGTCCGTGTGCTGGACGCCTTTGGCGGCTCCGGTGCCTTAGGGTTAGAGATGCTCTCTCGTGGGGCCCGCTCGCTCACGACGTTTGAGATCGATCGCAACGCCGCGCGGCTCATTACCAAGAATATCGAGTCGCTCTGCTGTGACCGTGCGCGTTGGCGCGTGGTAGCGGGCGACATGCTGGCGAGTGCTTCGCGCGGTCGTGTGCCGGGCGGCCCCTTTGATCTGGTCCTGCTCGACCCACCATATGCTTTTGGTGCCGAGCCGGTCGAGGAACTGCTGCAGAACCTGGCTCAGCAGGGTCTGCTTGCATCTGGTGCTTATGCCCTGTTTGAGCATGCCGCTACCGATGCGGGCGCGCATCCGGCAGGTTTTGAGACCGTGCGTGAGAAGCGTTATGGCATCACCTCGGTCGATCTGCTTCGTTGGGTCGGCGATGACGATGGTGAGGGTGATAACGCCGGCACCGATGCTGGCAACAACGATGCCACGACGTTTCAGGAGGACGCCCATGAGTGACACCATTAACCGCGTCATCGTTCCGGGCACCTTCGACCCCATTACGTTTGGCCATATCGATGTAATCCGCCGCGCCCGCCGCATCTTTCCCAGCGTGATCGTCGCTGTTGCCGAGTCGCAGGGTAAAAACGGTGTGGGCACGACGTTTATGCTCGATGAGCGCGTGGCGCTGGCCCGCGAGGCGCTCGGCGATATTGACGGCGTCGAGGTCCTGCCCTTCACCGGCCTCTTGGTCGACTTCGCTCGTGAGCAGGGGGCGGGGGCCGTGGTCAAGGGCCTGCGCGCCATGACCGACTTTGAGTACGAGCTGCAGCAGGCAGATCTCAACTATCGCTTGGATAACGAGCTGGAGTCCATCTTTGTCATGAGTGCGCCGCAGTACGGCTATATCTCGAGCTCGGTCGTTCGCCAGATCGCCTCACTCGGCAGCGATGTATCGACGTTTGTCCCGCCCAACGTGGTCGAAGCGCTCAGACTTCGCTTTTCGTGACGTTTCTTATTGCCTGGTGGCATGTGGTAAACTAGCACGATGATATGTTACCTATGAAAGGAGACCGGATGCCGGGCGAGAATTTTCCTGGCGATAGGATCGTCAGCTTGGTCGATGAGCTCGAAGGGCTGATCGAGGAAGCCAAGCCGCCTTTCGGCAAGAACGCTCAGTTCAAGGTCATCGACGCCGACGTGTTCTTCAACATCCTCGACGAGATCCGCATGAGCTATCCCGAGGAGTGGCAGAAGTCCCGCCGTATCCTTAAGGAGCGCGAGGAGCTTATGGCTTCCGCTGCCGCTCAGGCCGATTCCATCATCGCCGACGCTCAGCAGCAGGCCCTTACCATTGCCGGTGAGCAGGAGATCGTCCGCTTAGCGCAGCAGCAGGCCGACGACATCCGTGATCGTGCCCAGCAGTACGAGCGCGAAACGCGTTATGCTGCCGAGGACTACGCAGAGCAGGTCTTTACGCACCTGGAGGAGAACCTCAAGAGCCTGACCGGCACCGTTACTCGTTGCCGTCAGCAGCTTAACGAGGGTGCCGCCCAACAGAATGGTCAGTGGTGATGGCTGAGTTCCCGAGTGTTACCGTCGATCTATCTGAGCAGCTCGAGTTTCCTGGAGATTCGTATCCGCTGACCGGTAAGGTCGATGTCGCCACCTACACGGTGGGCGAGAAGGAGTACCAGCTACAGGACGGCATCGACTACGACGTTGTCTTTACCAACGCCGGTACCGGTGTCTTGCTCACGGGTATGGTCCGCGCGCACGCCACCGGCGAGTGCGACCGTTGCCTGGAGCCCGCTTCGTTTGATATCGCCGGCGAGATCGAGGAGTTCTACCTCTTTGAGGAGCCCGAGGACCCCGAGGCCTACGAGGACGGCTACGAGCTCCTGGGTGAGGACCGCATCGTCGATCTGGGTGAGCCCATCAATGACGCGGTCGTCATGGACACGCCGTTTGTGGTGCTCTGCAAGCCCGATTGCCACGGTCTGTGCTCCACTTGCGGTTGCAATCTCAACGTCGAGCAATGCGATTGCGCCGCCCAGGCGGAGGCCGAATGGGCCGCTGCCACGGAAAATCCATTTGCAGCATTGAAGAATCTCAAGCTTGACGAGTAAAACTGTGGTAGTATCGCTACTTGCGCGTAATCGCCACACTGGATAGTTCATAAGGAAGGTCACTATGCCCGTACCTAAACAAAAGCAGGGTCGTATCCGCACTCACACCCGTCGTTCCGCCAACATGAAGATCTCGGCTGCGGCTCAGTCCACGTGCCCCCGTTGCGGCGCTGTCAAGCTCCCGCACCACGTGTGCCCCAGCTGCGGTTTCTACAAGGACCGCGAGGTTATCGTTACCGAGTAACGGTATACTCTGGATGCGATGCCGTTCCAAATGGAACCACAATGGCCGGCTCAATGAGTCGGCCATTTTTGTATAAGGAGCATGTATATGAGTAACGTTCGCGTTTGTGTAGACGTTGTGGGCGGAGACGAGAAACCTCAGGTTGTTCTCAATGGTATCGAGGCTGCGCTTGCCGCCGATCCCGATATCGAGGTCTTGGCAGCTGGCCCCGCCGAAATCGTCAATCCCTTTGCAGCTTCCCATGCACGTGTTGAGGCCCTTGAGGCACCCGACGTTATCGCCATGGATGACGATCCCATTCGCGCCGTGATGACCAAACGCAAGTCTTCGATCGTTTTGTCATGCCGTGCCATCAAGAAGGGAAATGCGGACGCGTTCTTCTCTGCCGGCTCGACCGGTGCCATGACCGCCGCCGCCACCGCCTATGTGACGCCGTTTAGGTATCAGGCCGAAGGCAAGAAGCAGCCGGTGCGCCCCTGTCTGACCAATGCGCTGCCCAATCGCGCCGGCGGTCTGACGGTGCTGTGCGATATGGGCGCCAACCCCGATGTCGAGGTCGATGACATGGTGCGTTTTGCTCAGATGGGTAGCGCCTATGCCCGCGTCGTCCTGGGCATTGAGCATCCCCGCGTGGGCCTGCTTGCTAACGGCACCGAGGACGAGAAGGGCTCCAACTTTACCAAGGCGTGCTTCCCGGCCATGAAAGCCGTCGTTCCCGGCTTTGTTGGTAACTGCGAGGGCACCGATCTTACGTCGGGCAATTTTGACGTCGTGGTCGCCGACGGCATGTCGGGCAACATTGCGCTCAAGGCCACCGAGGGCGCTGCCAAGTTTTTGTTGCAGGAGCTCAAGGGCGTCTTTATGTCTTCGCTTGGCACCAAGATCGCCGCGCTGCTCATTAAAAAGCAGATGCGTGAGATAAAGGCCAAGCTCTCTGGCGACGCCAAGGGCGGCGCGATTCTTTTGGGCCTGCGCGGCGTGGTCCTGATCGGCCATGGCGCCACCTCGGTCGAGGCTGTTAAAAACGGTACGCTCGCGGCGGCCGAAGCCGTGCGCGCAGGGCTGGTCGAGAACGTCGCCAACTCCATGGACGGCATCGTTTTGTAAGAGCGAGTTAGAGCGCTGTTATGTGCCTCGCGGCCTGCTTCGTGGGGTAGAATCAGAACCGTGTCTTGGTACCGCCCGGGCGGTACCATTCTTTTGGTATTCATGCACTATGAGAGGAAGCGCTATGGACCGCTCCGAAATCTTCGACAAGATCGCCGAGGTCGCTGCTGACGTTCTAGGCGTCGATGTTGCCGAAATTAGCGATGAGACCACCTTTGACGACCTCGATGCCAACTCGCTCGAGCGCCTGCAACTGGTTACGGCTATCGAGGACGAGTTCAATCTCGAGATCGATGACGAGACCCTGCTCTCGCTCAACTCTGTCGCCGACGCCGTCGACGCGATCGAAAACGCCAGGGAGGCTTAGGTCTTGGCTTTATCCGAACGACTTACGCGCGCCCAGGAGATTCTGGGCCACGAGTTCAATGACAAGGTGCTGCTGCGCGCGGCCCTTACGCATCCCTCGGCGGTCGAGGGCCAGCCGGTTTCTGCCAGCTATGAGCGCCTTGAGTTTTTGGGCGATTCCATTTTGGGCGCCGTCGTCGCACGCTCCCTGTTTGAGTCCTATCCGGAGTTTGACGAGGGCAAGCTCACGCGCCTGAAGGTGTCGCTTGTCTCGGGCGCCACGCTGTCCGAGGTTTCTAACGAGCTGGGCATCGAGGACATCATCATCTTTGGTGCCTCCGAGACCGGTACGGGTGCGCGCGGCCTGCATTCGGCGCTCGAGAACGTCTACGAGTCGCTCGTGGGCGCGCTGTACCTGGATGCCGGCTGGGATGCGGCGGCGGAGTTCATCCACCGTACGCTTAAGCCGCACCTGGCTTCCGAGCGTGCCGAGCACCCTGCGAACCCCAAGTCGTTCTTGCAGGAGTGCGTGCAAGCCGACGGTCACGAGCCCCCGGCGTATAAGCTCGTTGGCTCCGAGGGCCCGGCGCATGCGCCCACCTTTACCGCCGTGGTGTTGATCGATGGTATTCGCCAGGGTCGCGGCTCCGGCTCCTCAAAGAAGGAAGCCGAGGGGGCCGCTGCACTCGAGGCACTTGACCGCATGGGCTACACCACTAACGGCGTGATTCTCAACAAGAAGCCTGTGTAAGCGAGGAACCGTGTATCTCAAGTCCCTCACGCTCAAAGGGTTCAAGTCGTTTGCCGACCGCGCCCATATGACGTTTGAGCCGGGCCTGACCGTCATCGTCGGTCCCAACGGCTCGGGAAAATCGAACATCTCCGACTCCATCCTGTGGGTTCTGGGCGAGCAGAGCGCCAAGCAGCTGCGCGGCCAGGCCATGGAGGATGTCATCTTCTCGGGCTCGTCGGCTCGCAAGCCGGTGGGTGTCGCCGAGGTTACGCTGGTGCTCGATAACTCGGACCATATGCTGCCCGTCGACTTTGACGAGGTCGCCATCACCCGTCGCATGTATCGCTCGGGCGAAAGCGAGTACCTCATTAACTCGAGCCCGTGCCGCCTGATGGACATCCAGGACATCCTGCACGATTCGGGCTTGGGCAAGGATACGCATTCCATCATCAGCCAGGGCAAGCTCGACGCCATTTTGCAGAGCCGCCCCGAGGAGCGCCGTGCCCTCATCGAGGAGGCCGCCGGCATCTCCAAGCACAAGCGCCGCAAGGAGCGTGCGCTCAAAAAGATTAAGTCGATGGACGAGCACCTGACGCGTGCCCGCGACATCAATAAGGAAATCGCCCGTCAGCTGCGGCCGCTGGAGCGTCAGGTCGATCGCGCGCGCAAGTATAAAGAGCTATCCTCGCGCGCGAACGAGCTTACGCAGATGCTGGCTGTCGATGAGCTGCGTTCGCTGCAGTCGCAGTGGAACGACCTGGAGAGCCGCTCCAAGGAGGGTGCGGCCGAGCTTGAGCTTGCGCAGTATCGCTTGGGCGAAAAGGAGCGCGAGCTCGAGAAGCTCCAGGTCATGCTCGAGGAAAAGGGCCTGTTTGTGGGCGACTTGGGCGAGCAGCGCCGCCATATGCAAGATGTGGTCGGTCGCATTAACTCCGACATGCGCCTGCTCGAGGAAAAGGGCCACAACATGGTGTCGCGCCTGTCGGACATGCGCGGCCAGATCTCGAGCTCCGAGCATCAGCGCCGTCGCGTGGTCGAGGAGCTCGAGGACGCGCGTGCGCAGCTTGAGGAGGTGACCGGTGCGCACATGCAGGCCCAGGAGGACGTTGACGCCGCTGGTCCTGCCGCCGCCGAGCTCCACGAGCGCCGCGTGGCGCTCGACAATCAGATTTCGCAGCTTACGCGTGAGCAACGCGATGTGCAGCGCGTGGCCGATAACGCCGCGCTCGAGCTCGCTAAGGTGAAGGATTCCTTGAGCAATGCCGAGGTCGAGGACAACATGTACGCCTCGCGCCTGGAGCAGATCGATGAACAGCTCGAGGAGGTCACGGCTTCGCTCGAGAGCCGTCGCGACCGCGCCGAGGAGCTTGAGTGCGCTCTTGAGGAAGCGCGCCAGGCTCAGGTCGATGCGCGTGAAGCCACCGAGACAGCACGCGCGGCCCTGAAGGACCTGCGTGCCCGCGAGAGCGAGGCACGCGACAAGCTATCCGAGGTGCGCTCGGAGCTTGCCAGTCAAAAGAAACTCGATGCCCGCATGGCCGACAGCTCGCCGCTCGTGAGCCGCCTGGTGGGTGCGCTGGGCGACGATGTCTCGGGTCGTCTGGGCGACGTGCTCGAGGCCCCGCGTGAGCTTGAGGGCCTGGTTGAGCAATTGCTCGCCGGCGATATCGATGCGCTGCTGTTCGACGATACGTCCGCGCTTGAGCGTGCCGGTCGTGCGGCTCTGGACCAGAAGAAGGCCTCGGGCGAGGCGCTGCTGGTAGCGCGCGGCGTGAGCGGCTCTACCGCCGCTGAGGGCGCCTCCGGTACCCGTCTGGTCGATCGCCTGTCCGTTCGTGCGGGCTACGGTCCTGTTGTCGAGGCTCTGCTCGGCGGCTATTACGTGGTCGATGACTTGGCTGCCGCGTTGGCGGCGCCGGTTGTGGATGGCGTGACCTATGTGACCCCTGATGGTGCCCGCGTTGCCTGCGGCGGCTTGGTGCGCGTGGGTCTCGATGCCGGTGAGGCATCGGGTGCCTTGGAGCGCAAGCGCCGTATCCGCGAGTTGGAGGGGCTTGAGCCCGATTTGGCCGCTGTGTTTGAACATGTGTCGGACCAGGTCGTCGAGGCCAATGCGGCCGTCGAGGAGGCGCGCGCCGCCGAGGACGATGCCGCCGGCGAGATTGCCCGCCTTGAGGGCGAGCGCCGTTCGCTGCTTTCCGAGATCGGCCGCCTAGAGCAAAGCGCCAACAACGCAGAGGTCGAGCGCATGCGCATTTCCAAGCGCCGTGAGCAGGCCGCAGAGGCCGTTCGTGCAGCTCGTCCACGCGTGGATGAACTTACTCGCTCGCGTGACGAAGCTCGTGCGCATGCGAGCGACCTGGGCTTGCAGATTGCCGAGGCCAACGATGAACTTGACCGCGTTCGTCGTGACGATTCCGAGGCTGCTGGCAAGCTCGCCGACGCCAAGGTTCGTCTAGCTCAGACGAGCGAGCGCCTGCGTTCGCTGGAGGGCCGCGTGCCCGACCTGGAGCATCGTCTTGAGGGCATCGACCGTCGTATTCGCGGAACACGCCAGGCTTCGCGCTCGCTCGAGCTGCTGCGCCTGCGCGTCGACCCCATGCACGAACGCTATTCTGCCCTGTTGGAACGCGCGTCGGATTGGGCAGCGCGCCTGCGTGACCAGGCCTCTCTGGAAGAGGCAGACTCCGCTTCGCTCAAGAAGACCATCGAGGATGCCAAGGCAGAGGTTGCCCGCGCTAAGGAGCGGGTCGATACCGCCACCGCCACGCAGAATGAGTTTAAGGTCGCGCGTGGCAAGCTCGAGGTGCAGGTAGAGGCCGCCATTAAGGCCATTACCGCCGATGGCACCACGGTACTCGAGGAAGCGCTCATGCTTCCCGCGCCCACGGACCGCGATGCCGCCGAGCGCGAGCTCAACCAGCTTGTGCGCCAGATCAACAACCTGGGCCCTGTGAACCAAGTTGCCATGGAGGAGTACGAGCAGCTCAAGCGCCGCGCCGACTACATCGAGGAGCAGCTGGCCGATCTGGAGAGCGCGCGCAAGGCGCTCACCAAGATCACGGTGGCGATCGACCGCAAGATGCGCAAGGCGTTCCTGGTGACGTTTGAGAAGGTCGACGCGAACTTCCGCGAGATCTTCGCCATGCTTTTCCCGGGCGGTCAGGCTCATCTGGAGATGACCGATCCCGAGCATCCGGCCGAGACGGGCATTGAGGTCGTGGCGCAGCCGCGCGGCAAGCGCATCACCAAGATGATGCTCATGTCGGGCGGCGAGAAGAGTCTGACGGCGCTCGCCCTGCTCTTTGCCGTGTACCGCACGCGCACGGTGCCGTTCTATGTGCTGGACGAGGTTGAGGCGGCGCTTGATGACGCCAACCTGTCCAAGCTCATCGGCGCCCTCGATGTGCTGCGTTCCGATACGCAGCTCTTGGTTATTTCGCATCAGCGCCGTACCATGGAGGACGCTGACGTTCTCTATGGCGTCTCGATGCAAGCCGACGGCGTCAGCCGCGTCGTCTCGCAAAAACTCGATCGCGAAACCGGAAAGGTCGTGAATGCATAATGGGATTCTTTGACGCTCTCTCGCGCGGACTTGAGCGCAGCCGCGAGGCACTCAACGAGGTCTTCTACTTTGGCGGCGAGGTTGACGAGGACTTTTGGGAGGACCTTGAGGACACCCTCGTTATGGGTGACATGGGTGCCGAGGTTGCCATTCAGGTCTCCGATGACCTGCGCGATGCCGCGGCAAAGAAGAACCTCAAGACCGCTCCGCAGCTTCGCCGTGCCCTGGCCGAGCAGCTCGAGCAGCACTTTGTGCCCATCGAGCGCGATCCGTTTTCCGATACGCCGAGCTGCGTGCTGTTTGTGGGCATTAACGGTGCCGGCAAGACCACGACAGTCGGTAAGATCGCGAGCGCCATGGCCGCCCGCGGCAAGAACGTCGTGATCGGTTCGGCCGATACCTTCCGCGCCGCCGCCATCGAGCAGCTCGATGTGTGGGGCCAGCGCGCCGGCGTCCCCGTCATCAAGCGCGACCGCGGCTCCGATCCGGCGAGCGTGTGCTATGACGTGCTCGACGAGGCCGATAAGCGCGGCAGCGACCTGGTGCTGATCGATACCGCCGGCCGTCTGCACACGAGCCCCGAGCTCATGCGCGAGCTTGCCAAGGTGGTCAACGTGACGCGTAAGCGCGCCGCCAATATGGCCACCGGCCCCATGCCCGTCTCGGTTGTCCTCGTGATTGATGCCGCCACCGGTCAGAACGGTCTGAACCAGGCGCTCGAGTTTAACGAGGCGCTGGGTCTGGACGGTATTATCATGACGAAGCTCGATGGCACGGCTAAGGGCGGTATAGCCATGGCCGTGGCCGAGAAGCTCAAGCTCCCGATCCTGCGCATCGGCGTGGGTGAGCAGGTCGATGACCTGCAGGAGTTCAATGCCAAAGATTTCTGCCGCGCCCTGGTGGGCGAGTCCAATTAAGGAGTGACTAGTGTTTGATTCCCTGAGCGATCGCCTCAACGACACATTTGACCGCCTGCGCGGCAAGGGCAAGCTGACCGAGGCCGATATCACCTCGGCCATGCGCGACATCCGTATGGCGCTGCTCGAGGCCGACGTCAACTTTAAGGTCGTCAAGGAGTTCGTCGCCAAGACCAAGGAGCGCTGCATGACCGCAGAGGTCATGGAGTCGCTGTCGCCGGCGCAAAACGTCGTCAAGATCGTGCTCGACGAGCTCACCGAGATGCTCGGCTCCACCGAGAGCAAGCTCGTCTTTAGCAACCGTATTCCCAACGTCATTATGCTTGTGGGCCTGCAAGGCTCTGGTAAGACCACGGCGGCTGTTAAGCTGGCCTACCTGCTCAAGAAGCAGGGCCGCTCGCCACTGCTCGCCGCGTGCGACGTCTACCGCCCTGCCGCTGCCGACCAGTTGGCAACGCTTGGCGGCGAGATTGGCGTGCCGGTCTTCCGCGGTGACGGTGCGCATCCGGTCGACATTGCCACAGGCGCCATCCAGGAGGCCGTCGACCACCTGCGCGACGTGGTCATCGTCGATACCGCCGGTCGCCTGCAGATCGATGAGCAGATGATGCAGGAGGCCGTGGACATCAAGAAAGCCGTCAAGCCCGATCAGGTGCTGATGGTCGTCGATGCCATGACCGGCCAGGATATCGTCAACGTGGTCTCGACCTTTGCCGAGCGCACCGACTTTGACGGTGTGATCATCTCCAAGCTCGACGGCGATGCCCGTGGCGGCGGCGCGCTTTCCGTGCGCCAGGTGACCGGCAAGCCCATCAAGTTTGTGAGCATGGGCGAGAAGCCCGATTCGCTGGAGCCGTTCTATCCCGATCGTATGGCCAAGCGTATTTTGGGCATGGGCGACGTCGTCGGCATCATCGAGAAGGCCCAGGAGGCAGCCGATGCCGAGCAGCTCGAGGCTGCCGAGCGCATGCTGCGCGAGGGCTTCACCATGAACGATATGCTCGACCAGATGAAGGCCGTTAAGAAGATGGGCGGCATGAAGGGCATTCTAGGCATGCTTCCCGGTGGCCAGCGCGCGCTCAACCAGATGGGCGGCAACCTGGACGAGGGCATCTTCGATAAGAACGAGGCCATCATCATGTCGATGACCAAGGAGGAGCGCCTGCGTCCCTCCATCATCAACGGTCAGCGCCGTGCCCGCATTGCCAAGGGAGCTGGCGTAACCCCAACCGAGGTCAATAGCCTTATGAAGCAGTGGGGCGAGATGAACAAGATGATGGGCCGCATGCGCACGATGGCCAACCAGGCACAGGCCGGCGGCAAGAAGGGCAAAAAGGGTAAGAAGGGCAAAAAGATGCGCATGCCCAATATTCCCGGCCTGGATGCCATGGGCCTGGGCGGCATGGGCGGCCTGGGAACGGGCGGCCCCAAGTCCGATATGGATCTGCTGCGCCAGATGGAAGCGCAGATGCGTAATAAAAAATAGCGACTGGCTGAGTCGTGTATGGCGAAGGCCGCCCGGATGGTATTCCAGGCGGCCTTCGTCGTTGGTGCGTTATTTGTTGTGTGAGCAGGCACGTGATGGCATCGATTGCCTGCCGCTAGTGGCAGCCGCAGCCCTCATGGCCCTCGTGCTCGTGATGGCCGTGGCAGCCACAGGACTCGCCATGCTCATGGGAATGCTCGTGGTCATGGCCGTGGCAGCCGCACGTGGCCTCGCCGTTCTGTGCGAGCGTGCCAGCGATAAGGGCTTCGACGCACGCATCGCAGCTGCCCTGGGCTCCCGCATAGACGGTGATGCCGGCTTGAGCAAGCGCGTTGATAGCGCCACCGCCGATGCCGCCGCAGATGAGCGTGTCGACGCCGCCGTTGGCGAGCAGACCCGCCAGCGCGCCATGACCGGTGCCACCGGTGCCCACGACCTGCTCGTCGATCACCTCGCCGTCCTGGATGTCGTAGATCTTGAACTGCTCGCTGCGGCCAAAGTGCATAAAGATGTTGCCGTTGTCGTACGTCGTTGCCACCCTCATAGTGTCAACCTCCTTTGCTGGCCATGCGGCCGTCGTCGTGGTAATGGGGGAGTACGCGATGTTGCCACCTTTGATACTCAGCGCGCGCCCGTTGACCAGCGCGTTTGCCACCTTGCGATGCGCGCGGCTGCAGATGGCCGCCACGGTGGCACGAGCGATGCCCATGTGTTGGGCGACAGCCTCCTGATTGAGGCCTTCCAGGTCGCACAGCCGCAGCACCTCGAGCTCGTCGACCGTCATGTCGATGGCGTCTCCGCTGGCAAGGCCATCGGGGGTAAAGCCGCGGTATTCGGGGATGATCCCGACGCGGCGCAGTTTCTCGCGTCTTCCTGCCATATACACTCCAAATCTGACATATGTCAAAAATAGGATAGCGCATCTGCGGAACAGCGCAAGGCATTTTTGGCATATGTCAGAAAAAGGCAAAGCCGTTGCGACTGAGAGTGAGCTGCCGTGCATTGCGTGTGCCGGCCCAAGTGTCCCATCCGATGCTGTGCGCCTGGGCTACAATAAAAATTGCTTATCGGCGACTGACAGGAGGGTCAATGAGCAAAGCTGATCAACAGTTTGTAGCAATGTGCCGCGATATCTTGGACCATGGCACCACCACCGAGGGCCAAAAGGTCCGTCCGGTGTGGGAGGACGGCACCCCTGCCTATACCATTAAAAACTTTGGCGTTACGGCGCGCTACGACCTGCGCGAGGAGTTCCCCGCGCTCACGCTGCGCCGCACGGCGCTTAAGTCTGCCATGGACGAGATCCTGTGGATCTATCAAAAGAAGTCCAATAACGTCCATGACCTCCACAGCCATATTTGGGACGAGTGGGCTGACGAGACCGGCTCCATCGGTAAGGCCTACGGATACCAGATTGGCCAGAAGAGCCATTATGCCGAGGGCGACTTTGACCAGATGGACCGCGTGCTGTACGACCTTAAGCATACGCCGTATAGCCGTCGCATCATGACGAACACCTATGTGTTCAGCGACCTGTCCGAGATGCACCTGTATCCGTGCGCCTACAGCGTGACATATAACGTGACGCAGCGCCCGCAGGATGACAAACCGACGCTCAACATGATTCTCAACCAGCGCAGCCAGGACATTTTGGCCGCGAACAACTGGAACGTGTGCCAGTACGCCATTCTGCTCATGATGGTTGCGCAGTCCGTCGATATGATTCCCGGCGAGCTGCTGCATGTGATTGCCGATGCCCACATTTACGACCGCCATGTCGATATCGTCCGCGAGCTTATCGAGCGTCCGCAGTTTGCGGCGCCTAAGGTTTCGCTCAATCCCGACGTGCACGATTTCTACGCGTTTACGACCGACGACCTGATCGTCGAGGGCTACGAGCACGGCCCGCAAGTCAAGAACATTCCTATTGCGGTGTAGGTGGCGCTTATGACGTGTAAGCTTTCTGCCATCGTCGCCGTGTGTGACGACTGGGGCATTGGCTGCGAGGGCGACATGGTAGTGTCCAATCGCGCCGACATGCGCCATTTTGTTGCGTGCACCAAAGGCCATCCGGTCATTATGGGGCGCAAGACGCTGCTGAGTTTTCCCGGGGGGCGTCCGCTCAAGAACCGCCGCAATATCGTGCTCACGCGCGACGTGGACTTTGCTCCCGTGGACGTCGATGTGGTGCATAGTATTGATGAGGCGCTCGCTGCGGTTGCCGATGAGCCCGTTGCGTGGGTGATCGGTGGCGGCGATGTCTATCGGCAGTTTTTGCCGTATTGCGCAGAGGCCGAGGTCACGCACAACCATTGCGTGCATGTCGTGGATACGTACTTTCCCGATTTGGGAACCGATCCTGCGTGGGAGATTGCGCAGCGTAGCGGGGTCGCAACGATTGCCGCCGGTGAGGGTGACGAGGGCGTCGATTATGAGTTCGTGACGTATCGTCGCATCGAGGCGTAAAACCGATTATCCCTTCGGTATTATCGGGATGAAATGAATGACGGGGCGGCGCATGGCGTTGCCCCGATATTTGTATAGGTGCTGCAAAGAAAGGCGCGGGCTGGCTACTATGACTGATGCCGTTGAGGTGCTGCGAATCGATTCGCTCGAGGACGAGCGGCTCGATGCCTACGTGCGACTGACGGAGCGTGAGCTACGTTGCGTGCTGGAGCCGCAAAAGGGCATCTTTATCGCAGAGAGCGCCAAGGTCATCGAGCGTGCGGTACGCGCCGGCTACGACCCGGTGAGTTTTCTTTTGGGCGAGCGCTGGCTCGATCAGATGATGCCGCTGTTTGAGCGTCTGGTCGTGCGCGAGGGAGCGGGTCCTGTTCCGGTGTTCGTGGCCTCGATGGAGCTCATGGAGCAGCTGACGGGCTTTAATGTGACGCGCGGCGCGCTGGCGGCTTTTCGTCGCCCGCGGCAGATTCCGGTCGATGAGTTTCTCGGCGGCGTCGCTGAGGCGGCAGGGGAGCGTCCGGTGCGCGTGTGCGTGCTTGAGGGCATTGTCGATCACACCAATGTTGGCGCGATTTTTCGCTCGGCCGCCGCGCTCAATGTCGACGGTATTCTGGTGAGCCCTACGTGCTGCGATCCGCTGTATCGTCGTTCCGCCCGTGTGAGCATGGGCACGGTGTTTCAGGTGCCGTGGACTCGTGTTGGCAGCGAGGCGCGCGTATGGCCGCATGATGGCCTGGCGGCGCTGCACAATGCCGGGTTTTCCTGTGCCGCCATGGCGCTGACGGATGACTCCGTTTCGCTGGACGACCCTGCGCTGCGCGAGATTGACCGTCTGGCGATTTTTATGGGTACTGAGGGTGCCGGCTTGGGCGCCAAGACCATTACCGGCTGCGACCGAGCCGTGCGCATTCCGATGGCGCACGGGGTCGATTCGCTCAACGTGGCCGCGGCGAGCGCCGTCGCCTTTTGGCAGCTGTGCCCGCACGTGAGCAACGAGTACCACTACCAGCCGGGTTTGTATCACTAGGCAGATATTCTGCACCGCGCTCTGATTCGGGGCGTTTCGGTCGCCGCTAGTCGGTGCTAAGCTAGTTTTGGCTTTGGTTTTAAATTGCTGACTTGTTGTTTGACGTATACGAGTGGGGAGGGCGTGTGGCTAAGAAATCTACGGCTATCGATGTAACGCAAGGTGTCATTTGGCAGCAATTGCTGTCGCTGTGCGTTCCCATCTTTTTTAGTTCGTTTTTCCAGCAGGCTTACACGCTTATCGGCACCTATATCGTCGGTCAGTTTGGCGGCAAGCTTGCGCTGGGCGGCATTCAAGCCACGATGGTGCTCACGGAGCTCTGCATTGGTTTTTGCGTTGGCGTTGGCGCCGGTTGCGCCGTTATCACGGGGCAGTTTTTTGGCCAGCACGATGACGAGCGCTTGAGCCGTTCGATCCATACAGCCATGACGCTTGCGCTCGTGGGCGGTATCGTCGTTTCCATTCTTGGCATAGTGCTTGTCGAGCCCATGCTCGTTTTGATGAATACGCCGCACGCGCTTCTCGCCGAGGGCGTAGCCTATGCTCGCTGCTATTTTGCCGCCATGTTTGCGGCGCTGCTGCTCAATATGGGTACCGCGCTGCTGCGTGCCGTGGGCGATACGCGTGGCCCTGCCGTGATTATTGCCTCCGGCTGCCTCGTGAACGTGGTGCTCGATATCATTTTTGTTGCCGTGCTGCATTTGGAGGCCTTGGGTTGCGGTATCGCGGTGGCACTGACCATTTGCTCTAATGCCACGATGATTGTGATTCGCATGATGCGTGCTCCGGGCGCATGGCGTTTGTCGATATCCAAGCTCGGCATCGATCGCGGTATTTGCAAGAGCATGCTTTCGTGCGGTTTGCCGCTGGGTTTTCAATCGGCGGCGTATTCGATTTCCAACGTTCTGATTCAGGTATCGGTCAACTCGTTTGGTGCCGATGTTACGACGGCGTGGGGTCTTTCGGGCCGTCTCGACGGCATCATCTGGATGGTGACCGAGGCACTCGGCGTATCCATCACCACGTTCTCGGCGCAGAACTTTGGCGCACGTAATTACGATCGCATGCGAAAGGGCTATCACACGTCGCTCGTGCTGTCGTTTTTGCTCATCGGCGGTCTGTCCGGTGTACTGTTGGTGTTCTCGGGTCCCCTGTCGCGCCTGTTTGTCGATGATGCTTCGATTTCGGGTTACACCACGACCATCATCCATTTCATTGCACCGTTCTACGCGATCTTCTCGATTATCGAGAACGCGTCGGGCTCCATCCGCGGCGCCGGCGTGAGCTTCCAGCCCATGGTTCTCACCATCTTCGGTACCGTCGTCCTAAGGGTAATCTGGGTGTTTGCGATTATGCCTTTTGATCCGTCGCTCGAGCACCTGCTGCTGGTCTATCCCGTAACCTGGCTCATCACCGCAACCATGTTCACCATCTACCACCACAGCGGCAACTGGCTAGGCCGCGCCACCGCCTAGCCGGCAGAAAGGGAACGTCCCTAAGTGCCGAATTAGTATTCGATGCCTTGGCGGGCTAGGAGGCCTTCGTCGAAGTAGTGTTTGACAGGGCGCATTTCGGTTACCAGATCGGCAAGGTCGGCGAGGGGCAGCAAGCCTCGGCCGGTCAGTACGAGCTCCGTGGTGTCGGGCTTCATCGCGATCAGCGCTTCGACATCTTTGCGCGTCACAAAGCCCCGCCGCATGGCTTCTCCCAGCTCATCCAAGATCAACACGTCGACCTGGCTAATCTGCTCGCGCGCCAGCTCCATGACTTGTGCGGCACAGGCTTCGGGCGTGTCGCGGTCGGCTTGTACGATGTGCAGACCCAAACGGGGCGCCGCATCATGCTCGGCGCAGTGCAGCTTCTTTGCAAACTGCAGCATAAGCACGTTAAGTCCGTAGCCCGTCGCGCGCAAGGCGAGCCCCAACGCAGCCGTTGTCTTGCCCTTGCCGTCGCCCGTATAGATTTGAACCTTGCCGAATTCCAGTGATGCCATCTCTGTCCTTTCGTGCCCGGCGTCGGTTTATCGCCGTCCGGGTTGGGTATTCTAAAAACATTATCAACCCCAGTAGATGGAGTTCAAGCAGATGGAGATGGATGACAACAAACGTAGACGGAATATGATCCTCTACGTGCTCATCGCCTTCGTCGTCTACCTCGTGCTCTCGACCGTTCTGTTCCCCAACATCGGTCACACGCAGCAGATTACGAAGACCGATTACTCGACGTTTGTCAAAGCGCTCGATAAGAAGAGCGTTGACAAGGTCGAGTACAACACGGACGATTACTCGATTTATTACACCAAGAAGGGCGAGGACGAGAACATCGCCTACAAGACGACCGGTGTGCCGAATGACGCGGGCTTTACCGATCGCGTGCTTGAATCTGGCGCCTCGCTTGAGTCGGTCGTTCCCGATAAAAACTCGGGTTTGATGACCTACTACCTGCTCACCCTCATTCTTCCCATGGCGATTTTCTTCCTGATTGGCTGGTGGCTCAACCGCCGCATGAAGAAGGCCATGGGCGATGACGGTCCGTCGATGAACTTTGGCGGCGGCGGTTTTGGCGGCGGCGGACTGGGTAAGTCCGGCGCGCGCGTGATCGCCTCCAAGGACGTGGGCGTGACCTTTAAGGACGTCGCCGGCCAGGAAGAGGCCAAGGAGTCCCTCAAGGAGGTCGTCGACTTTCTGGAGAAGCCGCAGCGCTACGAGGAGATCGGCGCCAAGCTGCCGCGCGGCGCTCTTCTTGTTGGCCCTCCGGGTACCGGTAAGACCCTGCTTGCCAAGGCTGTTGCCGGCGAGGCGGGCGTGCCGTTCTTTAGCATTTCGGGCTCTGAGTTCGTTGAGATGTTTGTTGGTCGCGGCGCTGCTAAGGTGCGTGACCTGTTTAAGCAGGCCAAGGAAAAGGCCCCGTGTATCGTCTTTATCGATGAGATCGATACCATCGGTAAGAAGCGCGATGGCGGCGGCTTTAGCGGCAACGACGAGCGCGAGCAGACGCTCAACCAGCTGCTGACCGAGATGGACGGCTTCGATAACCACAAGGGTATTGTCGTCCTTGCTGCCACCAACCGCCCCGACAGCCTCGATCCGGCCCTGCTGCGCCCCGGCCGTTTTGACCGCCGCATTCCCGTCGAGCTGCCCGACCTGACCGGCCGTAAGAACATCCTCGAGCTCCACGTCAAGAGCGTGAAGACTCAGCCTCCGATCGATCTGACCGCGATTGCCCGCGCCACACCCGGTGCCTCGGGCGCCGACCTGGCCAATATCATCAACGAGGGCGCCCTGCGTGCCGTCCGTGAGGGCCGCAAGCGCGCTACGCAGGACGATTTTGAGGAGTCGGTGGAGGTCGTCATCGCCGGCCAGCAGCGTAAGTCCACGGTGCTTTCCGACCACGAGAAGCAGGTTGTTTCCTACCACGAGATTGGCCATGCCATCGTCGCTGCCCGCCAAAAGGGCTCTGCTCCGGTCACGAAGATCACCATCGTGCCGCGCACGAGCGGTGCTCTGGGCTACACCATGCAGGTCGAGGAGGATGAGCGCTTCCTGACCACGCGCCAGGAGGTCCTGGACAAGCTCGCCGTCTATTGCGGTGGCCGTGCAGCCGAGGAGCTCATCTTTGGTGAGATGACGACCGGCGCCGCCAACGATATCGAGCAGGCCACCAAGCTCGCCCGTAACATGGTGACGCGCTTTGGTATGTCCGATGAGTTTGGCATGATGGCACTCGGTACCGTTCAGAATGCGTACCTTAACCAGGACACGTCGCTCACCTGCGCCCCCGGTACGGCCGAGCGTGTGGACGCGATTGTCGCCAAGCTGATCGAGGATGCGCACGATCGTGCCCTGCAGATCCTCAAGGAGAACAAGTTCAAGCTCCACGAGCTCGCTCGTTATCTTTACAAGAAGGAGACGATCACGGGTGAGGAGTTTATGAACCTCCTCACGCGCGAAAACCCACTGATGCCCAAGCAACAGTAAAGCCGCGGCCGAGCCAGTAGACGCCGACGCCCCATTTGAGTAGCTTTCTCAAATGGGGCGTTTTGTTTGAGAGGGATGGAAATGAAGATCGTGGTGAGCGCCTGTTTAATGGGCGAGAGCTGCAAGTATAACGGGCTCGACAACTATCATCGAGAGCTGATCGAGGCTTGCGAGCGCACGGGGACCGAGGTCCTCTTGGTGTGCCCTGAGGTCTTTGGCGGCCTGCCCACGCCGCGCAAGCCGTCCGAGATTGTGAACGGCGAGGTCCGTACCTGCGAGGGCATCTCGGTTGATCGCGAATTTCGCCTGGGTGCCCAACGTGCGCTCGATATGTGCGAGCAGGCAGGCGGACCGGAAGAGATAGTCGCGTGCATCCTTCAGGACCGCAGCCCCTCGTGCGGCGCAGGTCGCATCTACGACGGAACATTCAGCGGCACCCTTACGGCGGGCAACGGTGTCTTCGTTGATTTACTGCTCCGCCACGGTTATCGCGTGATCCCGGCTAGCGAGTTCGACCCCAGCATGCTGGAGCAATAAAAAACCACCACAAGGGCACTGCTCCCTTGTGGTGGTTTTGGGCTAGGCCTAGAGCGTGTGGCCGTAGGCGTTGGCGGCCTTGATGGCGGCGGCGAACTTTTCGTCGGTGAAGGGCTCCGGGTTGCCTTGCTTCCACTCGTTGGTGGCGTGTGCGTATTCGCACAGGGCAGGGATGTCGGCCTCGGAAAGTCCGACCTGCTCAAGCGTTACGGGCAGGCCCATCTGCTTGTTAAAGGCGGCGTAGCGTTCAAGGCTCTCGGTATCGCCCGTATAGGCAAACAGCACGAGCACGCCCAGGCTCACGACCTCACCGTGCAGATAGGTTCCCTCGCGCGGAATGCTGCACGTCGCATTGTAGAACGCGTGCGCCACGCTCGAGTTGTAGTAGTAATCGTTTTGGTTGGTCAGGTTCGAGACATAGCCCGTGTTGACCACGATGTCGAGCGCGATCTGCTTGACGGCCTCGCTCGACAGATTCCGGCGCACGTCCTCAAGACCCTGGACGCCATAAGTAAACAGCGGCTCGGAGCAGGTGTGGGCGAGTGCCAGGCCAAGACCGGCGGTATGCTCCAAATTACCGGCGCTCGTGGCGTATTCGACCTCGGGCTGCTTGGACAGGGCATCGCCCACGCCGGCCCAGAAGTACTCCGCCGGAGCTTCGGCGATAATCTTGGGGTTGATGAAGATATGCGCAGGTCGGTTGGGGTACGAATATCCCTCGAGCGAGCCGTCGTCGTTGTACACGACGGCAATGGCGGTCGCGGCCGAGCAGTTGGAACAGATCGTCGGGACGGTGAAGACGATCTTCTTGAGCTCGATGGCTGCGGTCTTCACGGTGTCGAGTGCCTTGCCGCCGCCACAGGCGATAAGCACGTCTGCCTGCTGGCAAGCGGGGGAGTTCACGACCTTGGCGATATTGGCGCGCGTGCTGTTGGTGCCGTAGACGCGCGTCTCCAGAATCTCGACGTCGGTGCCTGCCAGCGCAGCCTCGATGCCCGGCAGCGCCGCAGCCAGGGCTCGCTTGCCGCCAATGATGGCGACCTTGGTCGCTCCGTACTCTGCCAGTGCGGCGGGCAGCTCGGTAAAACAATCCTCGCCAACGGTGTAGTCGCTCATTCCGATCGTGCGCATAGCAACCTTCTTTCGTTCGATAAAGTGCTTACAGGTATTTTGCTCCAGGAGAAGGTCCACGGCCGCAAGAAATTTCGAACGTATAAAACCAGTGTTGAGGGTTTTTCGCTGGCGCGGAACGTGCTAGCATACTCCGCATAAGCGTTGATGGGGACGACTAGTCGGCCGTCCGCATGCTACAGAGAGCGGGGAGCGCTGAGAACCCGTGCATGCGACCGATGAAAATCACCCCGGAGCTGCGGTCCCAACGGACGTGCCGCGCAGGTTCGTCTTAGTAGACATCGCCGAGATGGTCGTCGATATAGGCCAGCCGAGTAACGGATGCGAGCGCGCGAATACGCGGGCGAGGGCATCTAAGCTGGGTGGTTAAGCGAAGAGCTTTTACGGGCAGACTGCCTGTTTTGTGGCGCTTCGTCCCAGCTTGTAGGGACGGGCGCTTTTTTGGTGCCCAGAGGGCGTGCGCGCCCACGACATGAAAGGGGTACCGTGGCAAACGAGTACAAGCAGACGATGAATCTGCCCAAAACCGGATTTCCCATGCGTGCCGGTCTTTCCAAGTCCGAGCCCAAGCGACTCAAGGACTGGCAGGACAACAAGGTCTACGAGCAAGTTCTAAAGAAGAACGAGGGTCACAAGAAGTTCGTGCTGCACGACGGCCCTCCGTACGCCAACGGCCCGATCCACATCGGCCACGCGATGAACAAGATCTCCAAGGACATGATCAACCGTTACTGGATGATGCAGGGCTGCGAAGTTCCCTATGTCCCCGGTTGGGACTGCCACGGTCAGCCGATTGAGCACAAGGTCGAGGAGAAGCTCGGCACCGAGAAGTTCAACCAGACCTCCACGGCTAAGATCCGCGAGCTTTGCAACAAGTTCGCTGTCGAGAACATCGAGCTGCAGAAGGCCGGCTTCCGTCGTCTGGGCGTGCTTGGCGACTGGGACAACCCCTACCTGACGCTCTATCACCAGCATGACGCCGCCGACATCGAGGTCTTCAAGGCCATGTTCGACAAGGGCATGATCTATCGCGGTCACAAGCCCGTCCACTGGTGCAAGCACTGCCACACCGCACTCGCCGAGGCCGAGATTGAGTACTCCGACGAGACGAGCCCGTCCATCTTCGTGCGCTTCGAGATGACCTCCAAGCCCGCCGGCCTCGAGAACTTCGACGGCCCGGTTGACTTCATCATCTGGACGACCACGCCGTGGACCATTCCCTCCGACCAGGCAGTTTCCCTCAAGCCCGGCGCCGCTTACGTCGCCGTTGAGCACGACGGCCGCGCCGAGGTCATGCTCGAGGACCTGGCTCCCAAGTGCTGCGAGGAGTTTGGCTGGGAGTACACCCCGGTTATGGTCGACGGCAAGCCCTATGTGGTTCCCGCCGAGACCTTCCACCACATCCACTACAAGCAGCCGATCTTTGACGGTGTCGAGGGTGTGGCGCTGCTGGCCGATTACGTCGGTGTCGATGACGGTACCGGTATCGTCCACAACTCGCCCGGCCACGGCGTCGACGACTACTTTGCCTGCCTCAAGGAGGGCATCACCGACATCTGCATGCCGGTCGATGACGACGGCAAGTTCTACACCGGCGAGGAGTTTGGCACCGGTGGCCCCTTCAGCGGTATGGACACCGATGAGGCCAACCCGCACATCATCGAGTTCCTGCGCGAGCGCGGTACCCTAGTCCTCGAGAAGAAGATCACGCACAGCTATCCGCACTGCTGGCGTTGCAAGCACCCGGTGCTCTTCCGTGCTACCGACCAGTGGTTTGTCTCGATGGACAAGACCGGTTTGCGCGAGCAGGCTGGCAAAGAGGTCCGCGAGAACGTCAAGTGGTATCCGGCCCACGCGGCCAACCGCATCGGCGCCATGGTCGAGCAGCGTCCCGACTGGTGCATCAGCCGTCAGCGCAACTGGGGCGTGCCTATCCCCAGCTACACTTGCGCCGACTGCGGCGAGAAGGTCATGAACGACGCCACGCTCGACGCCGTCATCAAGCTCTTCCACGAGAAGGGCTCCGACGCCTGGTTCACCGACGCTCCCGAGAGTTACCTGGGCGAGGCTTGCGTTTGCCCCAAGTGTGGCGGCCATCACCTCAAGGCTGATAAGGACATTCTCGACGTGTGGTGGGACTCCGGCGTGTCCTGGAAGGCCGTCTGCGAGTATCGACCCGAGCTTGAGTACCCGGCTGACGTGTATCTCGAGGGCTCCGACCAGCATCGCGGTTGGTTCCAGAGCTCGCTGCTCACCTCGGTGGGTGCCAACGGCCATGCTCCGTACAAGGCGGTCGTCTCGCAGGGCTTCACGCTCGATGGCCAGGGCCGCAAGATGTCCAAGTCGCTCGGCAACGTCATCGACCCCAACAAGGTCTGCGACGAGATGGGCGCTGACATCATCCGTCTCTGGGTTGCCTCCGTCGACACCAGCTCCGACGTCTCCATCGACCATGAGATTCTCGCTCGTACGTCCGATGCCTATCGTCGTTTCCGCAACACGCTGCGCTTCTTGCTCTCCGAGCTCGAGGGTCAGTTTGAGCCCGAGACCGACGGCGTCGCCTTTGCCGACCTGCTGCCGCTCGACAAGCTCATGGTTGCCCGTCTGACCCAGGTCCAGGCCGAGGTCGACGACGCCTACGCCAGCTATGAGTTCCCGCGCGCCTACCGTGCGCTCTATGACTTCGTGGTTACCGAGCTTTCCAACGTGTATCTCGACGCCCTGAAGGATCGTCTGTACTGCGACAAGCCCGGCTCGCTCGAGCGCCGCAGTGCCCAGACCGTGCTGGCCGAGCTCTTCTCGATGCTCATGCGCGACCTGCAGCCGATCCTGTCCTATACCGTCGACGAGGCCATGGCATATGCGCCCGCCGGCTGCGTCGATCACCAGAAGTACGCCGCGCTGCTCGATTGGTACAAGTCGCCCATCACGGTCGACGAGGCCAATGAGTTTGAGGGCGTGCTCGAGGCTTCGCTCGAGCTCCGTAGCGCCGTGACCAAGGCCCTTGAGGATGCCCGTTCTGCCGGCACCTTCACTAAGAGCCAGCAGGTCCGCGTCAAGGCGGTCGTTCCCGCCGAGATGTACGCGCTGCTGACCGGTGATAAGGCCGTCGACCTGGCCGAGTTCTACATCGTCTCCGATGTTGAGCTGACCCAGGGCGAGGAGCTTTCCGTTGCCATCGAGGCTGCCGAAGGCGAGTGCTGCGACCGTTGCTGGAACTACCGCACCACCGTCGGCGAGTACAACGGCCACGCGCACATCTGCAAACGTTGTGCCGAAGCTCTTTAGTTACGCGGTTTTACCAAACCGCGTAACCAGTTGACGCTGCAAACCCGCCAGAGCGGCAATCTGCCTTTCAACTTCGGCGGCATGACCAGAAGGTCAATGCCGCCTTGTTTCAAGGCACCTTGCTCGCTCTGGCGGGTTTTCGCTGTCGGTAACGAATCATCGGCTATTTCGTTGCTGGTCAATATAAGATATTGATTTGCGTTAAACGTAATTCGATGTTCTTGAGGGTAGGAGATTGATTTGGGTCGTACTGGGGATATGACGCCGTCTTTGCGTTGGCGGTTGGGTGTTGCTGGTAGCGTGGCGCTGGTTGTGCTGCTTCTTGACCAGCTGACCAAGCTTGCGGTTCGTGCCGTGGGCGATGCTCTGCATATGACCGTTATCCCCGGCGTGATTGACTTTCTGTTTGTCCGTAATATCGGAGCTGCCTTTAGCATGGGCGAGGGTCATGGCATTGCGTTTGTCGTGCTGGCACTTGTCGTCATCATTGCCATCGCGGTGTATCTTGTTCGTGTGCCTCAGCTTGCTCGCCTGGAGGTCGTTGGTATGGCTATGGTCGCGGGCGGTGCCGTCGGCAATGCGATCGATCGTTTGACCTTTGGCTTCGTGACCGATTTTATTGCCACCACCTTCATCGATTTCCCCGTCTTTAACGTTGCCGATATCGGCATTACGGTCGGTGTCGTGCTGGCGCTCATCGGCTACATGTTCTTGAGCCCTGCTGCTCGTGAGGTCGATGCGACTGCCGAGCTCAACGCTCGTGACGAGGCCCGCGCCAAACGCAAAGCCAAGCAGCGTGGGGAGCGCGCCCGCAAGATTCGCGAAAGGAATGAGCGCTAATGGCCGACATTCATATTCTTGTTGCTGACGATTCCGCTGGTCAGCGTCTCGACGCCTATCTGGGTGCCAACGACGGCTGTCCCACACGCTCTGCCTGCGCGCATCTGATTGAGGGCGGCGCCGTTGCCGTCAACGGCGAGACCTGTCTCTCCAAAAAGTACGCCGTGCGAGCCGGCGACCGTATTTCGGTCGATTTGCCCGAGCCGCACGACCCGACCGACGTGATACCCGAGGCCATCCCGCTCGACATTCGCTATGAGGATGACTATCTCATTGTGCTCTCCAAGCAGCGCGGCCTGGTGTGCCATCCTGCGCATGGTCATGAGAGCGGTACGCTCGCGAATGCCCTGGTCTATCACTGCGGTATCGACCATCTGGGCACCGTGCAGGGCGAGGATCGCCCCGGCATCGTGCATCGTCTGGATCGCGACACTTCGGGCCTTATGCTTGCGGCCAAGGACGACGACACCCAGCGCGCGCTCCAAAATCTTATCCGTACGCGCACGCTCGACCGCCGCTATATCACGCTCGTTCACGGACATATCGCTATGGATGAGGGGACCATCAACACTGGTATCGCCCGCTCTACGCGTGACCGCGTCAAGATGGCAGTCTCAGATGATCCCTTTGCCCGCCAGGCCATTACGACCTTTAAGGTCCTCGAGCGCTTCGATTCCACGCGTTTTGACGACGGCTATACGCTCGTCGAGTGCCACCTGTTTACGGGCCGCACACATCAGATTCGCGTGCATATGCGCCATATCAACCACGGCTGCGTGGGCGATCCACTCTACGGCAAGTGCGATGCACGCGCCGATCAGGGTCTGACCAGGCAATTCCTTCATTCCTGGCGCGTCTCATTCGACCATCCCGTGACGGGGGAGCGCATTGAGTGCCGCGACGAGCTGCCGTGGGATCTCGCTGCGGTTCTTGACGACCTGGCCCCGCGCTCGCTTGGTCGCACCGCTGCCGGCGACGAGATCGTTCCTCAGCTCGGTCTTCTCGAAGCCTAGTCAGTATTAGGTGGTTTCTTGAACGCCCCTAGCCTGCGGTAAAATATACTGTTGTTTACGTAACGCGTTCCTGGGAGCCTGCATGCTCGCCTATTTACAAACCGACACGCCCATCGTGATCTTTAACCAGATTGTGGTTACGCTGCTCACAGTCTGCTTTCTGTACCAGGTCGTCTTCTTTGTCATTGGCGCCCTGCGCGGTGAGGTTGCACCTCCCAAGGCCAAAAAGCTCCATCGCTATGCCTTCTTCATTGCGGCGCATAACGAGGAGGCGGTAATTGCCAATCTCGTGCGCTCCATCAAAGACCAGGACTGTCCGTCCGAGCTTATCGAGGTCTTCGTGGTTGCCGATGCCTGCACCGATAACACGGCGCAGCTCGCTCGCGAGGCTGGCGCCATCGTCTATGAGCGTAACGACCTGGCCCGTAAGGGTAAGAGCTGGGTCATGGACTTTGGTTTTGACCGCATTCTTAACGAGTATCCCGATACCTTTGAGGGCTACTTTATTTTCGACGCCGACAACGTTATCTCCCGCGATTACGTCTCCAAGATGAATGACGCCTTTGACCAGGGCTTCCATGTGGTCACAAGCTACCGCAACTCCAAAAACTTTGGTAGCTCGTGGATCTCGGCTGCCAACGCCACTTGGTACCTGCGCGAGGCGCGTTTCCTCAATAACGCACGTAATATCTGCAAGACTTCCTGTGCCGTTTCGGGTTCGGGCTACCTTATCTCGGCGAGCGTGATCGAGGGCATGCACGGTTGGCAGTTCCATACGCTGACCGAGGACATCCAGTTCACCACGTTCTGCGCCATTCACGGCATCCGCATTGGCTATGCGCCGGCGGAGTTCTTTGACGAGCAGCCCGTGACGTTCAAGGCATCCTGGAAGCAGCGTATGCGTTGGACCAAGGGCTTTTACCAGGTGTTCTTTACGTATGGTAAGCACCTGGTCAAGTCGACCTTCCGCTATCATCGCTTTGCCGCATATGACATGTTTATGACCATCGCTCCGGGCATGCTTCTGTCCCTGATTTCCATGCTAGCCAACGCGACGTTCCTTATCGTGGGTGGACTCTCACACGGCTTCTTGGCTACCGAAGTCGAGATGCAGGCTTGTGCCGCCTCGCTCATTATGACCTTCGCGATGATGTACCAGACCTTCTTTATCCTGGCGCTGCTCACGACCATCTTTGAGTACAAGCACATTCACTGCGCTCAAAGGTGGCGCCTGGTGACCAACCTGTTTACCTTCCCGATCTTTATGTTCAGCTATATTCCCATCACGGTGGCCGCACTGTTCCTAAAGGTCGACTGGGTCCCGACGCAGCACGCCGTCAACGTTACCCTCGACGAGGTCATGCAAGGCGCTAAATAACCACCACCAAAACCACCACAAAGGGGACAGACACCTTTGTGGTGGTTTTTGCTTTTGAGCAGCTGTTCATGGAGGTGCATGATGTTCTATATCCCATTTTGGATCTGCGCCTTTGCCGGTGCGGTGGTTGATGCCCGCGAGCGTCGGTACCCGAATGAGCTTGCCGGCGCGTGCGCGGTGGCGGCGTTTGCGGGCGTTTGGCTCGACCTCGGTTTGAGCACAGCGCTTGACCACGCGGGTCTAGCCGTCATCATGTATCTTGCTCTCGTGCTGACTGAGTCCCTCTGGCGTCGTCTTCGCCAAACCCCGGGCATCGGCATGGGAGATGCCAAGGCGCTCTTCGCGCTTTGCACGCTCGACCCTATGGGTGGCATCGTGGCATTTGCCGCCGCGCTCCTGGCCCTTGCCCTCTCCTGCCTCATCACAAAATCGCGCTCCCTGCCATTGCTCCCGTTTTTGGTGCCGATTTTTGCCATAATCGAGGTCGTGGGCTGCACATTGTAACCAATTGCGCATTCTTCTTAAGGAGCATGCCATGGCAACTAATCAAGAAACGGCCGTCATAAAGGCGCGCATGGACCGTATTCCCTCGGCGTTGTCGTCCGAACTTGTCGAGCGCATTGCCGCCGATCGTGCTTCGGGCTATGTCAGTCCGTATCGTTGCAACGACGACCAGGTCATTCGTCGTGTTGATCGTGTCGCCGACAAAGGTACGCTTATGCGTCCAGCGTTTATGCGCGATACCGAAAAGATACTTCATCTTCCGGCGTACACCCGTTATGCAGGCAAAACGCAGGTCTTCAGTTTTCGCAGCAATGACGATCTGTCACGTCGCGGTTTGCATGTGCAGCTTGTGTCCCGCATTGCGCGCGATATCGGTCGCGCCCTGGGGCTCAATTGCGATCTGATCGAGGCGATTGGCCTGGGCCACGACTTGGGGCACACGCCCTTTGGCCATGCCGGTGAGCGATTCCTCAACGATATCTATCATGAGCGTACCGGTCGCTTCTTTTTCCATAACGTGCAGTCGGTGCGCGTGCTCGATGCCCTGTATGGCCGTAACGTATCGCTCCAGACGCTCGACGGCGTGCTATGCCATAACGGCGAGTACGAGCAGCGCGTGTTTGAATTGTCGGATATGGGCTCCTTTGACCAGTTCGATCAGACGGTTGAGGACTGTATCGCCACGGGCTATGGCGCTATTGAGCACCTGCGTCCCATGACGCTCGAGGGCTGCGTCGTTCGCATTTCGGACATCCTCGCCTATGTCGGTCGTGACCGTCAGGATGCGATCGCGGCGCGCCTGCTTTCGCCCGACGCTTTTGATGATGGCCGGGGCGGTGCCTACAACAGTTGGATCCTCACGCACGCTTCCATCGATATCGTCGAGCACAGCTATGGCAAGCCGCGCATCGAGATGAGCGAGGACCTGTTTGAGGAAATCCGTCGGGCCAAGCGCGAGAACTACGAGAAGATCTATAGCAAGGGCGGCATCGAAGGCGACTCCGAAGCGGAGCTGCGAGAGGCCTTCGAAAAGCTCTACGGCCGTTGCCTGCGGGACATAAACGAAGGCGACGAGTCTTCGTACATCTTTAAGCATCACATTTCTCGCATTGAGCAGCAGCTTTCTTACTACGATCGCGTGTATGCCTGGCAGGACGACAAGGATCAAGCCGTGGTGGATTATATCGCGAGCATGACGGACGGTTATTTCTGCGAGCTCACGAGCAAGCTGTTCCCGGGTTTAAAGTTTCCGCACCGCACCTATATTAACGAACGGTAGTTCGTATCCTTTCGGTATACTGTTGGTCAACAACGATTTTGATTGATGCACGGGATGGCTATGGACGACCTTTTTTCTGCCTCGACGCGCGAGCGTTCCTTTAGAAATGCGCCGCTCGCGGTGCGCATGCGCCCCAATTCGCTCGATGATTACGTGGGCCAGCAAAAGGCCGTCGGTAAGGGCTCATGGCTGCGTGCCGCGATAGAGCACGACGTGCTGTCGAGTGTGATTCTGTACGGGCCGGCCGGTACGGGCAAGACGACGCTGGCCCACATTATCGCCAACCATACCAAGAGCGAGTTTGTCGAGGTCAGCGCCGTCACGGGTACTGTGAAGGATCTGCGCCGCGTGATTGACGAGGCAAAGACGCGCCTGAATACCTACGACCGTCGCACCATCCTGTTTATCGACGAGATTCATCGCTTTTCCAAGTCGCAGCAGGATGCCCTGTTGCATGCAGTCGAGAATCGTACCGTCATTATGATCGGCGCCACGACGGAGAATCCGTACTTTGAGGTCAACTCGGCATTGCTCTCGCGTGGTCGCGTGGTGGAGCTTGAGCACCTCAAAGACGAGGATATCGCCACGCTTATCGAGCGTGCGCTCGAGGCGCCGCAGGGTCTGAACGGCAAGTTCTCGGCCGATGAGGATACGGTTAAGACCATCTGCACGCTGGCCGCCGGCGACGCTCGCTCGGCGCTCACGACGCTCGAGCTTGCGAGCGAGATTGCCGTCACGCGTCCCGATACCGAGGGAACGCCAGCGCCTGCGGCGGGGGAGCGCTATTCCATTACCGTGGATGACGTGAAGATTGCCAATCCGCGTCGCGGTTTTTCGTATGACAAAAACGGCGACATGCACTATGACATTATCAGTGCGTTCATCAAGTCCATGCGCGGCAGCGACCCCGATGCCACCATTTATTGGCTCGCGCGCATGATCGATGCGGGCGAGGATCCTAAGTTCATCGCCCGCCGCATTATGATTCAGGCTTCTGAGGACGTTGGTAATGCCGATCCGCAGGCACTTTTGGTGGCGCATGCTGCCTTTAAATCTGCTGAAGTTATTGGCTATCCTGAATGTCGCATTAACCTGGCACAAGCTGCGCTCTATGTGTGCTTGGCGCCTAAGTCCAATGCGTGCGAGGCCTCGATCGATGCGGCGCTAGCCGATATCCACAGCAGTGGTCTTCGCGAGGTGCCCAGTTACCTACGCGATCGCCATCGCCCTGGTAGCGATGAGTACGGCGTTTACAAGTATCCGCACGATTATCCCGAAGGCTGGGTCGATCAGCGCTACTTGCCCGACGGCCTGGAACATGGTGCCTTTTGGCAACCTGCCGGCCGCGGTTGGGAAGAGTGGCGTGTGGAGCAAAGCGAACGTGACCGTAGCGGTAACGCGCCCAAGTAGGTCATTGGCACCTCGCACATTCCCTTTGGGTATCTTTCCCCTTCTTTGGGGTACCATGAACAGCGTCTGTATTTCGATTTTTCCGGGAGGCTTGTATGAGTCCCATTCAAATTGCCCTGCTGGTGCTTGCCATTGCCGGCGTGTGGGCTATCGCTGAGCTCGCGCTCACGCTGCGCAAGACCCGCACTGTTGTCGACTCGCTCGATAAGACCGTAACCGACCTCAACAACACTATCGCCGAGGCGCAGCCGGTGGTGGCAAAACTCGACGGCGCTGTCGACGAGCTTACACCGGCACTTGCCCAGATTGAGCCGCTGCTTAAGTCGAGCAAGACCGCCGTTGACGCCCTGACGTCCAACCTCGTTGAGGTTGAGGCCGTCGTTCGCGACATTTCCGAGGTCACGGGCAGTATGGCCGAGGCCAGCAACGCCGTGTCGAGCGTGACCGATTCTGCCGCCGGTGCCGTGCAGAAGCTGTTCAATAAGGTGAAGGCACCTGCAGCTGACGCCGAGCGCAAGCTCGCCGCTGCCGCTGCGGAGGCCGAGCAGCCCACCGAGCGCGTCCTAATTGGCGAGGACGAGGCCGCCGATGGCGCAGATGTGGCTCACAAGTCTGTAGCCAGGCCGGCTCAGTATTACACCTATACGCCCGCCGAGACCTCTGAGGAGTCCTGAGATGAGTAGCGAAGCAACCTGCCCCATCACGCTTACCGTTGCTGGTGACCCGCGTCTCGCTCGCCTTGTGCGCATGACGGCGGCCAACGTTGGTGCCCTGTGCTCCATGTCTGTCGATCGCATCGAGGACATCCGCATGGCTGCCGAGGAAGCCTTCATCTTTGGCTGCACGGCTGTTGATTCCGACGATATCTCGATCAAATTCGATGTCGACGAATCGCACGTGGGCATGACCTTTACCTTTGGCGATCAGGCGACTGTCGATGAAGACGACCAGGCTGCGGTGTATGCCGAGCTCATCCTTGCAAGCGTGTGCGACTCCTACGAAAAGACCGCGGCGCCCCTGACGCTTTCCCTCGACCTCAAGGCGGATATCTAATATGACCGAACGTTCCCGGAGCGGCAAGACCGCTTGGGATAAGGAGAAAACCCGCGAGCTGTTTCGCCGCTACAAGGAGACCGGTGATCCGGACGCCCGCGAGCAGCTCGTCATGTCCCATATGAACCTGGTAAGGTTTCTTGCCAACAAATTTAAGAATCGCGGCGAGCCACTCGATGACCTTTTGCAGGTCGGCTATCTGGGCTTGCTCAAGGCTATCGACCGCTTTGACCCTGAACGCGGACTTGAGTTCACGACGTTTGCGACACCCACTATCCTGGGTGAGATCAAACGCCATTTCCGCGACAAGGGCTGGAGCGTACGCGTGCCGCGTCGTCTGCAGGAGCTCTCGGCCAAGGTCAACCAGGCTACTGACAAACTTACCAACGAGCTGCAGCGTTCGCCCAAGGTTGAGGAGATCGCTGAGTATCTAGATGTGACTGTCGACGAGGTCCTCGAGGCTATGGAATCGTCTTCGGCCTATACCTCGGTGCCTATCGAGGCTCCCGGTACATCTGATTCCGACGATTCGCCTTCGATTCTCGACCGTTATGCCGACGAGGACAATGAACTCGACTTTACCGATGACCGCTTGGTGATTGAGGAGGCCATTCGCGATTTCTCGCCGCGCGAGCGCGAGGTGATCGAGCTGCGCTTCGTGAAGGGCATGACCCAGATCGAGATCGCCAAGAAGCTGGGTATTTCTCAGGTGCAGGTTTCGCGTCTGCTGCGCCGCACGCTTAAGAAGATTCAGGACAAGATCGACCCCGACGGAGTGATGATTCGTTCATGAGTGAGCGCCCCCAGCAAACCGATCGCGCGCTGCGCGGCACCCGCATTATGACGCTGCGCATTTGGGCTGTTGTCGGCTGCATTGTTATTGCTGCTGTCATCTTTAACCTTATGGGCATCCTGGCACCGGTTATCGAGTTTCTCGCCGTCGGCTCCATTATTGCTTTTGTGATGTCCCCGATCACCAACTGGCTCGAACATCACGGCGTCGGACGTGGCCTCGGTTCGCTCATCGCGCTCATTGTGGTTGTTGCCGTGCTCGTCGGCGTCGTCTGCATCCTCTCGCCTATTTTGCTCGGTCAAATCATGGAAGTCCTGAGCCGCCTGCCCGAGCAGCTTCGTGTTGCGGGTGGCGATCTCAACGAGATGCTCTCGCACGCCAAGACGCTCAACAACACTCCGCTCAAGGAGTATCTGGACGACAATCTTTCTTCGCTGGTTACCGTAGCGTCCAAGTACGTCTCGCAAATCGCTGCCGAGCTCGGCCGCGGTGTGTTTCCGCTCATTACCAACACGGCCTCGCAGCTGTTCGTCATCTTCCTGGGTCTGGTGCTTGCCTACTGGCTTGCCTGCGATTATCCCCGCATGCACCACGAGGTCTGCACCATCATCGGACAGGAAAAAGAGACCTCGTACCGCTTTATGGTTGCCATCCTTTCACGCTCGGTCGGCGGCTACATGCGCGGCATGGTCGTGACGTCCATCTGCGGTGGCTTCCTTGCCTTTATCGGTTTTATGATCATCGGCCATCCGTATGCGGCGCTCATGGCTATCTTTACCGGCATCATGCATTTGGTTCCGGTCGTCGGTCCCTGGGTGAGCGCAGCAATCGCTACGGTACTCGGCTTTATGTTCAGCCCCATGTTGGCGTTATGGACGCTCATCGTGACGATGGTCGCACAAAACGTCACCGATAACGTGATTTCGCCTAAGGTCATGCAGAGCTCGGTGCAGGTGCATCCCGTCATGAGCCTTACGGCCCTCGTTATCGGTTCGGCACTCATGGGTCCCATCGGCATGGTTATCGCTATTCCGCTGTGCGCGGCCCTCAAGGGTATTTTCGTGTACTACTTCGAGAATGAGACCGGCCGCCAGCTCGTGGCCTATGACGGCGCCGTGTTTAAGGGCACGCCGTACCGCGATGCCGATGGCAACCCGGTCGCCGCCTACGACGCGCTTGGCGACGATACGTTCATCTACGAGTCCGAACTCATCGGCAACGAGACCGCGCCCGAGGCCCAGGCAATGCCCAAGCCCGAGCTCGATAATCCCTGGATTAAGCTCTCAGGCCTGCAGCCCGACGCGACCGGTTTCTTCAAGAACCCCTTCGCCAAGGATGACGATTCCAATACGGACGACGACACCAAAACCGGCATCGATGGCTCCATGGACGATGACGACAACTAGCGGGGTAATTCGATTCAACATTCATACGCGCTAACATGCAATTTCGCTGAAGGGCCGGCATTGTGCCGGCCCTCTTTTTGCACTTGCGCGGTGGGATGGTAATATCGTTACGTTTGAACTGTTTCGATGTGAAACCGAGGAGATTCCCTCTATGAGTGCTGACTACCCGTCAATGACTACGGCCGAGATTCGCTCCAAGTTCCTCAACTTCTTTGAGGAGCGCGGTCTTAAGCTCTATTCTTCTTCGTCCCTCGTCCCCGACGATCCTTCGCTGTTGCTTGCCAACGCCGGTATGAACCAGTTTAAGGAGTACTACCAGGGCAAGAAGACCATGAAGGAGATCGGCGCGATCTCCTGCCAGAAGTGCGTCCGCACCAACGACATCGACTGCATCGGCGAGGACGGCCGTCACCTGTCCTTCTTTGAGATGCTCGGCGACTTCTCCTTTGGCGGCGTCTCCAAGCAGCAGGCTTGCGCTTGGGCCTTTGAGCTCATCACCAAGGAGTTCAAGCTGCCGCTCGACCGCCTGTACTTCACCGTCTTTACCGAGGACGACGAGACTCACGACGTGTGGCGCTCTCTGGGTGTTGCCGAGGATCACATCTCGCGTCTGGGCGAGGATGACAACTTCTGGGCCGCTGGCCCCACCGGCCCCTGCGGTCCGTGCTCCGAGATCTACTTTGACATGGGCGAGGAGGTCGGTTGCGGCAGTCCCGACTGCAAGCCCGGCTGCGACTGCGACCGATTCCTTGAGTTCTGGAACCTCGTGTTTACCCAGTACGACCGCCAGGAGGACGGCTCCATGCCGGAGCTGCCGCACCGCAACCTCGATACGGGCATGGGCCTGGAGCGCATGGCCGCTATCATGCAGCATAAGACCGCCAACTACGACGGCGATCTGATGCAGCACCTCATCAAGCTCGGTGAGGAGATTAGCGGCAAGACCTATGACGCCGACGATTACTCCGGCGCCAGCCGCTCCCTGCGCATCATTGCCGACCACTCCCGTGCCGTCGACTTTATGATCTCGGACGGCATCCTGCCCGGTAACGAGGGCCGCGAGTACGTCCTGCGCCGACTGCTCCGCCGTGCCGTGTTCCACGGCCGCCTGCTGGGCATCGAGGGCGCCTTCCTGACCAAGTTTATCGACGAGGTCAACGCTCAGATGGGCGAGGCTTATCCCGAGCTGCTCAAGAACGTCTCGCTCGTCAAGGGTATCGTTGCCTCCGAGGAGGAGCGCTTCTCCACGACTCTCGACAACGGCCGCGTTTATCTTGACGAGGCCCTGGCAGCGCTCGCCGACGGCGCCGTCCTTCCGGGCGACGTTGCCTTTAAGCTGCACGACACCTTTGGTTTCCCCATCGACCTGACCGTCGAGATCGCCGGCGCTGCTGGCCATGACGTCGACATGGGCGGTTTCGCCGCCTGCATGGAGGACCAGAAGGCCCGCGCTCGCGCCAATGCCAAGGGCGACGCCTGGGGCAGCTTCAACGACGTGTGGGTCGAGCTTTCCGACAAGGTTGCCGCGACCGAGTTCGACGGTTACGACAACGATGTGATTGAGGGCGCCAAGGTTGTCGCCATCGTGCGCAACGGCGAGTCCGTCGAGTCCGCTGCCGCCGGCGAGAATGTTGAGGTCGTGCTCGACCGCACCCCGTTCTACGCCGAGATGGGTGGTCAGCAGGGCGACGCCGGCAAGCTTTCCGCCGAGGGCGTTGTTCTGACTGTTGCCGACACCAAGAACCACAATGGCCTGTATGCTCACGTCGCGCACGTTGCCGAGGGCACGCTGACCGTCGGTGCTACCGTGACCGCCGCGCTCGACGCCGAGCGCCGTGGTTTCCTGCGCCGTAACCACACCGCCACCCACCTGCTCGACGCTGCGCTTAAGCAGGTCCTGGGCGAGCATGTCTCCCAGGCCGGCTCGCTGGTGACGCCCGAGCACCTGCGCTTTGACTTCACGCACTTCGAGGCTCTGTCTTCCGAGCAGCTCAAGGCTGTCGAGGACCTGGTCAACCAGCAGATTTTCGCTTCCAAGCCGGTCGTGACCCGCGTCATGGGCATCGATGAGGCCAAGGCCGCCGGCGCTGTCGCCCTGTTTGGCGAGAAGTACGGAGACGTCGTCCGCGTCGTCTCCGTGGGCGCCGAGGATCAGCCGTTCTCCCGCGAGCTCTGCGGAGGTACGCATGCCGCCAATACCGCCGAGATCGGTCTGTTCAAGATCATTTCCGAGTCCTCCACGGGCTCGAACGTCCGCCGTATCGAGGCCGTGACCTCCAAGGGCGCTCTCGATTACATGGCCGACCGCCTGGCGCTCGTTGACGCTGCCGCCGCTGCGCTCAAGTGCCACGTCGACGAGGTTCCCGCCCGCGTGGAGAACCTGCAGGCCGAGCTGCGCGAGACTTCTAACAAGCTCAAGAAGGCTCTGACCGGTGGCTCCTCCGACGCCATTTCCAGCGCCATCGACGGCGCTGTCGAGCTGAATGGCTACAAGCTCGTCGTCGCTGAGCTCCAGGGTCTCGAGGCCGCAGACCTGCGCAACGTCTGGGATACCGTGCACCAGAAGGTTGCCGGCCCCGTCGCCTGCGTAGTTGCCAGCGTTACCGGGAAGGGCACCCCGGCCCTGCTCGCCGCCGGCTCCGATGACGCTGTGAAGGCCGGTTTCCACGCCGGCAACGTGATCAAGCAGATCGCGGGCCTGGTCGATGGTCGCGGTGGCGGTCGTCCCAACATGGCCCAGGCCGGTGGCAAGAACGCTGCCGGTATCGCCGATGCCATCGCGGCCGCCAAGACCGCGCTCGGCGCCTAAGAACCTAAGTAGTCGCTGTGGTCGCGCTCGCGCTGGACATAGGGGAGACTAGGATCGGTATTGCCGTCTCAAGCCGTGATGGCAAGATGGCAATGCCTGTCAAGGTGCTTCCGGCTGCTGAGGTCACCGGTATGGCCAAGACGTTTCGCTACATGGTCGAGGACTATGAGCCCGATATCCTGGTAAGCGGACGTCCCTTGACCATGGCCGGTGAGCCCGGCCCCCAGGCCGAGCGCGTCGCCGCCGTAGCGCAAAAGATTGCCGACGAGCTCGAACTTCCGCTGGAGTTTGAGGACGAGCGCCTGTCCTCGCAAGAGGCCAAGCGCATCTTGCGCGAGCAGGGACTCAACGAAAAGCAGATGAGGGGCAAGATTGACATGATTGCCGCTAGCCTGTTTTTGCAGACGTGGCTTGATCGTAAAAACGAGGAGGTCTCGCATGCCTAGCGCTTCCGATCCGCGCCAGCCGATTCGCCAGGGACAGCCTGTGCCGCGCCCTACCCAACCTGGCCAGCGTCCGGCACAGCCGACACAGCGCGCAGCTCAGCCTGCCGCGCGCCCGGTGCAGCCCTCCTCTCGTTCGGCCCAACCTGCTCAGCGGACGGGTCAGCAGCCCACTGCTCGTACAGCCCAGCCTACAGGCGGTACCCGCTTTAAGCAGCAGGCACCTATCCAGCGAACGCAGGCCCCCCAATCGCATTCGTATCACGCTCATGGCTCGCACGGCGTTGCTCCGGCCACGCGATCGAGCTATAACACGCACGCCCGCCGTGGTGCCCAAAAGAAAAGCTCCCCGGTGCCTATGATTATCGGTGGCGTCGTCGCCGTGCTTGCGCTTGTCGCGATCGTTTTCTTTGTCGTGCCAGTCGTCAAGGGCTTCTTTGCCGGCGAGGATTCGAAGGTCACGGCTGGTCAGCAGGTTACGGTGACCATTCCCGACGGTGCTTCGGGCGATACGATCGCCTCGATTCTCTCCGAGAACCATATCGTCGAAAATCCCAAGGATTACTATGCGGCGGTAAAAAAACTCAACGCCGATATGTCGCTTAAGCCCGGTACTTATTCGTTCACCACGCTCATGGATACGACTAAGGTGGTGCAGCAACTCATGGAAGGCCCCAACGCGGGCTCCAATGCGCTGACGATTCCCGAGGGCTTGACGGTCGATCAAGTCGCCGACCGTGTGGCCCAGGCCTACGACAGCATCTCTAAGGAAGACTTCCTCAACCAGGCCAAGGCCTCCAACTACGTGGACGATTATAGCTTCCTTAGGGGTGCTGCAAACGATTCGCTCGAGGGCTTCTTGTTCCCCAAGACCTATTCGCTGGGCGATTCGCCGACGGCCGATGAAGTGATTCGCGCCATGCTCGATCAGTTTAAGACCGAGTACAAGTCGCTTGACTTTGCCAGCTGCGAGGCCAAGATCAAGGAGCGCTACGGTGTGGAGATGTCCGATTACGACATCGTTAACCTTGCCTCTATCGTTGAGCGCGAGGGTCTCAACGCCGATCAACGGTCGCACGTGGCCTCGGTCTTCTACAACCGCCTTGCCGGTAAGCTTGACGGTCTGCGTTATCTCAACAGCGATGCGACCATGATGTATGTTACCGGCGGCGAGGTTACCGCCGACGACCTGCAGAGCGATAGCCCGTATAACACCTATAAGCACGAGGGCCTGCCGCCCACGCCCATCTGTTCTCCGTCGCTCGAGGCGCTCAAGGCCACCCTTGAGCCGACCGACTCCGATGACCTGTATTTCTACATTACACAGGACGAGGAGTATTTCTCGCAAACCTACGAAGAACATCAACAGTCTTGGAATTAGCATGAGGATTTTTAGCCCCAAACGATACGTTGCCTCGGTCGATCGCATCGACCTTGATACCCTGTGGGCCGACGGCAAACGCGCCATTCTGCTCGATCGCGATAACACCCTGGTGCCGCGCGATACCGAGCAGGTTCCCGCCGCGGTTTCCGCTTGGCTCGATGCCGCCCGTGCCAAAGGCTTTAAGCTGTGCATGGTGTCCAACAACTGGCATCGCGACCAGGTCATGAGCTCTGCACGCGAGTTGGGGCTCGAGGCCATCAGCCACGCTATGAAGCCGGCTCCGTTTGCCCTCAAGGCGGGTCTTAAGCGCCTCGGCGCCACGGCCGATGAGGCGGTGCTGATCGGTGATCAGCTCTACACGGACGTGTGGAGCGGCAACTTTGCCGGCGTCGATACCATCCTGGTCAAGCCGCAAGCAACCCAGGACCTGTGGTACACGCAGATCTTCCGTATCTTTGAGCGCCGGGCCCTGCGCGACCTTCCCTGCGAGGAATAGGTCTCGCTATGTCCCAGCACATCAAACACGGCTGCGACCATATCTTCTTTATCGGCTTTTTGGGCGCGGGCAAATCGACGCTCGCGCGCAACGTCGGCACCATGTTCAAGCGGCGTTTTATCGATACCGACCGCCTGGTCGTGCGTCGATGCGGCAAGTCGGTTACCGAGATTTTTGAGACCGAGGGCGAGGATCGTTTTCGCGAGCTCGAGACCTCGGCACTCCGTTCGCTTCAAAGCGAGCGCAGCCTGCTGGTATCGTGCGGGGGTGGCATCGTCGAGACGCCAGTGAACATTAAACTGATGCACGAAATGGGTACGTGCGTGTACCTCGAGGGCGACTTCGAGGACTCGTTGCGCCAGATTCGTCGGTGCGACACGCGCCCCGATTTCCGCTCGCCCGAGCATGCCGCGCGCCTGTTTGAGCATCGCCGTCCGCTGTATCGTCAGGCCGCCGATCTTACCCTTGATATTCGCAACAAGTCCTTCGAGGACGTTTCCTACCTTTGTGCCGAGATGCTTTTGGAGCGTGGACTGCTATGATTCGCCGTCAACTGATCAATTTCCAAAACCGCAGCGTCGATGTCCGTGTCGGATTGGGCGCGTTCGATGAGCTGTCGCGTATGTTTGCCTCGGCCGTGGGCAAGCCTAAGCGTGCGATGGTCGTTTGGAACACCGCCACGTCAGAGCGTTTTGGCGAGGTCGTTGAGCATGCGCTGGTCGACGCCGGCTTTGCCGTGTCGCTGCTCGTCCTCGAGGTTTCGCCTGCCGGTGCCACGCTGGCCGATGCCGATACCGTCTTTGGCGCCCTGTCGGCTAACGGCATTACCTGTGACGATCTCGTTGTCGCCGTCGGCGACACGGCGACCTGCTCGGTCGTTAGCTGGTGCGCCAACCAGTGGTGTGGCCGAACCGAGTGCGCGCTGCTGCCGACGACCTTCGACGCCATGCTCACGGTCGCGACGACCATGAAGCCGCTCGTCGCTTCGTCGGCCAATGCGCTTCCCGCTATCGCGTTTCGTCTCGAACCGGGCTTGGTCGTGTGTGACCTCGACCTTGTTCGCGAAGCGGACCCCGAGGACCTCAAGCTCGGCTATGCGGTACTTGTTGGCACCATGCTTTCGAGCAGCAAGTCGCGCTGGAATCAGTTTATTGAGACTGTCCCCGAGATTCTTGCTGGTGAGGAGGTCGCGCTCGTCAATGCCGTCCAATGGTCTCAGACTGCCCGCAAGGACGTGCTGACGGCCACGAACCCGAGCGCTCGCCATGCGCTCGATTTTGGCAAGACGGGGGAACGCACCCTGCGCGCCTGCTTGGGAGATGCCGCTTCGCTGATTCCTGCCTACCAGCTGTTGTCCGAGGGCATGCGCTTTGAGGCACGCCTAGCACATGATGCCTGCGACTTCGATATCGACTATGTGTTTGATGTCGATGACTGCCTGGAGGACTTTGACATCGAGGAACTTGCCTTCGACCTGGAGCCTACCGCGTTTGTCGAGGAGTTCCGCAGGCAGCAGTTTGCGCGCTCGAACCGTAGCATGCTGCCGTTGCCCGCGGCGCTTGGCGCTATACGTTTGACCAGCGTGGAGGACGAGGTTCTCGAGCGCCATGCCCAGGCGTATCTGGCTTCTCGTAAGGAACTTCTCTAAGATTTATTGACATCCATCGTCTTTCGTATCATGTTGAGGGACGGGTTTTCAATCGGTTACGAATCGCTTGCGTTTTCGTACGCTGATTGAGCCCGTCCCGTCTGTATGTGACGACAACAAGAAAGGAATCTGCATGTCTGAGTTTGCTGCCGGTCCTGCTGGTCGTATCGAGCGTGTCCGTGCCCTGATGGTCGAGCGTGGCTACGACGCCATCGTGGTACGCGACGAGGCAAATCTTCGTTGGCTTACGGGCGTGAAGGGCGTCTTCGATTACACCTTCGAGTTTCCGCACGCGGCGTTTATTACGGCTGACCAGTGCCTGTTCCATACCGATTCGCGCTATCTCAACAGCTTTGAGGAGAACACGCCCGCCGGCAGTCCCTGGGTCTACGACATGGACGAGGGCACCATCCCCGGTTGGGTCGCCGGCAAGATCGCGGCCAACAAGTGCCGCGTCTGCGCTGTCGAGGACGATATGCAGATTAACTTCTACCAGGGCATTCAGCGCGGCCTGGAGGACCGCTCCGTCGCTTGCATGCTGCCGCTGATGCACGACGATATCCGTAAGATGCGCGCCGTCAAGGATGCCGAGGAGATCGAGCTCATGCGCCACGCACAGTCGATCACCGACGCCGCCTTCCAGCATATGCTCGGCTTTATTAAGCCTGGTATGACCGAGAAGCAGGTTCGCAACGAGCTCGAGAACTTTATGTTCGCCAACGGCGCCGACAGCTTGGCCTTTGGCTCCATCGTCGCGAGCGGTCCCAACACTGCGAACCCGCACGCCGTCCCGAGTGACCGCGTGATCGAGAAGGGCGACTTCGTCCTCATGGATTACGGCGCGGGCTATTGCGACTACCGCTCCGATATGACGCGTACCGTCGTGATGGGCGAGCCTACCCAGGAGCAGCTCGACCTGTACGCGCTCGTGCGCCGTACGCACGAGGAGTGCGTCGCCGCCATCCATCCGGGCGTCGAGGGCAACGACATCTTCAGGCTCTCCAAGAAGATCATCGGCGATGCCGGCTATGGCGATTACTATAACCATGGCCTGGGCCACGGCGTCGGTATCGACATCCACGAGCTGCCCAATTTCAACCGCAGCAAGAATATCATCGAGGTTGGCTCGGTTGTCACCATGGAGCCCGGCGTCTACCTGCCCGGCGTGGGCGGCGTGCGCCTGGAGGACTACGGCGTGGTCACCGAGAACGGCTACGAGCCCTTCACCAAGACCCCGCATGACCTCCGCGTCATCGATTGCTAAAACACCTCGGTAGATTTTTGGGACATGCCTTAAAATCTACTTTTGTGGGGCGGGGCGTTCGGATAGATTCGGGCGCCCCGCGTTCTCTTTTTATGCGCTCGCTGCAGGCGCCGTCTGCAAGTGTATAATTTCGGTCGTATGTAATTTGGACGCTTGTGCGTTCTGCCTACAACAAGAAAGGTCGCTATGCCTACCATTTCTACCGCCGACTTCAAGAACGGCCTCGGTCTCCGCATTAAGGACAAGGTCTACACCATCGTCGAGTTCCAGCATGTCAAGCCGGGCAAGGGTGGCGCGTTTGTGCGCTACAAGACCCGCGACATCAAGAGCGGCCGCGTCGTCGAGAACACCTGCAACGCCGGCACCAAGTTCGAGAGCGTCATGCTCACCACCCGTGAGTTCCAGTACCTCTACAACGATGGTGCCGACTACATCTTCATGGACAACGAGTCCTATGAGCAGGTTCCCGTTCCCGAGGACATGGTGGGCGAGAACTCCAAGTGGCTGCGCGAGAACGACGTCTGCCAGCTGCTCTTCGCCGACGATGAGCTCATGGGCGTGACCCCGCCGATGTTCATCGAGACCACCATTGTCCAGACCGACCCGGGCTTTAAGGGCGACACCGTCCAGGGTTCCACCAAGCCGGCCACGATCGACACCGGCGCTGTCATCCAGGTCCCCATGTACCTTAACGAGGGCGAGGTCATCAAGGTTGACACCCGCGACGGCAAGTTCGTCTCCCGCGTCTAGCAACCAACTCTTCTAGGAGAACTCATGCCCCAGGAAATCAAGATTGACGGCATCGGCATTTCGCCCGATGTTCTGACCGCCATCGTCTCGCGCGCCGTGTCCGATGTCGAGGGTATCGCCTCCGTTGGCGTCAAGGACCTTGCCACCAACCTTGTCTCCATGATGCTCTCGTCCAAGGCCCCGGCTTCCGAACCGGCGGTCGAGGCCGAGGTCGTCGGTGACAAGCTCGCACTCACCGTGCGTGTCGTGGTGTTCTTTGGCTATCCGTTCAAGAAACTCGCCGAGGCCGTTCGCGCCGCCGTGGTCGCCGCCATCGATGCCCAGGTGGGCGTTGAGGTCGAGCGCGTTGACGTTTGCATCGACGGCCTCGTTTTCCCCAAGGAGTAACCTTTGAGCCTTAAGGTTTATCGCGGGCGCACGCTTGCCCGCAGTCAGGCGCTGCAGCTGCTGTTCCAGGCCGAGGCCACGGACAGCCCGCTCGAGCGCGTCCTCGAGGGCGATTTCCTGATCTCGAAGGGTCCCCTCGACCCCTATGCGCTGGAGCTTTGCCGCGGTGCCTACGAGCATATTGATCGCATAGACTGCGCTCTGCGCTCCGTTGCCAAGAACTGGGATCTTATGCGCATGCCCGGCGCCGACCGCAATCTGCTGCGTATCGCTGTCTATGAGATGCGCTTCCTCACCGACGAAGAGGTCTCGGACGCTATCGTGATCAACGAGGCCGTCGAAATCGCTAAGGCTTATGGTACCGACCAGTCTGCATCGTTTGTCAACGGCGTGCTGGGCAAGATCGCTCGCAGCGAGGAGCTGCCGGGCGAGGACCTGTACCAAGAGCTGCTGGCCGAGGATCGCGCTCGCGAGGAGGCACAGGCTGCCGAGGCGGCCGCCAAGGTCGCTGCCGCTCAGGCTGCCGCCGGCGTATTTGCCGAGGATGCGGACGCTGCTGAGGCCGTCGAGGAGTAGTCATGCCAGAGGGTTCTGTCCGCAACTTTGACGAGATCTCGGACCGTCTAGACCAGATCATCGCTACCGTTCGCTCCAAGGATACGTCCTTGGAGCGTTCACTCGATCTGTTTGACGAGGCTATTGAGCTGGGCTCCCGCGCGGTCGATATGGTCGACAAGTTTGAGCTGACGCCGCGTGAGGCCGATAAGCTCGAGCAGGAATACGATGAGGATGCGGCAAACGAATCCCAGGATAGCTAGCCGCATCTCCGGATACGAATGGTTGATGGCATTCATGAAACGCGTGCGTCTTGATGACGAACTGATTTCACAGGGCATCTGCGCCGATCGCGCGGATGCCCTTCGCACTCTTATGGCCGGCTTGGTCTCGAGTGGCGGCGAGCGCTTGACTTCGCCGGGCCTTAAGGTGACCCCGGGTCTGCCGCTGCACGTGAAGAGGCGCATTCCCTATGTCGGCCGCGGCGGTCTTAAGCTCGAAGGCGCGCTTGATGCGTTTGGCATCAATCCGACGGGCCTTGCCTGTCTGGATGTTGGCTGCTCTACCGGCGGCTTTACCGATTGCCTGCTCAAGCGCGGAGCTGCGACCGTTGTCTCGGTGGACGTGGGTCGCGCCCAGTTCGATTGGTCGTTGCGTCAGGACGATCGCGTGACACTGCATGAGCGCACAAACGTGACGCAGCTGCCCGAGCTTGGCTATGCGGGCGCCATCGACCTGGCTGTGTGTGATGTCTCGTTTACCAGCATTGCGAACATTATCGATGCGGTGCTGGCGTGCTTGGCACCTATGGGCGCATTCTGCACGCTCGTAAAGCCGCAGTTTGAGGCTCCGGCGGCGCTGGTGGGTGAGGGCGGCATTGTGACCGATCCCGCTGTTCGCCGCGATACGCTTGTAGCGGCGATTGAGCTTTTTGCCGCCAAGGGCCTGTTCCCGGTCGATGTGTGCGTGTCACCCATTCATGGTGCCAAGGGCAACGTTGAGTTTTTCCTGTACGGCACGAGGTTTGCCCCCGGTGAACGCACCGACGATGAGCTGCAATCCCAGGTATCGGTTTTGAGCGAGAAAGCTGCAACGCTATGAAGGTCTTTCTGGTTCCCAATTACTACAAGCAAGAGGCGGTCGAGAGTGGCCTGATGCTCGAGCTTTGGCTTTCGCGCCAGGGCTACGAGGTGGTATGGGCTGCCGATCAGCGCTCCAAGATCCAGAGCGCGCCCGATGTTGACGATGCCGACCTGGTCATTACGCTCGGCGGCGACGGCACGCTGCTGCGCGCGGCTCGTATCCTCAACTATCGCGAGATTCCTATCCTCGGTCTTTCCTATGGTCACCTGGGCTTTTTAACTGCTGCGAGTCCGGAGGAGCGCGACATCCTGCAGGTCGTGAGCGATGCCCTGTCCGGCGAGCTGCACGTGAGCCGTCGCGCCACGATCGCCGCGGATATCGTGTCCGTGCGCGACGATGGCACGAAGGATGTCGTGCGCACGTTCGCCCTCAACGACATGGCGCTTACCCGCGGACCCCTTTCCGATATGGTCGAGTTTGACATCACAGTGTCGGGCCACCATATCGATCGCTTGCGTGGTGATGGCGTGGTCGTGTCCACGGCGACTGGTTCTACGGGGTACGCGCTGAGTGCCGGTGGTCCCATCGTGAGCCCCGACTATACGGGCATGGTCTGCGTACCCATTGCCCCGCACACCATTCAGGCCCGTGCCTTTTTGACTTCGCCGAGTGATGTCGTCGAAATATTTATGTCTGATGACCGCCCGAGCGTTCCGGCGATCGCTATCGATGGACAGTTTATTACCTGCGATGGCACCGTCGAGAGCGTGGCGGCGCGCCGTGGGCCCGGAGATGTGCTGCTGCTCGATTACGGCCCCGAGAGCTTTTATAACTCGGTGAGCCGCGTATTCTACGGAGTCCGTCATGATCGATGAGCTGCAGGTTTCTAACATTGCACTCATTCGCGAGGCGACGTTGGTGCCGAGTGCCGGCCTGACTGTCCTGACCGGCGAGACCGGCGCCGGCAAGACCGCGCTGCTCTCGGCGCTCAAGCTCATTTTGGGCGAGCGCGCGGATTCGTCGATGGTGCGCGAGGGCGAGGCGCTGGCGAGCGTCGAGGCGCGCTTGTTCGACGGGCCGCACGACACGGAAGGCTTCACCGTGCAGCGCAGCCTTTCCGCCGAGGGCCGCAGTCGCGTAAAAATTGACGGCCGCATCGCCAGCGTGCGCGAGCTTTCGGAGCGCGTTGGCGTGATGATGGATTTGTGCGGGCAGCATGAGCATCAGCGCTTGCTCGATCCGGCGCATCACGTTGCGATGGTCGATGCCTGGGCGGGGCGCTCTGCGCTCGAGGCGCTGGATGCGTACCGCACCTGCTTTAAGGCATCGCGCGCTGCCGCCAAGGAAGTTCGACGTGTCGAAGAGGCCTCGCGTGCGCAGGGGAGCCGCGTCGAGGAGGCGCGCTTTGCCCTCGAGCGCATCGGCGAGGTCGACCCCAAGCCGGGCGAGTATGAGGAGCTCGAGGAACTGCTACCGCGCTCCGAACATGCCGAGGTACTGGTTGCCACAGCTAACGATGCCCATGCATCGCTTGCCGCCGAAGGGGGAGCGCTCGATGCCGTGAACAGTGCCGTGGCAGAGCTTTCCCGTATGGCTGCCGTCGATCGCAAACTGGGCGACATTGCCGATGCGCTTTCGGATGCCTGTATCTCCCTTGAGGATTGCGCGAACGAGCTTCGTGCCTATCGCGATGGCATCGCCTTCGACCCGCGCGAGCTCGCTCGCATGCGTGAGCGGTATTCCGACCTCAAGGGCCTGTTGCGTCAGTGGGGTCCCACCATGGACGATGTTTTTGCCATGCGCGATCGCTCGCAAGAACTGCTGTCCCTGGTCGATGATGGCGATGAACAGATCAAAAAGGCGCGTGAGGCACTCGGGATCGCTGAGCGCGAGTTGTTTGCCGCTGCCAAGGCACTTAAGCGCGCTCGCAATACGGCGGCCCCGCGCTTCTGCCATGAGGTTGGCCGCCAGATGGCGCGCTTGGAGATGGGTAGTGCCGAGCTCGTCTGGGAGTCACGTGATCTTCCCCGTGCTGAGTGGACGCCCGTTGGTCCTTCGAGCTACGAGCTGCTATACCGCAGCGGTGCCGGTTTGACGCCGCGCCCCCTGCGCCGAATTGCGTCGGGCGGCGAGCTAAGCCGCGTCATGCTGGCAAGCAAGGTTGTCCTCGGTAACGCAGACGGTGTCGATACGCTGGTGTTTGACGAGGTTGATGCTGGTGTTGGTGGCTCCACGGCGCGTGCGCTTGCAGGCGTGCTGGCAGATCTCGCCGCTACGCATCAGGTGATTGTCGTAACCCACTTGGCACAGGTCGCCGTCATGGCCGACAAGCATTATGTTGTCAGCAAGGAACCGGGCGATGTTCCCCAGACGCATTTGGACGAGGTAACCGGCGAAGCGCGTACCGCCGAGATCGCCCGCATGCTCAGCGGCGATCAGTCCGAGGCAAGCTTGGCTCACGCAAAGCAGATGCTCGAAGAAGCTCGAGGTTAGGTCGTATCAGCGGTGTTGGTGGGACAAAATAGACTGTAATTTTTGTCCCACAACGCGTTTTACTCAACGACCTTGTCCGGCTGGATGAGCTCCTCGTAGTAGCTGATATGCTCGCGCGCGTCCTCGATTTCGGGCAGCAGGAAGTTGTAGATAACCTCGATGATCATCGTTGCGCTGATTTTAGAGAACGCAAAGTCGCCCGTCGTCAGCAGCGCTTCGTGGTTGACGGTATTAAAGGTGTAGTCTGCCAGGCGCGCGAGCGGGGATTTGCTGTCGCTGCTGATGACGACTATGGTTGCGCCGCAGTCGCGAGCCGCTTTTGCCATGCGATTCAGTCGGCGCGATTTGCCGGAGTTTGAGATAAGCACGATGACGTCACCCGGGCGCAACGTGAGCGCAAAGCCGATTGATGTCTCGCTAATGGTGCTTGCCATGCAGCGCAGGCCCAGCTGCGAAAACTTAAACGTCGCATCGAGCGCGACCGCGTTCGTATTGCCCACAGCCGCAAACTCAATAACCCCTGCATGCTTAAGGGCATGCACAACAGCCGCCAGCGTATCGTGGTCGATCCCGTCGATGGTCGCATTAAGCTCGCTCACCTTGGCAGCCAGAATGTTCTTGAGGCTCTGTTCCATATTGTCGAGCGAGACCTCGTCAGTCAGGCCCTCGTTGCGCTGGCTTTCCAAATCCCTTGCCAACGAAAACTGAAAGCTGCGGAAGCTACCAAAGCCCAGCTTGCGGCAGAAGCGCGAAACGGTCGCCTCGGACGTGGCGGCGGCGCGCGAGAGCTGAGCCGCCGTGAGGCGTGGCGCCTCGGACTGGTGCTCCAATATATAGTCGACAATGCGCTGCTCGGACTCGCTGTATCCCTGATGGGTACTAATGAGGGAAAGTGCGCTCTTGCTACTATCGGTCATGGATGGCTCCTGGTTGGCATGAAAAACGGACTCGTTTTGTAATGTCATAGTATAGGGGGATTGTCAATTACAAGATACACCTTGCCGTTTCAAGTGTTGATGGTAAACTTTCACTTACCGTTTACGGTTATGAAAGAACCTTTCACCGGAGAATTGCGCCTTGTCTCTTCTCACGCGGACGGTAGGTTGGTATCTTTCAGTTGTGGAAAAGCGCGCAAGGACGCGCGTGTAGGGGAGCGCCTGCGGGCGCAAAACTTAAAAAGGAGGGACACATGGCTAAGTTTGACATCATTGCCGCGACCGGTTGCCCGACCGGCATTGCGCACACCTTCATGGCGAAGGAGGCGCTGGAGAAGGCAGCTGCCGAGCGCGGTCTGACCATTAAGGTCGAGACTCATGGCCAGGTCGGTGTCGAGAACGAGCTCACTAAGAGCGAGATCGCTGGCGCCAAGGCCGTCGTCGTCGCAGCTGACAAGGATGTCCAGGCCGAGCGTTTTGCCGGCAAGCCCATGGTTTCCGTTGGTGTTTCCAAGGCCCTGTCCGTTGAGGCCGCCGGTAAGCTGATTGACCGCGCGCTCGCCGCCAAGGCCGACAGCACGGTTGCAGCCGCTGCCGATGTCGAGGACGAGGTCGAGGAGAAGGAGTCCATCGGCCACGTCATCTACAAGCACCTTATGAACGGCGTCAGCCATATGCTGGTCTTCGTCGTCGCCGGTGGTGTCCTGACCGCCGTTTCGTTCCTGTGGGGCATCACGTCCTTCGATTCGACGGCTGCCGACTACAACAGCTTCGCCGCTATGCTCAAGATCATCGGCGGCATTGCCATGAACCTCATGGTTCCCGTGCTTTCCGCCTATATCGCCGAATCCATCGGCAAGCGCCCGGCGCTCGTCCCCGGTTTTGTTGCCGGTATGATCGCCATCCAGGGCCTGCCTGTTAACGCCGAGACCGGCATGATCGACGCCGGTGGCGCCGGCGTGGGCTTCGGCTTCCTCGGCGGCATCGTCGGTGGCTTCCTCGCCGGTTATGTCATCCTACTGCTCGAGAAGGTCTTTGCCGGTCTGCCCAAGAACCTGGACGGCCTCAAGGCAATCTTTTTGTACCCGCTGTTCTCGACGGCTATCGTCGGCCTGGTCATGCTCGGCATTTCCGGCCCCATGGCTGCCATCAACACCGCCATGATGGACTTCCTCAAGGGTCTGTCCGCCTCTGGCGCCGTTGTTCTGGGTCTTGCTATCGGCTGCATGTGCGCCTTTGACATGGGCGGCCCGGTCAACAAGGCTGCTTATGTCACCGGTACCGCTATGCTCACCGAGGCCCTGGCTGCCGGTGTTGGCACCGATACCTACAACTTCGGCACCAACTTCATGGCTGCCGTCTCCGCCGCTTGCATCGTTCCGCCGCTGATCACCACCTTCGCCGTCGTCGTCGGCAAGAAGTACTTCAGCCAGGAGGATCATGACGCCGGTATCGTCAACCTCATCCTTGGTTGCACCCACATCACCGAGGGCGCCATTCCGTTCATGACCAAGAACATCTGGCCCGTCATGCCCATCATGATGCTCGGTTCTTCTATCGCTTCGATCCTGACCATTATGTTCAACGTTCACGATCCGGCGCCTCACGGTGGCTTCCTGGTCCTGCCCGTTGTCGAGAACGGTCCGCTGTGGGTCCTCGCGATCCTCATCGGCGCCGTGGTCGGTGGCATCCTGTTCGTGGCCTTCAAGAAGCACGACTTCGAGAAGAATCAGAAGGCCGCTCCTGCTGCTCCCTCTAAGTCGGTCGAGGCTCCCAAGCCCGCTGCTGTCGAGGCCCCCAAGGCCGACGCTGCCGACTTCGTGAAGGTCGAGAACGTTTTTGTCGCCGAGGACTTCACTTCTCGTGACGAGGCTCTGAGCTTCGTTTCCAACCAGGCTGTCAAGGCCGGTATCGCCAGTGACGCCGACGCCGTGATGAACGCCTTCCTGGCCCGCGAGGCCGAGGGCACCACGGGCATGATGGAGGGCTTCGCCATCCCGCATGCCAAGTCCGACGCCATTACCGAGGCTGCCGTCATCGTCGTCAAGGACGAGTCTGGCGTGACCGGTTGGGACACCATGGACGGCGCTCCCGTCAACGTGGCCATCGCTTTGCTCATCCCGGGTGCCCAGGCTGGCACTACGCACCTCAAGATCCTGTCCAAGGTCGCCGAGGCGCTCATGGACGAGGACTTCCGTGCCACCGTCAAGGGTTCCACCGACGCCGCCGAGATCGCAAAGACGATCAACGCCCGCCTGGTCTAATCCCACAGTTCGCGAATTACATCGCCCCCTGTAATAAAGGCGGAGACCCTCTCCAGGGCCTCCGCCTTTTTCGAAAATAGAGAACACACCGGTTTATCCCATCAGCCTGAATGCCTTTCAGCCGACATTGCTCTGGACCGACCGAGTTTCCGCAGCTTGCTCGCCGGGCGGGGCGATTAAGTTTGTCGCGAGTTCCGCACGCAAAGGAAAGCACTTAATGTGCTTTCCGTCTTGCGCAGGACTGTAGAGCAGCAAACTTAATCGCCCCGCCCGGCGAGCAAGCGGACGACAAACACATCTGTCCAATAATTCGTCTGAAACACAATGAAAAACCGTTTGATGTGAGTTAATATAAAGAACGTCGTGAATCTGACTCCTGTCGCATGCATGACAGGGGTTAAACACAAAAAAAGGAGTCAATTATGGTTTCTGAGAAGGCTACCCTCGTTAATCCTCAGGGTCTGCACATGCGTCCGGCTGGCCTGTTCGCTTCTACCATGGGCAAGTACGCCTGTGACGTGACGGTCGTCACCCCCGAGAAGGAGGTCAACGGCAAGTCCCCGATGGCCCTCATGGCTGCTGGTATCCCCTGCGGCACCGAGGTTGAGGTCAAGTGCGACGGCGCTGACGAGGCCGAGGCTCTGGCTGCTGCCATCGAGCTCATCAAGAGCGGTCTTGGCGAGTAGAACTCAAACGGGTCGCATGTTGAACAACTAAGTTCATATTTGGGGGGCGCAGTGACCTGTTTTAAGGTAGCTGCGCTCTTTTGTCATGGATATGGCAAAACGCTTTATCACATGACACGGAGAGAGGAATGGGAATGTATCAGGGAGTCAACGCTTCTGAGGGCATCGGTATCGGCACCGTCATGGTCGCCGTCGATCCCGACTTGACGTTTGAGCCGCACGAGGTTGCTGATTCGGCAGCAGAGAAGGAGCGCTATCAGACCGCTCTTTCGGTCTTCTGCGATAAGACCCAGGCTCAGGCCGACCACATGAAGGAAACGGTGGGCGAGGCCGAGGCCGAGATCATGAGCGGACACATTGTCCTGGCTCAGGACCCGGGCATGACCGACGCCATCAACGCCGCCATTGATGGCGGCACCTGCGCCGAGCAGGCGCTTATGGACACCTCGACCATGTTCGAGAACATGTTCCTGTCCATGGACGACGAGATGTTTCGTCTGCGCGCGGCCGACATCGCCGACATCCGCACCGGTATTCTGGCCGAGCTGCTGGGCAAGGAGGTCGTCGACCTCTCCGTCCTGCCCGAGAACACCGTCGTTGTCGTGCACGACCTCACGCCGTCCATGACCGCCACGATCGACAAGGCTCACGTTGCCGGTATCGTCACCGAGACCGGTGGCCGTACGTCGCACTCCGCGATCATCGCACGTGCCCTCGAGATTCCAGCCGTCCTTTCGGTTTCCAACAGCTGCACCGCACTGCGCAACGGCATGACCGTCGTCGTCGACGGTGGCAAGGGTGTTGTCGAGGCCGATCCCGACGAGGAGACGCTTGCCGCCTACACCGCCAAGGCCGAGGCCTTCGCTGCCGAGAAGGCAGCCCTCGAGTCCTTCCGCGGCAAGCCTTCTGTGACTGCCGATGGCATCAAGAAGATCATCGCCTGCAACATCGGCAACCCCGATGACGTGCCCAACGCGCTCGATCACGACGCCGAGGCTATCGGCCTGTTCCGCTCCGAGTTCCTGTTCATGGACTCCGCCGAGCTTCCTTCCGAGGAGGAGCAGTTCAACGCCTACCGCAAGGTCGCCAGCGCGCTTAAGGGCGCTCCGGTCATCATCCGCACGCTCGATGTGGGTGGCGACAAGGAGATTCCGTACCTGCACATGGTCAAGGAAGAGAACCCCTTCATGGGCTTCCGAGCCGTGCGTTACTGCCTGGCCAACCCCGACCAGTACAAGGTGCAGCTCCGCGCCCTGCTGCGCGCCAGCGCCTTTGGCGACGTCAAGATCATGATCCCGCTCGTCACCTGCGTCGAGGAAGTCGTGGCCGTTAAGAAGCTCGTCGAGCAGTGCAAGGCCGAGCTGACCGAAGAGGGCCGCAAGTTCAACGAGAACATCGAGGTCGGCATTATGGTCGAGACGCCTGCCGCCTCGCTGCTCGCTGACCGCCTGGCCGAGGTCGCCGACTTCTTCTCCATCGGCACCAACGACCTGATTGGCTACACCATGTGCGCCGACCGTGGCAACGACACCATCTCCAACCTGTACCAGGTGTACTATCCCGCCGTGCTCCGCTCTCTCAAGAACATCATCGAGAGCGGCGTGAAGGCCGGCATCATGGTCGGCATGTGCGGCGAGGCCGCTGCCGATCCGCTGCTTGAGCCGCTGCTGATCAGCTGGGGCCTGGAGGAGTTCTCGATGAGCGCTCCGTCGATCCTGCGCGCCCGCAAGACCATCAGCCAGTGGACCAGGGCCGAGTGCGACGAGCTCGCCGAGAAGGCGCTCGCCTGCAACACCGCCGCCGAGGTCAAGGCGCTGCTCGAGTCCGCAGCTCGCTAATTTGGTATCAGAGGTAACCGCGTGGCTGGAATGGGCCGGCCACGCGGCCCTCACGTATACAGGGGGTACTGTAAATGTTCTACACGCTAACTGCTAACCCGGCTGTCGACATGACGGTTTCGAGCTCTCCGCTTGAGCCCGATGAGAACGTCCGCACCGGTTCGGCCAGCTACACGGCCAACGGCAAGGGCCTCGACGTGTCCTTCGCCTTCAAGAAGATGGGGGTCGACACCGTCGCGCTCGGCTTCTTCGCTGGCTTCACCGGCAAGTTTATCGTCGAGGAGGTCATGAACCTCGGTTGCCTGTGCCGCCCGGTCTGGACCGACGGTATCACGCGCATCAACACCTACGTCAACGATGGCCAGCACGAGTACGGCATCCTGAACCCCGGCGCTCCGATTACGCCGCAGCACCAGGAGGAGCTCTACAACATCCTGGACACCGCGGGCGATCTTGAGTGCCTGATCGTCTCCGGCTCCGTGCCTCCCAAAGCCACGCCCGACTTCCTGGCTCAGGTCATGGAGCACGCTCAGGCTCGTGGCGCCGACGTCGTCCTGGACCTGTCCTCCGACAAGCTCAAGGAGCTCGCTCATAAAAAGCCGCTGCTCATCAAGCCGAACCATCACGAGATGAAGGCTATCTTCGGTGTGCCGGTCGATACCGACGACGAGGTCCGCATTGCCATGAAGCTGGCTCACGAGGCCGGCGTTCAGAACGTGCTGCTCACCCGTGGTAGCCGCGGCGACGCCTACTTCTCCAACGGCGAGGACATCTGGTACGCGAAGCGTGAGTTCAACATCAAGCTGGTCTCTTCCGTCTGCGCCGGCGACTGCACCCTCGCTGCGTTCCTGCACAAGTGGTACAAGAACCGCGACAACGTCGAGGAGGCCATGAAGCTCGCTATGGCCACCGGTGCCAACGTTGCCGAGTCCGTCGGCATTGGCGACTTTGGTCACGTCGACGAGTACAGCAAGCGCATTGCTGTCCGCAAGCTCGATCGACAGTAATCGAAACGCGACATATTCGTGCGCATGCGGCGCCCCGGTTTCGGCCGGGGCGCCTTTTTTGTTCGCCCATGGGGTAGACATGTTCTGCCGTACTTCATCGCTTTCACACCGTTTACCGAGTTGTCCTAGCCTTTTTCCGATGTGTGGAATATACTTTCATTAACACGTTGCCTTGTGAAAGGAACATTCATGATTTACACGCTCACTGCAAATCCCGCCATCGACTATAACATCGCCTGCGACGGTCTTGACGCCAACACCGTCACGCGTACCCGCAACGCCGTTTACACGCCCAACGGCAAGGGTCTCAACGTCTCGTTCACCCTCGATCACTACGGCGTCGACACCACGATCCTTGGCTTCTTCGCCGGCTTTTCGGGCGAGTTTATCGTCAAGGGCGCCGAGGCCCTGGGCGTGCCCGTCAAGCCCGTGTGGACCGACGGTATCACGCGCGTCAACGTGTTCCTCAACGCGGGCCCCGACACCGAGTACAACATGGTCAACGCCGGTGCCGCCATCAACGAGGCCAACGAGCAGGAGATGTTTGAGCTTATCGATTCACTCGATGACATGACCTGCCTGGTCATTAGCGGCTCACTGCCCCCCAACACCTCTGATGGTTTCCTCGCCGAGGTGCTTCGCCGTGTTAAGGCAAAGGGTGCCGAGTTCGTGCTCGACATCTCGAGCCATCAGCTGGCAGACCTCATTGCCATGGAGCCTCTGCTGATTAAGCCTAATGACGACGAGCTGCTCGATATCTTTGGCATTAAGGTAAGCGGCGGCGACGATGAGTCCGTCAAGCGTGCCATGGCCGAGCTGCACGCCAAGGGCGCTAAGAACGTGCTGCTGACGCTCGGCGGCGACGGCGCGTACTTCTCCAACGGCGAGCACATCTGGTTTGCCAACCGTACTTTTGAGGTTAAGCTGCTGTCGACGGTCTGCGCGGGCGACTCCTCCCTGGCCGCTTTCCTGTCCGTGTGGCACGACGCCCCCGAGCGCGTCGAGGACGCCCTGCGCCTGTCGATGGCAACCGGCGCCAACGTGGTCGAGTGCCCGGGTCTGGGTGACTTTGCCAAGGTGGAGGAGTACAAGAAGGGTATTGCCATCCGTCAGGTTTGCTAGCGCGTCACACGGTTACATTTTTTGCTTGTCGAGCACCCGTCTCGGACTTTCGAGACGGGTGCTTTTTTAAGCCTGCTGTCGAGCCCTTGGGGCTCAATCGTGCGCGAAGTGGGTTCGTGTGTGCGCCTTCTTCTGTTTCTTGCTAGACTTCTTGAGAACCAACAATCAATACACTCGTAATTGCAGGAGGCCACAGGAATGTGCACAGTTTCGCTTAACGCTACGCAGCCGTCAGCCGCCTCCCTGCGCGTCCTACGCGCGCTCGAGGCTGCTGGTCTTGAGGCTTGGTACGTAGGCGGTTGGGTACGTGATGCCCTTATGGGATGCCCCAGCCACGATGTTGATATGTGCTGCAGCGGCCTGTGCCAGGAGTCCAAGGTAGCACTCGAGGCTGCCGGCATTGCGGTGGTTGAATCGGGCATTAAATTTGGCGGCATCACCGCCATTAGTGATGGCGAGCGTATCGAGGTCACTACGTACCGCCTGGACGGCTTTTACACCGATGGCCGCCATCCGCAAAGCGTGGAGCGTGCGGCGTCGCTTGAGGACGATCTGGCGCGCCGCGACTTTACCGTCAACGCCATGGCCTGGCATCCCGAGCGCGGGCTTGTCGACCGCTACGACGGCCAGGGTGATTTGGAACGAAAGCTGATCCGTGCCGTCGGCGATCCCAAGCGTCGCTTTAACGAGGATGCCCTGCGCATGCTGCGTGCGGTGCGTTTTGCCTGCCGCCTGGACTTTGTGATTGAGCCCGAGACTAAGCGTGCCCTTGCCGAGTGCGCGCCGCTGCTCGATGCCGTGGCGCGCGAGCGTGTGGGCATTGAGCTCGAGGGCATCCTTTCGACCGGCCACGGGGGAGACGCCATGCTGCGCTACCCCGAGCTTGTTTGCGCCGCCGTGCCCGAGTTGGCAGCGGGTCGCGGGTTTGATCAGCGCAGCGTCTACCATGCCTTTAACGTTTACGAGCATATTGCCCGCGTGCTGACGGTGGCAGGGGAGCTGGCGCTGTGTGACGGCGTCGCGCCCTCGTCGAGCCTGATGTGGGCGGCGTTTTTGCACGACGTTTCCAAGCCCGAGTGTTTTACGGTCGACCATGCGGGCAGCGGCCACTTTTACGGTCATCCCGAGCTCGGGGCCAAGAAGGCGCGCGTCATTATGGATCGCCTGGCGCTTTCGCATGACCTGATCCGTGACGTGTGTCTGCTCATCAAGTATCACGATAAACCGTTGCGCCCCGAGCGTTCCTGTCTGCTCAATATGATGGGCTTGCTTTCGGGCGAGGGCGTCGACACCGCCCGCCTGATGGACGAGCTCATGGATCTCAAGCGTGCCGATACGCTCGGCAAGGCCCCGTCGTGCTTCTATTACGTCGAGACCATCGAGGAGATGCGCGCGCTGGCGCACGAGCTACTGGAGGCAGGGGAGCCCTATACGCTCAAGATGCTCGCCATCAACGGCGGCGATCTGATCCGCGCCGGCGTGAAGCCGGGGCCCGAGCTAGGTCAGCTTCTCAACGCAGCGCTCGACGCCGTGATCGAGGACAACATCCCCAACGACCGCGAAGCTCTTTTGGTCCATCTCAACCTAGGGTAGTTAATTTGGGACGGGGCTTTTTTAGCTACCCCTGTCGGCAGCACCGGCGGCTCGGTCGATTGACGGCTAGGGCAGCTAAAAAAGCCCCGTCCCAAACTAACTACCTTGCTGACCTGCGCGTTCCATAACCTGCCGACAAATTTTTGGCAATTTGGATTTTTTTCTTGCGCTCACGTTTTTTGTCCCGTAATATGTTTCCTCGCAGCACGGCAGTGCAGATGTCATGTGGCCCGTTCGTCTAGCGGTTTAGGACGCCGCCCTCTCAAGGCGGAGATCACCAGTTCGAATCTGGTACGGGCTACCATTTCTTTTCTGCCGAGGCTTATGGCCCGTTCGTCTAGCGGTTTAGGACGCCGCCCTCTCAAGGCGGAGATCACCAGTTCGAATCTGGTACGGGCTACCACGCATCTGTTACCCGGACTTCCCACGGAAGGCCGGGTTTTTTTATCAAACAACCGTCTGCAATTCCCGTTTAAACAAGAGCTTTGCGTTCTGCTTATGGCCCTTACGGGTACAATAACCAAGATATTTTGACTGTTAGAAGGAGTCTCATGACGGAGTCCTCACAGTATACGTCCAAGCCCCAGGTCGAGGTTGAGGCCTCGGGCGGCGATGACAATAAGAGCGCACGTCGCGGCGCCATCTTTATCGGCGTTGTGCTGGTGGGTTATATCGTCTATCTGGTGGTAACCGGGCAGATGGGGCAGTTCTGGGCTGCTATGTCGAGCGTCCGGGCGCCCTGGCTCGTTGTCGCGTGTCTATGCATGTTCATGTATTTGTTCTTTGGCATTGTGGCCTATGCGATCGCCGTCTGGCTCGACCCCAATTCACCCGTCGGCATTCGCGACCTGATCTCTGTCGAGGCGAGCGGCATCTTTTTTGGTAACCTGACGCCCATGATGATGGGCTCGACTCCTGCCCAGATTTACCGCCTGACCAAAGCGGGCCAAAATGTCGGCGAGGCCGGCGCCACGCAGTTCACGCGTTTTATCGTGTATCAGTTTGGCCTTGTTGCCTGGGGTGCTATCCTGCTACTTGCTCGCATGCCGTTTTTCGCCGAGCGCTATGGCGACATGACACTGCTGTGCGTCTTTAGCTTTGGCGGACACTGCTGCATCTTGCTAGGTATCTTTGCCGTCGCGCTCATGCCTAAGACCGTCACGCGCGTCGCCCATTGCATCATTAATTGGCTCGAGCGCATAGGTGTCTCGTCCACTAAGATCGAGGGATGGCGCACGTTTGTCGATGGCGAGGTCTATTCGTTCTCCGAGAAGTTCAAGCTTTCGGCTGGCCATTTTTCGTCCATGCTGCTCACCGTGTTTATCACCATGCTGCAGCTCGCGTTTTTCTATCTGGTGCCGTATTTTCTGATGCTTGCCTTTGGCCACCACGAGGTCGACTTTTTCTCGGTCATGGCCGCGAGCGCCTTTGTTCAGCTCCTCAGCTCTGCTGTTCCCCTGCCCGGTGGCACCGGCGGTGCCGAGGGTGGCTTCGCGCTTTTCCTGGGTCATTTCTTTGGATCGGCTTCGACCGCCGGCTATCTGCTGTGGCGCCTCATTACGTTTATTGCGCCGACCATTTTGGCTGCGCCCCTGCTGGGCCTTAAGAGCGCCCACAACGAGAGCATCCATGCGCGCTGGGATCGCGTGGTGCGCAAGCTCGGCCGCACGCCTCAGACGCCCTCTGCGCCCACTAAGCCGCACCCCACGAATTCTGTTACCGTTGATCCCAAGAAGCACGCTCAGAAGGCTTCTGGGACCGCTAAGCCGGCTCATAAAGCCTATGTGCGCCAGACAGGCGATGGTATTCGCGTATCTCCGTCGGCACTCAATAAGAAGAAGCACCCTAAGTCGCAGTAGGGCAGTCGTGCGTTCTTCATGATGCGGGGCATATTTGTGCTGTATGGGGGATAATCCTCTTACGTAGATTATCTCTCATCTGTTGATGAGTGCCCGTATATCGAAGGGACACGCCCATGGCCACCAGCAAACCGCGTATTGATCGCCGCATCGTTCGCAGCCGCACTGCCATCCTTTCCGCTTTCGAGCGCCTGCTCATGGAAAAGCCGCTGGCAGACATTACGGTGAGTGCCATCGCGCGCGAGGCCAATGTCGACCGCAAGACCTTTTACGTTCACTTTGGTACGGTTGACGGCCTGCTCAATGCCATTGCCGTCGATGTGGTGGAGATGATTGTCGACTCGGTCGAGAAAACGCTTGCTTCCATGAACGGCGACACCAACGAGCGCGCCCTGGGCGCGGCGGCGACTTTCTTTAAAACCGTTAATGAGGCGCTATGCAACAACCTGGTGCTCAATCGTCAGCTGATCGAGAATATTCCGCTCGATGATTTTATGGCTCGTCTTCGTGTGCCGCTCGAACACGAGATTGCTGATCGCGATCTGCTGCCCCAAGGTCTCAAGGACGAGATGTTCGACTACTATCTGGCGTTTTTGCTATCGGGTATCATCGGTATCTATCGCACGTGGGCGCTGTCTGACGGCTCGGTTCCCATCGAGCGCGTCTCGGAGGTTGCCAATAATCTGACGTTGAGCGGCCTTTCGAGCCTGGAATCTCGTTTCGAATAGCACTTGCGCCTTACCCCCTGAGTTGCGGTGAAATAGTGTCTGTTTTTGCTGCTAGATAGCATATTCAGTCCCTAATTCACCGCAACTTGTTGGTGGTGGCTTACTGGTAGCGTAGGCACTCCACCGGGTCGAGCTTTGCCGCGCGGCGAGCGGGGTAGAAGCCAAAGATTACGCCGATGCCGACGGAGACGGCGAAGGCCAGCAGCACCGTGGCAATTGAAAAACTCGGTGTGATTTGCCCGCTGGCACCGAGCTCGCCAAGAATCCCGGATCCGGAGGCAAACATCGCGAGGCCCCAGGCCAGCAGATAGCCTATCAGGACACCCAGCAGGCCACCGGTGACGCACAGCGTCGAGGACTCGGCCAAAAACTGCGCGGTGATATCGCGACGACTGGCGCCCAGAGCGCGACGGATGCCGATCTCGCGGATGCGCTCAGTCACGTTGGTGAGCATCATGTTCATAATGCCGATACCGCCGACAAGCAGCGAGATACTGGCGACAGCACCCATGATGAGCGAAAATGCGCCCATAAAGGAGTTGAGTGCATCGATGGCGCCTTTCATGGAGGTCGCCGATACACTGTCGTACTCATCATCCTCCGCGATGCCCTTCATCGCGCGCACCTTGGACTCGATGGTCTTGCAGAGCTCATCCATGTCCGTGCCCTCGGCGGCAAGTGCCGTCACGCTGGGGAATGAAGGATTCTCGTTGCCAAATAGGCCGGAGATGGTTTCACGTGGCATATACAAAGTGAGCGAGCCCATGGAGTCGCTGCCGCCATCAATCACGCCTACAATCTGCACCTCGCCGTTGGACACCTTGATGGTTTTTCCCAGCGCATCTCGTTCGTTGCCGTAAAGCTGATTGGCGCCGCCGCGGCTGATGAGCGCCACGCGCGAGCCTGCCTTTGACTCGACATCGGTGTAGGTGCGCCCCGCAACGAGCTTACTGGCACCCACGGCGTCAAGCATGTCGCTATCGACACCCTGTGCCATGACGGTATAGCTTTTATCGCCGGCCTTGTACTCGGTGTACGCGCTGTTGACAATGCCGATCTGTTCTATCTGCGGCACCAGTTTTTGAAGCTTCTGGACGTCAGAATCAGAGAGTTCTTGGGACGAATAGATCTGAACCATGCGAGCTGCGTTGAGGCCCAGGCTGTTTACCAAGCTGTTTTGGATGCCGCCGATGAGCGAAGTCATGGCAATGACCGAGGCGATGCCGATGACAATGCCCAGGATGGTGAGCAGGCTGCGCCCCTTGTTGGCCTCGAGCGAGTGAAGGGCTTCCTGGATGAGATCGCGGGCGCTCATGCCATCACTCCTTTCGACGGGTTGGCGGAGGCGGAAATCATGGGCAGGCTATCTACGGCGCTGCGCAGGGTCCGCGGTGCATGCGGAATATACGCGCCGTCGTGAATGCGACCGTCGCGGATGGTCACGGCACGGTCGGCCTCGGCGGCGATACCGGGATCATGTGTGATGAGCACGATGGTCTTGCCGCGTTCCTGGAGCTTGTGGAAGGTTTCCATGACAAGCGCCCCGGTTGTCGAGTCCAGGTTTCCCGTCGGCTCGTCGGCCAAAATGATGGGTGGATCGTTGACAAGGGCGCGCGCGATGGCGACGCGCTGCATCTGTCCGCCCGAGAGCTCCGATATGCGATGATCCCAATGGTCGACCGGAAGCGTGACGGCTTGCAGCGCGTGCACGGCGCGCATCTCGCGTTGGCTACGCGGCACATTGGTGTAGGACAGCGGCAGCATGACGTTTTCGATCACCGTCAGGCGCGGCAGCAGATTAAAGCTTTGAAAGACAAAGCCGATGCTCAGCGCGCGCACCTCGGTGAGCTCATCATCGTCGAGCTCGGCGACGTTGAGCCCTTGCAGGAAGTAATCGCCCGCCGTCGGTTTGTCCAGGCAGCCCAGGATGTTCATGAGCGTCGACTTGCCCGAGCCCGAGGGGCCGGTGATGGCGACGAACTCACCGGGATCTACTGCCAGGCTTACGTTATGCAGGATGTGGGCGCAACCGGCCTCGCTCTCAAAGATGCGGTGCACGTTGCGGATGTCGATGACGGGACGCATTACTTGCCCTCGTCGGCAGGCATGTTGTCGCCGCCGTCGGCCGTCATGCCCGCGCCGGTATCCATCACAATGGTGTCGCCGTCGCGCAACTTGGTAACCGGCACGTTAGGGTTGATCTCGTTGCCCTGGTCGTCGCGCTTGACCTGCGTTTTGCCGACCACGGCGTCGTTATCGTTTTGCGTCACGACGGTCACCTTTACGCGTCGGGTCTGTTTACCTTCGCCGTCGGTTGCCACGTTGACGTAATAGTGCTCGCCATCCTCGGTCATGAGGGCCATGGTCGGCACCATCACCACATCGTCGAGCTGTTCGGTCACCACCGAGACCTCGGCGGTCATACCCGGCTTGAGGCGCGCGTCGGGTGCTTCGATCAAAATGTCGACGTTAAAGGTCACGCTGCCGCCGCCGTTGGCGTCGGAGTTTGCCACCGAGGCGATGGCTGTGACCGTTCCCTGGCTCACGATATCGGGAAACGCGGGATAGGTCACGTTGGCGCTCTGGCCCACGGCGATCTTGGCGATATCCTTTTCGCCCACCTGAACGGTGACCTTCATCTTGGATAGGTCGGCGATTTGCATGCACTGTTTGCCGCCGCTCGTGTCGCCTTCGCCCATGATCATGCCACCCGTCACCGTGGCGCCCACCTTGGCGTTGAGCTCCACGATGTTGCCCGAGCTCGGGGCCGTGATCGTACGGCTGGCGGCCTTGGCGTTCGCCTGATCGAGGTTTGCCTGGGCCGATGCGAGGCTGCGCTGCGCGGCCGATACGGCGTTCGTGTCCGCTGATGCGGCGGAGATGCCAGCCGCTGCGGAAGCTTCGTCGACATCCGTCGTTGGGGCGGCCTGCGCGGCAGCTGCGGCTTTCTTCGCGTTGGCGAGGTCTTCCTGTGCCGCTGTCACCGCGCGCTGCGCCTCGGCGACGTTGCGATCGAGCTCGTCGTTTTTAATGGTCATGAGCACGTCGCCCTCGTTGACGGACTGGCCTGCCTGCACGTTTATCGAATCGACCGTGCCGTCGACAGAAGGGGAGACCACTGAGGACGAAATGGGTTTGAGCTGGCCTTTCGCTTCGACCGTTGTGCTAAACGTGCCCTCGGTCACCATGTCGGTCGCAGGCCCGCTATCGCCCTGTGGCTGCGCATTGATAACCAGGGTTGCGACAATGGCAATGAGCGCGATGACACCCACGATGCCGGCGGCAATGCCGCGTCGAATCAGTTTTTTGCGTCGACGTTCGGCACGTTTTGCCTTGAGCTTGGCATATGCCTCTTCATCGGAAATCTCGGCCGTGTCGTTCGTGCGTCCGCTCTCCTTGTCGGCATGTACGTCTGTGATCAGAGGAAGCGTTTCGGTGATACCTTCGGGCGTGTGCTCGGTATTATCCGGGCCCGGGGTGATCGTGGGGACATTCGGCATAGCGTCTCCTTTATAGAAAGAACCTCGATAAGTATATGCGCCCACCGGTTGGGGCGGGCGCATAGGACGGTTTCTTTCGGAACTGTTAGAATGGTCGCAGCGGTTCCACGCTGTATGAATGCGCGCGTTGCACTACGAGTGGACAACCACGCACAGGCCGACTTTGATGCAGTCGTGAAGTGCCTTGGCGTCGGCCAGGCGCAGGTTGATGCAACCGTGGCTGCCGCACCACTTGTACGACTCGGCGTTATCGAAGCTCTTGTCGTTTTGCCAGGTGGCATCGTGGAAGCCGATCATGTTGCCCTCAAACGGCATCCAGTAGCTCACCGGGCTCTCGTATTTGGGCTTGCCCGTCTCGGGGTCCTTGGCGCCAATCAGCGTGCTCGCGCCGTCGTTGCTGTTGATCTGCCAGACGCCTTCGGGAGTGGCGTCCTCACCCGGCTTTCCTGAGATAAAGTTGGCCTCCCACATGATATTGCCGCTCTCGTCGTAGTAGCGCGCGTGCTGCTCGGACAGATCGACATCGACGTATGCCTTCCAGTCGGGCTCTCCCTTTGCGGTAAAGGTGTCGGCCTTCTGGGAGTACTTGATCTCGATTTCGCCGGTCTGCTTGTTGTTAATGGCGTCCTCGACCTGCTTGGCGAGCGAGCCGCTGTCGATGGACCAACCAAAGTCGCCGCCTTCAACTGCGCATTGCTTGCCATCGGCGCGCGTCCACCAGCGAGTGGAGCCCACGGTGTTAAAGCCGTTGGCGAGCTCGGTTGCCCAGCTGCTGATCTGTGAAGTATCGAGTGTGGGGTTGGCCGGATCGGCAAAGCTGATCCACTGCAACACGGAGCTGCCATCAACCTTGCCGGCATCCTCGCCGTTGAGCTTGAGGGTCACGTTGACGCCCAGGAAGTTGTTGGCGGCATCGCATGCGGCCTGAATCTGATCATCGGTCAGCGTTCCATTGAGCGGCTCATAGGCATCGTTGCCGAGCTTGGAAAGGTCTACGGTCTCGGACAGCGAGGCAAGCTCGAGCTCGGCATACTTAATGACATGCTCGCGGTCGAGTTTTTCGTTGGAGCGCGCCTTCTCGACGGTAAACTTGCCGGCCTGCTCGTCATAGGAGCTATTGGCCTCGAACGTGCCCGAACGCCCCTCGTTAAACTCGTCGATGGCGGCGCCCAGATCCTCCTTAAACTTCTTTTGGTCAAAAGTGTCGGAGAGCATGGACAGGTCGACGTCTTGATCAAGATCGACTTCGTTGGAGGTAGCGGTTGTTTTGGTCCTTCCGCTTAAGGATTCCACAAGGCGGACCGGCCATACAAAGGCTTCGTTGTGGCTGATAATCTCTTTTGCGGCTGCTTCGCCGTCGACGATGGGCTCATCGGACTCGGGCTGATAGGTCCAGCTAAAGTCATCGCCTGTCACGGTGAGCTTATAGTGCTTCCATGCCGAGTTGACCTTGGTGGCGGCAGACGAAGCGTTTGAGAACGAGACGTCGACGCCGGCGATGGTGGTATTGGGGTAGGCTACCTGCGAAAACGCTACGACGCCTACGATATAGACAATGACGATAAGACCCAGGACGACAAAGAGCGTCGTCTTTTTGCCCGACTTATTGTTCTCGGCGGGTTTGCGCGCGGGGCCGCGATCGCCTCGACCGTGCGCGGGGGGCTGCTTGGGCGCATTGCCGTTTGCCTGGCGCTGCTGACGTTGATGGTTCGGGCGTTGGGAAGCGTTTGCCGCACCACGCTGCTGACCGTGACTCGGCGCGATAGGACGCGGCGACTGAACGCCACCGGTGTGCCTGCTCGGCTGCTGCGGATCGGGAATCAGTTGAGTTCGATCGTTTTGCGACATCGTATGCATATCCTTCGAATTTCGCCTTGCGGCTCATCGTGTTTTTACTGGGCTTGCATTATAGCGATTACCTAGTTGTTTGTGGTACGGAAACGGTGGCATTCAAAAGAGGTGGGACAGTTGTCCCACTATCGAGTCGTTCTTGGTCACTACCCGCACACACCGCATTTTGCACAGGCCGAAAGCGCGGCCGGAGCCTGCGCGATGCCGCCCTTTGCCGTCTCGCGCAGCGTGGCCGGCAACGCGTGGCCCACCGAGAGCATGACATGTGCCATCTGGTCAAACGGCACCAGGCTCTTAATGCCGGCGAGGGCGAGTTGTGCCGAGCTAAAGGCCGCTGCCACGCCGATGGCATTGCGGTTTTGGCAGGGCACCTCGACCAGGCCTCCGACGGGGTCACAAACGAGGCCCAGCAGGTTACTCAGCGCGATGGAGCTGGCGTCGAGCGCTTGCTCGGGCGTGCCGCCGAGTATCTGCACCAGCGCGGCGGCAGCCATGGCGGCGGCGCTTCCCACCTCGGCCTGGCATCCGCCCTCGGCGCCGGCGACACAGGCGCTCGTGGTGAGGTTGAGGCCGATGGCAGCTGCGCAGTAGAGCGCGTCCATCACCTGCTCGTCGTCGAGCTGAAGGTGATCGGCGAGCGCCAGCACGCAGCCGGGCACGACGCCTGCGGAGCCTGCCGTGGGGGCAGCGACGATCACACCCATGGTGGCGGAGCGCTCAAGGACGGCCATGGCGCGGGCCACGGCATCGGTCTGGACGGGGCCCATTAAGTTGGAGCCAAGGTCGTTGCGGCCGGTGGCATCGACAAGCTTGGCCTCGCCGCCGATAAGCCCGCCGAGCGAGCGCTGCGGATTGACGATGGGGGCCGTGGTCTCCTCGCGCATGACGTCGAGCACGCGGCGCATGGCGGCGACGGCGTGGGCCTCGCCGGTCAGACGCGCCTCGCGCAGGGCCATGACGGCGCCGATGCTGAGTCCCAGTTCCTCGCACGCATCGAGCAGCTGCTCGCCGTCGTCGAAGATTTCCTTTGCTGAGACGCCGGGGGAGAGCGACGAGGCAGAACCTGGGAGCTCGATAAAGGTCGCGTAATCGACATTGTCGAGCTTGCGCAGCATAGGGACAACGGTGTCGTCGGGCGCGCCGTCGGTCTCAAAGACGGAGTAGGCCTGGCCGCCCACCTCGGTGCGGTAGGTGCGGCAGAAGGCGATGTTCACGTGGGCGTAGGCGAGCAGGTTCGTGAGCGCGGCGAGCACGCCGGGAACATCCTGGTGCGCCACGAAGAGCGTGGAGTACATACCCGAGATGTCAACGCCGACGCCGTTAATGCGGCTGATGCGCATCTTGCCACCGCCCAGGCTCTCGCCGCGGACCTGTGCCGTAGCGCCCGTGTCGTCGACCATGTCGATGTCGACGGTGTTGGGGTGGATGGAGGCGTCATCGCCCTTGATGTCAAAGTTATATTCGAGGCCCTGCTCGCGTGCGAGGTCGAAGGCCTGCTTGATGTTCTCGTCATCGGTGTCGAGGCCTAGGATGCCAGCGACGAGTGCACGATCGGTGCCGTGGCCGCGGTAGGTATGGGCGAAGGAGTTCCACAGGCAAAAGGTGACTTTGGTGATGCGGCCTTCCAGCAGGCTGGCGGCAACTTGTGCGCAGCGCAGTGCGCCGGCGGTGTGCGATGAGCTGGGGCCGACCATGACGGGGCCCAAGATCTCGAATGCGGAGGTCGTAGCTAGTGTTTGCGGCTTGCCTGCCATGGGTGCTCCTTTGTTTTGTCCCATCGTCCCGAGGGCGGGGCATACACTGTCCCGCCGTTCCGAGGGCTTTAGTATTTGGTCGCCTGCTCGGACAGTCCTGCTCGCACGGAGGCCACATTAATTGGCCTCCGGCTCGTGCGGAACTCGCGATCGACCAAATACTAAAGCCCTCGGAACTTAGGATACATGGTTGGAGTCGCTCTGCCGCAATATTTATCGGCATGTGACCTATTCCATGTCCCAGGTCGGCTTATCTTCACCACCGTTTAAATAAAAAAGAAGTACCGGTTGGAGTCGGTACTTCTTTTGGTGCGTTGTTATTTGCTGTAGCTTTTCGGGTTAGCTTACAGGCCGCAGGCTGCTTTGAGTTCTTCGACACGGTCGGTCTTCTCCCAGGTGAAGTCGGCGTCTTCTCGGCCGAAGTGACCGTAGGCTGCCGTCTTTTCGTAGATGGGGCGACGCAGGTCTAGGTCGCGGATGATTGCGCCCGGGCGCAGGTCGAAGATCTTCCCTACGGCCTCGACGATCTTGTCCTCGGCAACATGCGCGGTACCGAAGGTGTCGACCATGATTGAGAGGGGCTTGGAAACGCCGATGGCGTAGGCAAGCTCGACTTCGCAGCGGTCGGCTAGACCGGCGGCGACCACGTTCTTGGCGACCCAGCGCGCGGCATACGCGGCGGAGCGGTCAACCTTGGTGCAGTCCTTGCCGCTAAAGGCACCGCCGCCGTGACGACCGTAGCCGCCGTAGGTGTCGACGATGATCTTGCGGCCGGTGAGCCCCGTGTCGCCCATGGGGCCGCCCACGACAAAGCGACCGGTGGGGTTTACGTAGATGTCCGCGTTGTCCCACGGCATGTTCTCGGCAGCCATGACCGGGGTGATGACGTGCTCGATGAGGTCGGCCTTGATCTTGCCCATGTCCTCGATCTCGGCGGCGTGCTGCGTGGAGATGACGATGGTCGTGACCTCCACGGGCTTGCCGTCCTCATAGCGCACGGTGACCTGGGTCTTGCCGTCGGGACGCAGGTAGGGCAGGGTGCCGTCGTGACGCACGGCGGCCAGGCGCTCGGCCAGGCGGCTTGCCAGGTAGTGTGGCATGGGCATGAGGGTCTTGGTCTCGTTGGAGGCATAACCGAACATCATGCCCTGGTCGCCGGCGCCGATCAGGTCGATCGGGTCGGTGGTAGCGCCGGTCTGGGTCTCGAAGGACTCGTCGACGCCCTGGGCGATATCGGGCGACTGCTCGTGGATGAGGCTCATAACGCCGCAGGTGTCGCAGTCAAAACCGAACTTGGCACGGTTGTAGCCAATGCGGCGGATAACGCCGCGGGCGATTTCCTGTACGTCGACGTAGGCCTGGGTGCGAATCTCGCCGGCGACGATGACGGTGCCGGTGGTCACGAGGGTCTCGCAGGCGCAGCGGACGTTCTCCACGTTGGCAGGCACGCCGTTGGGGGCGATGTAGCCCTGTTCCTGGAGCTCTATTTCTTTGGCGAGGATTGCGTCGAGGACGGCGTCGCTGATCTGGTCAGCGATCTTATCGGGATGACCTTCGGTCACCGACTCCGACGTAAAAACAAAGGACCCGTGTTGGGGTGGGATGGAACGAAGTTCTTCTGACATGATAGTCCCTTCAAAAACGTGTCCCGGCGACCGTTACCATTCCGCCGAGCTCTCTATGCAAGGGCACATCATAGCGCGTAAATCAAACATTCACACCCTTTCCGCACCTAGTCATACATCGCTTTGGGGGTAGCTAATTTGGGACGGGGCTTTTTTAGCTACCCAATCCGGAGTCTTCGGAGCCAGAGGCCTACCTCGACATAGGGTAGCTAAAAAAGCCCCGTCCCAAATTAGCTACCCAATGACTGGGTCGATGCCCTTTGTGCGGAGGTGGGCATTGTTGCTTTATACTGGTGCGGTTCGACATCCATCCTGCAATCGAGGAGATTTCCATGGCATCAGACGTTCGCGTCCGCTTTGCACCCTCACCGACGGGCAAGCTGCACATCGGCGGCGCCCGCACCGCTATTTATAACTGGGCTTTTGCCCGTGCAAACGGCGGCACGTTCATCCTGCGCATCGACGACACCGACCCCACCCGCTCCACCGACGAGAACACGCAGGTCATCCTGCGCGCCATGCGTTGGCTGGGCCTGGACTGGGACGAGGGTCCCGAGGTGGGCGGCGACTTTGGCCCCTACGCCCAGACCGAGCGCCTGGACCTGTACAAGCAGGCCGCCCAGAAGCTCTGGGACGAGGGCAAGGCCTATCCCTGCTTCTGCACCAAGGAGCAGCTCGACGCCGATCGCAAGGCCGCCCAGGAGCGCAAGGATCCCTTCCAGGGCTATCAGCGCCGCTGCCGCGATCTTGATCCCGAGGAGGCACGCCGCCGCATCGAGGCCGGCGAGTCCTACGTCCTGCGCATCAAGGTGCCCGAGGACCGCGGCGACGTCCGTATCCACGACGCCGTCCACGGCGAGGTGACCTTCGACGCCAAGGAGCTCGACGACTTCGTCATCTTCCGCTCCGATGGCACGCCCACGTACAACTTCGCGACCGTCGTCGACGACGCCATGATGAAGATCACCCACGTCATCCGCGGCGACGATCACTTGTCCAACACCCCGCGCCAGGTCATGGTCTACGAGGCCCTCGGCGCGCCCGTGCCCACGTTCGCCCACATCTCCATGATCCTGGGCGCCGACGGCAAGAAGCTCTCCAAGCGCCACGGCGCCACCTCGGTGGAGGAGTACCGCGACGCCGGCTACCTGTCCGATGCCTTCGTCAACTACCTGGCGCTGCTCGGCTGGTCGCTCGACGGCGAGACCACGATCATCCCGCGCGATGTCCTGGCCAGTAAGTTCTCGCTCGATCGCATCTCCAAGAACCCGGCGACCTTCGACCCCAAGAAGCTCGACTGGGTCAATGCCGAGTACATCAACGGCATGTCCGATGCTCAGTTTGCCGACGAGATTATGGTCCCCGAGCTGCACGAGGCGGGTCTCATCAAGGGTAATGTCGAGTACGGTGAGGATTGGATCGACGCGCTCGCTGCCATCGTCAAGCCGCGTACCAAGATGCCGGCCGACACCGTGACCGTCGCCGCTCCCATCTTCGCTACGGCCGAGACGCTCGAGTATGACGAGAAGTCCGTCAACAAGGGCCTGGCCAAGGAGGGCATGGGTGCCATTCTGGATGCCGCCAAGGCCGCGCTCGAGGGCCTGACCGACTGGACCGCCGAGGCTATCGACGCCGCGCTTGAGCCGCTGCCCGAGCAGATGGACCTCAAGAAGCGCGTGGTGTTCCAGACCGTGCGCGTCGCCGTTTGCGGCAACATGGTGAGCCCTCCGCTGGGCGAGACCATGGCGCTCGTCGGCCGCGACGACTGCCTGGCGCGCATCGACCGCGCCCGCACGATGGCACTGTAATCGCTGCGCACACGTATGTATCCGAGCCCCGTTCACCCGAGCGGGGCTCTTGTTTCTGTACCGATGAGCGTGTTGCTGGGACAAAATAATCAGTAGTGTTTGTCCCATGTTCGAGCGACGCAACACGCTCGACACTCGTATCGGCCATGGGACAAACACTACTGATTATTTTGTCCCAGCCCTTTCAGGTCCGTTCGTTAGAGGTGGTGTATGGCTCAACAACTGTCGCTGTTTGGTTCGCCGGAACCGGAGGAGGTTCCAGCGGCGCCCGTGCCTGCCGCTGCACCGGCCAAGCCCGAGCATACACCTGACCTCATCGCCGCCTACGCGAGCGTGGTCCTCGACATCCCGACGCGTGCGCTGTCCGAGCCATTCGCCTACGGCATCCCGCAAACCCTTGCTAACGAGGCACAGATCGGGTCCACGGTCCTGGTCCACTTTGGTAACCGTGCCGCCGCGGGCTATATCGTCGACATTGCGCCTGAGCTGGGCGACCTGCAGGGCAACAACGCCTTCGACCCCGCGCACATTAAAGCCATCGAGGCCATCCTCAGCAAACCGCTCTTTACCGCCGAGGCTGCCCGTATCGCACGCTGGATGAGCCGCGAGTACGTCGCAACGCTTTCCGAGTGTCTGCGTCTGTTTTTGCCTCCGGGCGGCAGCCCGCGTGTGGTCAAGGGCGACGACGGCGTGTGGACTGTCGAGCGCCCCGCCGTCAAACCCATCCAAAATCGCTGGGTCATGCTCACGCCCGAGGGATTCGACTATACGCCGACCAAGACCGCGGTCCGCCAGCGTCAGCTTATCGAGGCGCTCCAGTGCGGGCCGGTCACGACCCGAGACCTCAACCTTCTCTATAACAGCATGTCGGCGACCATCAAGGCGCTCGAAAAGCGCGGCGTCGTGGTGGTGGAGGAGCGCCGTGCGTGGCGTGGCTGCAGCGAGCAGACCACGCTGTCCTCGGCAAGCGGCAAGGCGCCAGTCTCCCTTACCAACGGACAGCAACAGGCACTCGCGCAGATTGAGCGCGCCCGTCTGGACGCTCATGGCGACGTGGTGCTGGTCGACGGCGTCACCGGCTCTGGCAAAACCGAGGTTTATCTTTCGGCGATTGAGCGCGTGCTGGCGGCCGGCCGTTCGGCCTGCGTGCTGGTGCCCGAGATCTCACTGACGGCCCAGACCGTCGGCCGCTTCCGCTCGCGCTTTGGCGAGACGGTCGCCGTGTTCCATTCGCGCCTTTCGGCCGGTGAGCGCCTGGACCAGTGGGATATGGTCGCCAGCGGTGCCGCGCGCGTGGTCGTCGGTGCACGTTCGGCGCTCTTTTGCCCGTTTAACGACCTGGGCCTCATCATCATCGACGAGGAGCACGAGACCAGTTACAAGCAAGGCTCCAGCCCGCGTTACCACGCGCGCGAGGTGGCGGCCGAGATGGCGCGGCGCTATCGTTGCCCACTCGTGCTGGGCTCGGCCACGCCTTCTGCCGAGGCCCTCGACCGCTGCCGCCGCGGCACGTATAACGCTGCCACCTGGACGCGCGTCGAGATGCCCGAGCGCCCGGGACAAGCCGTGCTGCCTACGGTCCGTATTGCCGACCTGCGCCGCGAGTTTTCGCACGGCAGCCGCTCCATGTTCTCAAAGCCGCTCATGGAGGGCTTGGAGCGTGTGGTCAAGCGTCGCGAAAAGGCCGTGTTGCTGCACAACCGCCGCGGTTTTGCGCCGTTTTTGATGTGCCGTGAGTGCGGCTGCGTCCCCACCTGCAATCACTGCTCCACCGCACTCACGTATCACGAGCGCACGCACACGCTGCAATGCCACACCTGCGGATCGTCCTGGCGCGTGCAGCCGTATCCGGCGCCCACGAGCCGTTGCCCCAAATGCGGTAGCCGCTACCTGGCAAAAATGGGCCTGGGCACGCAGCAGATCGAGGACGCACTGCACCAGATGCTTCCCGAGGACGTCGCCATCATTCGCATGGACGCCGACTCCACGCGTGGCAAGGACGCGCACAAAAAGCTGCTCGAGCAGTTCGATGCCGCCGATTGCGCGGTGCTGCTGGGCACCCAGATGATTGCCAAGGGGCTCGACTTTCCCGAGGTCACGCTCGTGGGCGTGGTCAATGCCGACTTTGCGCTCAAGCTGCCCGATTTTCGCGCGGGGGAGCGTGCCTACGATTTGCTGGAGCAGGTGGCGGGGCGCGCCGGCCGCGGCGATCGCCCCGGCGAGGTCATCATCCAGACCTATCTGCCCGAGGACCCGGTCATTCGCGCCGTTGCCGAGCATGACCGTTCGATCTTTACCGACCACGACCTGGACCAGCGCCGCGACGCGCTGTATCCGCCGTTTGTTCGACTAGTCAACATTTTGGTGTGGTCGGCGAATGCAGATGATGCACGGGATTATATTGGGCGCATCGCGAAGCTCCTCAAGCGTCGCTGGCATGCCGCCGCGCCCGATTTTTTGCGGGCGGGGAGTGCCGTGCCGCAGGTGCTGGGCCCGGCTTCGTGTGTAATCGAAAGAGCCAAGGACCGTTATCGCTTCCACCTGCTTGTGAAATCGCCCGTGGGGTACCATGTCTCTGACGATATCGACGCCTGCCTCAAAAAGGTGGGCTCTGTGCGCGGCGTGAGCGTGAGCGTTGACGTCGATGCCTATGATTTGATGTAACAACCCGAAAGGATGGCCATGGAAGCCAACGGAATCGTACTGTCGCCCGACCCTCGTCTGCGCCAGGAGTGCGCCGTCATCGAGGAGATCACCCCGGCGATCGAGGCGCTTGCCGAGAAGATGAAGAAAATGATGTTCGAGAACGCCGGCTGCGGCCTGGCTGCCCCGCAGATCGGCGAGCTTATTCAGCTCGTCACCATCGACTGCGACTACACCGACAAGAACGACTACGACCCGTACGTGCTTATCAATCCCGTCATTGTTGAGCAGAGTGACCATCTGGTGCCCTTTAGTGAGGGTTGCCTGTCCATTCCGGGCATTAACTGCGAGATCGAGCGTCCCGACCATGTCGTCGTCGAGGCGTACGATCTGGACGCCAACCTGATTCGCTACGAGGCTTCGGGCGATTTGTTCTGCGTGTGCCTACAGCACGAGATCGATCACCTGCACGGCAACACCATGTTCGAGCGTCTTAAGCCCATGCAGAGACTCAAGGCTGTCAAGGAGTACCAGGACGCCCTGGCCCGCGGCGCTCGACCGGGCGAGACTGAGTAGGTTTGTCCGCCCCCGGGGC
>NZ_QROM01000005.1:110884-150724 GCF_003474365.1 Collinsella sp. AF38-3AC
CCCGCCTATATCATCCCGTGCTCACACATTCTCGCTGCGCTGCGAAACTGCGCGCGGGACGATATAGGCGGGCGCCCCGGGGACTACGTTGACGCTGCTTGACTCGCCCGGGTGCCGTCGGGCCAGGGAAGGGCGTCTTCGCTGATAGGTGCTTTGTTGGGAGGGCTGCTTTTATGCGGCTCTTTCTTTGTTTTTGGGTATATTTGTCTTTGTTGAACTGTTCTTGCGGCTGGGTGCGCTTGCGACCTGGAACGCTTTTTTGTAGCCGTCTCGGCTCGTTATTGAGAGGAGACAAACTTATATGCGTATTGTGTTTATGGGTACGCCTGATTTTGCTGTGCCTTCTTTGACTTCGCTTGTTGAGGCTGGGAATGAGATTGCACTTGTTGTTACTCGTCCTGATGCTGTTCGTGGGCGTGGTAAGAAGCTGGAGCCGTCTCCTGTTAAGGCTTGCTCGCTTGAGCTGGGGTTGCCTGTTGTTGAAGCTAATCGTATGACGCCTGAGGTTGTTGAGGCGCTCCGGGCTGCCCAGGCTGACATTTTCTGTGTGGCTGCCTATGGCTGCATTTTGCCCGATGAGGTGCTGCATATGGCGCCGCTCGGTATTGTGAATGTTCATGCGTCCCTGCTGCCTCGTTGGCGTGGGGCTGCTCCTATTCAGCGTGCGATTCTCGCTGGTGATGAGATTGCTGGCGTTTCTATCATGCGCATTGGGCATGGCGTGGATACCGGCGCTTATTGCGCCCAGGCGTCTACGTCAGTCGCCGGTAAGCATGCCGAGGCTTTGACCATGGAGCTTGCTGAGCTTGGCGGCAAGTTGCTTGCCGATACGCTTCCCTCGCTTGCCGATGGTTCGGCTGTTTGGACTGAGCAGGATGAGGCGCTCGTCACTCATGCTGCCAAGATTTCTAAGCAGGAGATGCGCCTGGATCCGCACATGGCGGCGCTTGATTGCGTGCGCCATGTGCTGGCTTCGTCCGATACCGCGCCTGCTCGTTGCGTGATTGCCGGTAAGACCGTGCGCGTGCTCGATGCTGCGCCGGCTGATGTGTCGCTTGGAGAGGGCGCCGTTGACGTTAAGAACAAGCGTGTTTACCTTGGTCTTTCCGATGGCACGGTTGAGTTGCTCGAAGTTAAGCCCGATGGCAAGCGTGCTATGGCCGCTTCTGCTTGGGCTGCTGGCCTGCAGGGTGCCGATCTTATCTGGGGTGTTTTGTCGTGAGCAAGCTGTCTCCTGCGCGCAAGCTTTCACTCGATGTGCTAATGGAAGCTGACCGCCGCGGCATGTATGCGCGTGACGTGCTGTCCTCTCGCGCATCGGCCAAGGCTATTGACCAGCGCGATTCCGCTTTTGCTGCCCGCTTGGCGCTGGGCGTTGCTGCCACGCAGGGCATTTTGGATGAGCTGCTCGACCAGTTTCTCGATAAGCCCAAAAAGGTTGCACCGCGTGTTCGCATGGCGCTTCGTATCTCGGTCTTCGAGATGCTCTATCTGCATACGCCTGGCCGCGTTGCCGTAAGTCAGGGTGTTGAGCTGGTTCGCTGCGGTGCTAAGTCCGCCGCTGGCTTGGCCAATGCCGTGCTGCACAAGGTTGCGGACAATGTTGAGGACTTTGCTACTGCGTCCGATGTGGATGAGTCTGAGCGTCGCTTGGTCCGTCTGTCGCGCCTGATGGGTCTGCCGCGTTGGCTGTGCGCTCGCATTATGGCGTCGTTTGACACGCCAGAGGGTGCGCTTAACTTTGCCGGCAATCTGGCCCCCGCGCCGCTGGCCCTGCACGAGAATGCGTTTGCGACTAAGCCCGATCCGTATATCTCGCAGCTCGTTGCGCCTGTCTTCCCGGGCTGCCATGCTCCGGTCGATGCGCAGGTCACGGTTGCGTCGGGCGTGTTTGAGCGCGCTGCGGCCGTGGCCTCGGATCTCAATGCCCAGCTTATCGCGACCGCGGCGACCCGTCCTGGGCGTTGCCTTGAGATTGGCGCCGGCCGTGGCACCAAGACCTATGTGATGATGTGCCAGGCCAAGCGTGCGGGCTATGAGCGTCAGCATACGGCGCTCGATCTGCATGATCGCAAGTGCGATCTGAATCTCGCTCGCCTGCATAAGGCCGGTATTCAGGGCGTTCGTACGGTTTCGGGCGATGCTTGCGAGCTTGATGAGGTGCTCACATCGTTTGATGCCATGCTTGGCGAGCCGGTAAAGTTCGACACGGTCTTTATCGATGCACCGTGCTCGGGCACCGGCACCATGCGCCGTCATCCCGAGATCCCATGGCGCCTAACTGAGAATGACGTTACGACCGAGTTGCCCAAGCTGCAGCTGGCAATGCTCAAGGAAGCAGCCGTGCGCGTGGCTGCCGGCGGTGAACTCATCTATGCGACGTGCTCGGTCTTCGACGAGGAGAACACGCAGGTCGTGGACGCGTTCCTTGCTTCTCCCAAGGGTGCCGGCTTTACCATGGCACCGCTTTCCGGGGCACAGATTCTGCAACTGCCCGATTTCGAGCAGGCCAAGAAGCTCGTTTCTGTACGCCAAAACGATCGAGGCCTCTTCCAAAGCGTGCCGGTAAACGCCGACTCCTACGACGGCCACTTCTGCGCCCGCCTGGTCCGCCAAAGTAGCTAATTTGGGACGGGGCTATTTTAGCTACCCAGACCGTATTGGCGCAAAGGCGTTGACATTACGAAAAAGGGCGGCCTGCGACTGGTGTAGTCGCAGGCCGCCCTCGTTTGTGTTTATGTTGGCGTGTGGTTGGTTGCTCGGCTGTTAGTGGTTGTGCGGGCAATTGGCGCAGCAGCCGCTGGTGGCGCTGGTGCTTGAGCCGCCGCTTCGCTGGTCGGTGTTGTAGAAACCGCTGCCCTCAAATTTAATGCCGTTGGCCGAGAACGTCTTGGCCGCCGGGGCGCCGCAGCTCGGGCAAACGACCTCGGGAGTCTCGGACATGGGATGCTCAACCTCAAACACGTTGCCGCAGCTCGAGCACTTGTAATCGTAGCGCGCCATAATACTTCCTTTTCAGCACAAAGCGGGCAGATTACTCTGCCCGCAAAAATTCAAACGTCTGTACTGTACCCTATATCGGGCGTTTTATCACGCCTCGCCCCAGAATCTATGGGTGTCGCGCAGGAGCTGCGCAGTTTTGTTCTCGGCGGCCGCAACGTCGGCCTCTTCAGCCTGCCAGGTCCAGTTGCCCGTGGCCACGCCCGGAACGTTCATGCGCGCATCGTCGCCCAGTCCCAGGACATCCTGCAGCGGCATCATCACGAGGGGAGCGTCGCTTGCCAGCGCGTCGCCCATCAGCTTGGCCGCCACCTCAACACCGCTCGGTCCATCGCCGCCCGCAAAGGAACGCGTGCACCATCCGGCCAACGTCGACGTATCGTGCGTCGAGGTGTACAGGATCTTGCCAGGCGTGGGGTGCACGCCGCAACGGACGTCGTAGTCGCTAAACTCCAGCACATCCATGCCGGGGAAGCCGCAGGTCAAAGCCATGGCGCGAACGCCAGGCGTCAGATAGCCCAAGTCCTCAGCGATAAAGTTGAGCGGACCCAGCTCGTCGTAGGCGGTCTGGAACAGGTCTTTGCCCGGTCCCGCCAGCCAGCGACCGTCGGCGCAGGCCTTGCCCGCAGGAATGCTAAAGTAGCTGTGGAATCCCAGGAAGTGATCCAGACGCACGCGGTCGTAGAGCGAGAACGCGCGACGCAGGCGATCCATCCACCAGTTATAGCCGTTCTGCTTCATGTGGTCCCATTGGAACGTCGGGTTGCCCCACACCTGGCCCTCGGGTGCAAAGTTGTCGGGCGGCGCACCGGAAATCTCAATCGCCTTGCCGGTATCGGACAGCCAGAAGTTCTCGGGCTCGCTCCACGCATCGGCCGAATCGTCCGAGACATACATAGGAATGTCGCCGATGACCTCGATACCCTTCTTGTGCGCATAGTTCATAAGCTCGCACCAGGCCAGGTCAAAGCGGTACTGCATGTACGCCTGCAGCTCGGCCTCGTCGTGGAAACGCTTGTCGTCGATCAGATGCTCGTTGTAGCGCGCGACATCTGCCGGCCAATCGTGGCGCGACTCGCCCTCAAAGTACTTCTTAACGGCCATGTAAACGCAGTACTTCTCGAGCCAGTCGGCGTTGCGATGTTTAAACGCCGTGTACAGCGGGTCGGCATCCTCACCGCCGCGAGCCTTCCAGGTAACAAATTCGGCGGCCAGCTCCTCGTGGCTTTCGGGCAGCAGATCGATATTGCCCGCAAAGGCCGAGGGACCGGCGTAAGGGGATCGGAAGAAATCCGTCGGGTTGACAGGCAGGACCTGCCAGTAGCGCATGCCCATTGCGGCCAGATGGTCGATAAAGCGACGCGTGGGAGCGCCGATCGTACCGGGCTTGCCATCGTCGGTGGGCACCGAGGTGATATGGCACACGACACCCGCGCCGTGATCAAGCGGCTCTTGTAGACGTTGCTCGGCGTGGTGATAGATGATCGACGACCCCAGCGGATACAGATCGAGTGTGACGGTACCGTTGTGGATTTCGCACTCGTGGCCGCTGATCACGTCGCTTGCGCATTCGCCGAGCGCCGGAATTGTCACACGGTGCGAATTGCGCAGGCTGCGGTTGATGATAACCGTTGCGGCCTCACCGTCTTTACCGGTGCGCGTATAGGCGAGCACCTCGTCGTTGAGCGCGAAGGCCTTGATCTCGCCGTCAACCATAAACGGCAGGGCGCGGCGTACGGCCGAGGCGTTTTTAAAGATAGCGAGTGTATCGAAGTCGTGCAGGTCTTCCTTCATGGGCAGCGTGCGGCGATTGCCCGGGTCGGTCAGGCCCTCAAGGCCGTACTCGTCGCCATAGTAAATCGAAGGCACGCCGGGGAACGTCATCTGCATGAGCGTTGCAAGCCAAAAACGGCTCTTGGCTAGGCCCATCGAGTTCTCGTCTAGGCGCCACTTGCTGCGCTCGCACTCGGGTAGCTGCGACTCGTCGGGGCCGCCGCCGAGCACCGAGATGATACGTGGACGGTCGTGGCTCGACAGCAGGTTGAGCGCGCAGGACAGGGCCTCGCGCGGATAATTCTCGCGCAGGGTTTCGATATCCTCGGCTGCCTGGTAGGCGTTCTTGTAGCCCATCAAAAAGCCGATGACCATGTCGCGGAAGGGATAATCCATAGCCGAGTCAAGCTCGGATCCTTGCAGGTAACGACGCAAATGGCCATAGCTGATCTTGTTGGAGGCGTCTTCCCAGACCTCGCCGAGTAGCAGCGCGTCGGGCTTCTCGGCGAGCACGGCCTTTTTGATCTCGGCCAGGAAGTCGTCGGAAAGCTCGTCGGCCACGTCCAGACGCCAGCCATGGGCGCCAGCGCGCAGCCACTTACGAATGACGCCGTCCTTGCCCAGAAGCTTTTCACGGACAAGCTCGGAACTCTCGTTGATGGCGGGCATGTTGCCCACGCCCCACCAGCAGTCGTACGAACCGTCCTCGTGGAAGTAAAACGCATCGCGCCACGGCGAGTCCTCGCTCTGCCACGCACCGACGCCGGGATAGTTGCCGTAGCGGTTAAAGTAGATCGAATCATCGCCCGTGTGGTTGAACACACCGTCCAGAATGATGGAAATGCCGAGCTTTTCGGCCGCCTCGCACAGCTCCGTAAAGTCCTGCTCGGTGCCCAGGATCGGGTCGATCTTGGTGTAATCGGCCGTGTCGTAGCGGTGGTTGCTCGCGGCCTCAAAGATGGGGTTGAGGTAGATGGCCGTAAAGCCCAGCTCGGCAATGCGGGCCAGGTCATTTTGGATACCCTTGAGCGAGCCGCCGTAAAAATCCCAGGTCTTGATGGAGCCGTCTTCGGCACGCTCGTACTCGGGCGGTTCGTTCCAGTCCTCGACCATGCGGCGCTGGATTCCGTTGCGAGGCTTTTCGACTTCGGTCAGCGTGCGCTCGCGCCAGTTTTCGTCGCGTGCATAGCGGTCGGGGAAGATCTGGTAAACCATGCCACGCTCGTACCACTCGGGACGAACTTCGCGGTGCTTGTAGACGGTAATCTGGAACGACGGGACCTCGGCGTAGTCGTAGGTTACGCCCTCGCCACCGGTGCGACCCTGCGGTGCGCCCAAACGGACCTCGGGCTGGCCCTCGATATTGCAGATAAAGCTGTACCAGATAAGACAGGGCTCGGTGCACTCAAGCTCTACGGTAAATATGCCGTCGCCCTCGTGCGTCATGGGATACCGAGACTCACCGATTTCATCGACCCAGGTGCGCAGGGTGAGCGTTGCCTGGTTGGGGTCGGCATCCTCCAAAATTACCGACAGCGAAACGGAAGTTCCAGTGGTCACAGCGCCAAACGGAGTGCGAAACTGCGGCAGACGGCTGTTGTGTATCAATCTCATAGTACGGTCCAGTTCAATAGAATCACGGCCTGCGGGCCATGGGCTTTACGCACAGGATGTAAGTATATCTGTTGTACACAGGGTGTATAAACAACATCCGTTTATCATCGGCGAACGGTTGTCCTAGAAAATCGTTTTACCACTTTCTACAGAGAAGGGGCGCCCGGTTGGAGCGCCCCTTGCTTAGGGTTTGATGAGGTTTTGGATCGTCTGTGGGCTAGCGGCGCTTTCGGGCAGCCGTGGCCTTGCGGACGGACGTCTTCTTGGACGGGGCCTTTTCCTCTGCCGGAGCGGCGGGGGAGACCGGGGTCTCCTTGGCAGGCTCGGGCTTAGCCTCTGCCTTCGGGGCAGCCTTGGTCTTAGCCTTGACCTCGGCGGCCTTCGGTGTCGGCTCGGGCTTTACCTCGGGCTTGGGCTCCTCTTTGACGGCGGCGGGCTTAGCCTCTGCCTTGGTAGCTGCGGCCTTAGTCGTGGTCTTTTTGGTCGTCGTCGTGCTGCGCTTGCGCGTGGTGGTCTTGGCAGCTGTTGCCTTCTTGGCGGTCGTGATCGTCTTCTTGGCAGCGGTCTTAGCCGGAGCCTTGGCGGCCGGTTTGGCCTCAACGGCGGGAGTCTCGGCCTTTACCTCGGGAGCAGCCTCGGCCTCGGCGGCCTTCTTGGCAGCGGCGGTCGTGCGCTTGCGCGTGGTCGTTCCCTTGGCAGCCGTCGTTTTAGACGCAGCAGCCTTGGTCGTCGTAGCCTTCTTGGCGGTCGTCTTACGGGTCGTGGTCTTCTTAGCTGCGGGCTTTGCAGCGGGCTTGACCTCGGCCTCTGCCTCAGAAGCAACCTCAGCCTTCACCTCAGGCTCGGCCTTTGCGGGCTCAGCTTCAACCGGCTTGACCTCGGCCTTGGGCTCGGGCTCGGCCACAACCTCGGGCTCGGCCACAACCTCGGGCTCAGCCGCAGCCTCCACAACAGCCGCCGGCCTCTCAATCTCCGGATGCATAAAGAAGTACAGGTCCAGATACTTGTCGGCCGAGCGCGTCCAGCTAAAGTCCTGGCTCATGGCCTGCGTGATCAGCTGGTTCCAAGCGTCGCGGTTATCCCAGAACAGGCGCGCTGCGCGGAAGACCGCGTCGCCCATCTCATCTCCGTTAAAGTTGCTAAACGAGAAGCCCGTGCCCTCGCCGGTAAACTCGTTGTACGGCTGCACGGTGTCCTTCAGGCCGCCGGTCTCGCGCACGATGGGCAGGGTGCCATAGCGCATGGCGATAATCTGCGACAGGCCACAGGGCTCAAACTTCGAAGGCATCAGGAACATGTCGGCGGCGGCGTACATGCGCTGCGACAGCGCCGGATCAAACTCGATACGCGCGGCCATGGTGCCGGGGTACTTGTGCTGGAAGTAGCGCAGGCCGTCCTCGTAGTCGCGGTCGCCAGTGCCCAGCACGGCCACCTGAACGCCGCCGGCCAGAATGCGGTCGAGCGCGTACATGACCAGGTCCATGCCCTTTTGGCGCGTCAGGCGCGTGACCATCACCATGAGCGGGCGGTCGTCGCGCACCTCGAGCCCCAGCTCTTCCTGCAGCTTGGCCTTGCACACGGCCTTGCCGGTGCGGTCCTCCACGGTGTAGTTGGCGGCAATGCGCTTGTCAGTCGCCGGGTCAAAGCCCGCCACATCAATGCCATTCAGGATGCCCTGCAGCGCGTAGGAGCGCTCGCGCAGCACACCGTCCAGGCCCTCGCCAAACTCGGGCGTCTGGATCTCGGCCGCATAGGTGGGGCTCACCGTGGTAATGGCGTCGGCATAGCGCAGCGCGCCCAGCATGTAGTTGACGCTGCAGGCGTCGCAACGCAGCTGCGAGGCGGCGGCGGGAATATGCGCCACACCCAGGATGTCCTCCATCACGGTGTCGCTAAACTGGCCCTGGAACGCCACGTTGTGGATCGAGAACACGGTCTTGACGCGGTCGTACAGCGGCAAGCCCTGGTAGAACTCGCGCAAAAACACGGGCGCCAGTGCCGTCTGCCAGTCGTTGCAGTGCAGGATGTCGCACTCAAAGCCGACCGGCAGGTGCTGCAGGCTCTCGGTGATGGCCTTGGAGAAGAACGCAAAGCGCTCGCCGTCGTCAAAGAAGCCGTACGGATAGTCGCGCGCAAAGTAGCGCTCGTTGTCGATGAACATATAGGTGACGCCGTCGTGCTCGAGCTTCTCGAGTCCGCAGTACTCATTGCGCCAGCCCAGGCTTACGTAAAAGTCGGAGAAGTGCTCCATCTGCGCCTTGTACTCGTCCTTGATGGTGGCGTACTTGGGCACCATCACGATAACCTCGGCGCCGGCGCGCACGAGCGCCGCGGGCAGCGAGCCCGCCACGTCGCCCAGGCCACCGGTCTTAACAAACGGTGCGCACTCGGCCGAGGCAAACACGATCTGCATCTTTTTGCTGGAATATGCCATATTGTCTCCTATGTTGCAATTCGAGAATAGCCGCCTGGCGCTAACCGGGCGGCTATTCTACATGTTACGAGCGATGTTGCGGTGCCAACGTTAACGTACGATGGTGGTGTCGGAAGTTAACGGAGCCTTGCCCAGCACCAGGATGTTCTCGGGCGTGCCGCGAAGCTCGGTGTTGGTGGGAACCACGTTGTTCTTGTCCAGAATGGCATTCTCGACGCGGGCGCCGCTCTTGATGATGCAGCTCTGGTTGATGATCGAGTTGGTGACCGATGCGCCCTCCTCGACCACGACGCCGCGAGACAGGATCGAGTTGCGCACGGTGCCCTTGATGATGCAGCCGGCCGAGATGATCGAGTTGCACGCGTGACTGCCGGTCGCATAACGCGAAGGCGGCACGTCGTGAGCCTTGGTCAGGATCGGGCGCTCGGGATCGAAGAGCTGATCGGCCACGGTCTGGTCGAGCAGGTCCATGCTGCGGCGATACAGCGACTTCTCGCTAAACACGCCCACGACCTCGCCCTTGTACTCGTAGCTGCACACGTCGATGTTGCCAAAGTCGCCCTGGAGTGCCTCGAGCAGGTCCAGATAGTCGGCGGCCTGGTAGTGGTCGATAATCTCGAGCAGCGTCTCGCGGTTGACGATGCAGCAGTCCATAGACGCGTTGTCGCCGTACACGACGCCGGCGCTCACGCCCGTCAGGCGGCCGTTTTCGTTAATCTCGAGCTTGGTCTCGTCATCAACGTTGCGCGTGGCCTTGCAGTACACAACGGTCATCTGGGCACCGGAGTTCTCGTGCGCCTCGATGATGGTGTTGAGGTCCATGTTAAAGATGATGTTGGTGCCCATCATCACAACATAGGGCTTGTCCGAGCGCTGGAACAGCGTCTTGTTGGAGATGATGTCGCGCAGCAGGAAGCGCATGCCGCCCTTGGTGGTGCCATACGCGTTGCCGGGCACCATGAACAGGCCGCCTTTCTTGCGGTCCAAGCCCCAGTCCTTGCCCGAACCCACGTGGTCGATCAGCGAGCGGTAGTTGCCCGGCATGACGACGCCGACGGTCTTAATGCCGGCATTCATCATATTGGACAGCGGAAAGTCGATCAGGCGGTAGCGGCCCAAAAACGGAACGGACGCGATGGGGCGGTCCTTGAGCAGCACGCTGCCGTAGGTCGAAGAGTAGTTAGCGGTGATATAACCGATGGCCTTGCGATTGATCATCGGATCATTCCCCCTTCCCGATAACGACGTCATTTCCAACGACGGCCGTATCCTTGGTGGTATCGACAGAGCCGAGCTTCACGCCCTCTTCGACCGTGGAGTTCTCGCCCAAAATAGCGCGGCAGATGTGCGCGCCGCTCTTAACGTGCGCACCCGGCAGCAGCACGGAGTCCTCGACCACGGCGCGCTCCTCGATGATGACATCGGTCGAAAGGATCGAGTGGCGAGCGGTGCCGTAGATCTTGCAGCCGTTGGAGACCAGGCAGTCGTCCAGGCGGCCGTCCGGGCCAATGTAGTGCGGCGGACGCGTGGTGATGTTGGACATGATGGGGAAGTTCTTGTCAAACAGATCGAACTCGGGGTTGTTGCCCAGCAGGTCCATCGAGGTCTCGTGGAAGCTGGCGATGGTGCCAACATCCTTCCAAAAGCCGTGAAACTCGTAGCTGTACAGGCGCTTATTCTCGCCGAGCAGCTTGGGGATGATGTCCTTGCCAAAGTCGTGGCTCGAGCGCTGGTCCAGAGCGTCCTCCTCGAGCGCAGCGATCAGCACGTCGGCCGAGAAGATGTAGATGCCCATGGACGCGAGGTTCGAATCGGGCTTCTCGGGCTTCTCGGTGAACTTGGTGATGCGGCCGTCCTCGGGGTCGGTGGTCAGGATGCCAAAGCGGCTGGCCTCCTCCCACGGCACGGGCATAACGCTCACCGTGAGGTCGGCGTTGTTCTCAATGTGCGTCTTGAGCATCTTGCGGTAGTCCATGCGATACAGGTGATCGCCCGAAAGAATCAGGACGTACTTGGGGTCGTTGGCCTTGATGTAGTCGAGGTTCTGCGTAATGGCGTCGGCCGTGCCCGCATACCAGGCGCCGCCGGTCTGCGTCTCGTACGGCGGCAGGATCGACACGCCGCCGTCGCGGCTGTCCAGATCCCACGCCTCGCCGGAACCCACGTAGGCATGCAGCAGGTAGGGGCGATACTGCGTCAGAACGCCCACCGTGTCGATGCCCGAGTTGGAGCAGTTGGAGAGCGAAAAGTCGATAATGCGGAACTTGCCACCAAAGCTAACCGCCGGCTTAGCGATCTTTTGGGTGAGCGCCCCCAATCGGCTGCCCTGTCCTCCTGCGAGGAGCATCGCGATGCATTCTTTCTTACTCATCGATCTCTCCTTCTGTCATCGATGTTCCTAAACCCATTAGCGACGGGCGCGGCGCTCGGTCGCGCCCGTCGAATAATGCCGTGCTGCAAAGGGAGCTCGCGCGCTTTATGCGTGCCAGATCTCGTCGCGGTACTCGCGAATGGTGCGGTCGCTCGAGAACCAACCCGAGGAGGCGGTGTTGAGCAGGGCCTTGCGGTTCCAGGTCTCCTGGTCGCCGTAGCTGCCGGTGAGCTTCTCCCATGCATCCACGTAGCTGCGGAAGTCCGCCATGACCAGGTCGGGGTCGTTGTTGTTCATGAGCTCGTTGTAGATGCTCTCGAAGTTGCCCGAAAGACCCGCAAAGGTGTTGTCCTTGAGCTCGTCCATCACGCGGCCCAGACGCTCGCGGTCGCCGTTGAGGGTGTCCCACGCAAAGTAGCTGTTGGATGCCCAGAGCTGCTCGACCTCGGGTGCGGTCAGGCCAAAGATGGCCTCATTCTCGCGACCGGCCAGGTCGGCGATCTCGATGTTGGCGCCGTCGAGGGTGCCCAGCGTAATGGCGCCGTTCATCATGAGCTTCATGTTGGACGTGCCCGAGGCCTCCTTGCCGGCCGTGGAAATCTGCTCCGAGATCTCGGCGGCGGGGTAGATGAGCTGGGCGTTGCTCACGCGGAAGTTGGGGATAAAGCAGACCTTCATGACCTCGTTGACGCGCGGGTCGTTGTTGATGACGTCAGCCACGGAGTTAATGAGGCGGATGGTCTCCTTGGCAAAGGTGTAGCTCGAGGCAGCCTTGCCGCTAAAGATGAAGGTCGTCGGCGTCACGTGGAAGTTGGGGTCGGCGATGCGACGGTTGTAGATGTCCATCACCTTCATGATGTTCATGAGCTGGCGCTTGTAGGCATGGAAGCGCTTAACCTGAACATCAAAGACGGTGTTGGGGTCAATAACCAGACCGGTCTCGGCCTTAACATAGGCGGCCAGACGCTCCTTGTTGGCGCGCTTGGAGGCACCCACGGCCTTCAAGAACTCGGTGTCGTCCTTAAACTCCTTGAGTTTCTCCAGCTCAAAGGCGTCCTTCAGCCAGCCATCGCCAATGGCTTCGGTCACGAGCTTGGCGTAGGTGGGGTTGGCCTCGGCAAAGAAGCGACGGTGCGAGATGCCGTTGGTCTTGTTGTTGAACTTCTCGGGCGTCAGGGCATAGAAGTCCTTGAGCACGATGTTCTTGATGATGTCGGAGTGGATCTTGGCCACGCCGTTGACGCTATGGCTGCAGATCACGGACAGGTTGGCCATGCGAATCTCGCCGTCCCACAGAATGGCGGTCTGGCGCAGACGCTCCTGCCAGCCCTCCTTCGTGGTGTCGAACGACTCGTGCCAACGACGGCTGATCTCGTCGATGATCTGGTACACGCGGGGGAGGAGCTTGGAGAACGTGCCGATGGGCCACTTCTCCAGAGCCTCGGGCAGGATGGTGTGGTTGGTGTAGCTCACGACCTGCGTCACGATGTTCCAAGCGTCATCCCACTCGAGCTTCTTCTCGTCGATGAGGATGCGCATGAGCTCGGGGCCGCACATGGCGGGGTGCGTGTCGTTGGTATGGATGGCAACAAACTGCGGCAATAGCTCCCAGTTCGCGCCGTGCTCCTTCTCAAAGGTGTCGAGCAGGCTGTAGATGCCGGCCGAAACAAACAGGTACTCCTGCTTCAGGCGCAGCAGACGGCCGTGCTCGCCGGCGTCGTTGGGGTAGAGGATGGCGCTGATGGCCTCGGCCTCGGCACGCTCGGCATCGGCCAGGGCATAGTCGCCGCGGTTGAAGGCCTCAAGATCGAAGTGCTCCTCGACCGGCTCGGCGGCCCAGACGCGCAGCTTGTTGACGGTCTCGCCGGCATAGCCCACCACGGGGATGTCATACGGAACGGCCAGGATGTCCTGCGTGTCCACCGTGCGGTAGAACGTGCGGCCGTCCTCCTCAAAGCCCTCAACGCGGCCACCAAACTTGATGGTCACGGCCTTATCCTGACGACGGACCTCCCAGGGATAGCCGTGGGTGAGCCACTCGTCGGTGGTCTCGACCTGGCTGCCGTTGACGATCTCCTGCTTAAACAGGCCGTAGCGGTAGCGCATGCCGTTGCCATAGCCGGCAATGCCCTCGGCTGCCATGGAATCCAAGAAGCACGCGGCCAGACGGCCCAGACCACCGTTGCCCAGCGCCGGATCGGGCTCTTGGTTCTCAATGACGGAAAGGTCGAAGCCCATGTCGTCGAGCGCCTCGGCGACCATGTCGCGCACGCCAAAGTTGAGCAGGTAGTTGTCGAGCAGGCGGCCGATCAAAAACTCAATCGAGAAGTAGTACACGCGCTTCTTGCCCTCGGCGGTGACGCGGGCGTCGCTCTTGGTGGCAACGGTGCGCGCCTTCTCGGCCACGAGCTTGGCCAGGGCGTTGAAGCGGTCCAGGTCGCTCGCGGCCTCGACGCTCTTGCCGCTGATGCTCATGACGGCATCGCGATAGAGCTCGGTAAACTCCTGCTTGTTGTCGAAGATCTTGTTCATACGTTCCTTTCCCCCGGGGATGTTTCTCCCGGAACGGTTATGACTTATATCCTACGCCCCTGTGGGGTGGGTAACTGCAGTGGTAACGACTTTGTTACGCATCCTTGCCAGATGCCTTAGCGGCGCCTGCCTTGGCCTTGGGAGCAGCCTTTTTGGCGGTTGCCTTCTTGGCCGTGGTCTTGGCGGCGGGCTTGACAGCAGCCTTAGTCTTGGTCGCGGTCGTAGCCTTGGCTTTAGCAGGAGCTTTCTTGGCGGCCGCGGGCTTGGGCTTTACCGAGGACGTGCGCTTCTTGGGCGCAGCCTTGGGCTCCTCGACCACCGGCGGCTTATAGCTGCTGGGACCGCGGCGCTTAAGCACCACGCCTGCCAGGCCGGGCACCTTAATCTCGATGGAGTCCATCTGCCCGTTCCAGGGATAGGGCTCGCTCGAGCAAGTGTAGGGCTCCTCGCCGGCATAGCCGCTGCCGCCAAACTCGGGACGGTCGGAATCGAAGATGACCTCCCAGTCACCCTCGCGCGGCACGCCCACACGGAAACTCTCGTAGCTCGCCGGGTCAAAGTTGATCAGGATCACCAGATCGTCGTCGATGTTCTCGCCCTGACGCACAAAGCTCACGATGGACTGCTTGGAGTTGTCCGCGTCGATCCAGGTAAAGCCGTCGTCGGTGTAGCCGCGCTCGTACAGGGCGGGCTCGGCGGTGTACAGGTGGTTGAGCGCCTTAATAAACGCCTGATGATGACGGTGAGTCTCGTACTCCTCGGTTAGGAACCACTGGATGGACTCGTAGTAGCGCCACTCAATAAACTGGCCGATCTCGTTGCCCATAAAGTTGAGCTTGGCGCCGGGGTGCGTCATCTGGTAGAAGGCCAGCGTGCGCAGGCCGGCAAACTGGCGCCACCAGTCGCCCGGCATGCGGCCGATCAGCGAGCACTTGCCGTGCACGACCTCGTCGTGGCTCAGCGGGCAGATAAAGTTCTCGGTAAAGGCGTACATGATGGAGAACGTGAGCAGCCCGTGGTTTCCGGGGCGCCACGGAAAATCGGTCTGCATGTAGTGCAGCGTGTCGTTCATCCAGCCCATGTCCCACTTGTAGTGGAAGCCCAGGCCGCCGTCCTGCGGCGGATAGGTTACGAGCGGCCACGCGGTGGACTCCTCGGCCATCATCATCACGTCGGGGAAGTGGGTCTCCACGGCGCAGTTGACCTGGCGGATAAACGCGCTGGCGTCCAGGTCCTCCTCGGTACCGTATTTGTTGAACTTCTTTTGGCCCGGATCGTCGATGCCAAAGTTGAGGTACAGCATGCTGGACACGCCGTCCATGCGAATGCCGTCCACGTGGAAGTTCTCGAGCCAGTACAGCACGTTAGAGACCAGGAAGGAGCGGACCTCGCCGCGGGCGAAATCGAACTTGTGCGTGCCCCAGTTGGGGTGAATCTCGTGCTCAAACAGCATGTGGCCGTTAAAGGTGGCCAGGCCGTGGGAGTCGGCGCAAAAACCGCCGGGCACCCAGTCCATGATCACGCCAATGCCCGCCTCGTGGCACGCATCAATAAAGTGCATGAGCTGCTGCGGGTTGCCGTAGCGCGACGTGGCGGCGTAGTAGCCGGTCGTCTGGTAGCCCCAGGAGCCATCGAAGGGATGCTCCATAAGCGGCATGACCTCGATATGCGTGTAGCCCATGTCGCGCACGTAGTCCACGAGCTCCACCGACAGGTCGTCGTAGGTGTAGAACTCGCCGCGCTGCGCGGGGAAGGGATCCATGGGACCGGGGTAGTTGCCGTACTCATCGGGCTCGCCCTGCGGCGCGTCACCGTGGCGCTTCCACGAGCCAATATGCACCTCGTAGATGTTCAGCGGCTTCGACATGTGGTTGTGGCCGGCGCGGCGCTTGAGCCATGCTGCGTCGTTCCACTTATAGCCGTCGAGGGCCCACAGCACGCTTGCCGTTCCCGGAGGGCACTCGGCCTTAAAAGCGTACGGATCGGCCTTGTAGAGCTTCTCGCCCTCGTTGGTCTCGATAAGGTATTTATAGAGCTGGCCCTGCTCGGCGCCAGGAATAAAGCCTTCCCAAATGGTGCTCGTATGCACGGGCACCAGCGGGTTGGCTTCCTCATCCCAGTCGTTAAATTCGCCAATGACATGGACACTCTTTACGTCGGGCGCCCAAACGCAAAAGCGCCAGCCGCGCGTACGGTTCTGCGTGTCGGGGTGCGCGCCCATCTTTTCCCAGCTGCGCTCCCACGTACCGATGCCAAACAGATAGACATCGTCCTTAGAGAGCTCCGGTGCGTGCGGGGCGGCTTTACGGGTAGCGGGCTTTTTGGCCGTTGGCTTTAGCTTTGTATCGCTCACGTTTGATCCCATCATGACACGGCAGCATGTTGCCTTGGTGACTAGATGCGAAAGGTCCAAGGCTGCACGAATCGAAGGGACGGCGATAGTTCTATGATTCATTCCACCTCGCGTGCTCGGTGGAACTTTCGGCACGAAATACGATAACACCTGTTCGTTACTTTTATGGAGAAAAGTGGATTTGCGGTGGTGTTTAATCGGCGAGCGCCATGTTTAGACCACTGACAGAATTGCAGTGGTAAAACTCTTGACAGTTTTACCAATTAGGGTTTCAAGATTGTTAGTTTGACGTTTGGTAAAACGTTTTTAGCAGGTTGTTTACCATTTGACATTGAAAGGTATGTTTATGTCCCAGACCGCCGCTCACAAAGTCGCTTTTATTTTCGATTGCGACGGCACACTGGTTAATAGCACCCCCGTTTGGGCCTATGCCCAGCCCGAGTTATTGCATCGCCACGGAGTTGACGTGACGGTCGACGATTTTGCCCAGTTTGAGCATTTGTCGCTCGAGGACGAGTGCCAGGCCTACCACGACACGTGGGGCATTGGTGCAAATGGCGAGGAACTGTATCGCGAGCTGAGCAATATTCTGATTGATGGGTACTCCAAGGTGCCGCCGCGCGACGGCCTGCTTGCATTTTTGGAGCAGGCGATGGAGGCCGGTATTGCCATGTGCGTTGCCACGTCCACGCCGGCCGAGCTGGTTACGTCTGCGCTTGCGGGCGCCGGGCTCGACGCTTACATGGAGTTTGTTACCACTACGGGCGAGGCGGGACGCTCCAAGCAGTTCCCCGACGTATACGAGCTGGCGCTGCACCGCCTGGAGGAGCGCCATGGGCACAAGTTTGAGCGCGCATGGGTGTTTGAGGACGCCGTCTTTGGCCTTAAGAGCTCTGGGGTCGCCGGCTTTAAGCGCGTGGGCATCTATGACCCGCATGGCCGTATGAAGCGCGACGATGTGCGCGCCAACTGCGATATCTTTATCGACAGCTATGAAGACCTGGATCTGGCCCGCGTGCTTGCATTTGAGGGATAGGTGAGAGCTGTGGCTTGCAAGGTATTAGTGGTCTGCGGCTCGCCCGTGGTGGCGAGCGCGGATCTGTTGCGTAAGTTAGCAGGGGAGTGTGACCACGTTGTCGCCGTGGACCGCGGGCTCGACGCGCTGCTGGGCGCCGGTCTGGGCTGCGAAGTATATGTAGGGGACGCCGATACGGTAAGCGAAGCCGGTCGCGCTCTTGTTGATGCCGCTGAGGACTTTGAAGTTGAGCGCCACGACCCGTACAAGGACTATACCGATCTGGCGCTGGCGCTCGACTCCGTCCGCCGTCGCTGGCCGGGTGCCGAAGTGGTTGCGACTTGTGCTACGGGCGGCCGCCCCGACATGGCGCTTTCCGTACTGGGCCTGCTAGCAGGCTACGATGACGCCCCAGTCTGGATTGTCGAGGACAAGGTGGTCGCCCGCATCCTTCGCGCAGGCGAATCGTGGATCATCGAAGACCACGAGGGCAAGACGTTCTCCATCATCGCCCTTGCCCCCGGGACGGTGATAAGCGAACATGGCTTGGAGTGGGAACTAGATCACGCTTCGTTAGGTCTACTGGCCGACACAGCCATCTCTAACGTCGTCAGGAAAACGGCCAAGATCCAAGTCCACACCGGCACCGCCATCGCTTACCTCTACAAGTAAGGTCTATCGCATCAGGGTTTTATCGGGACGGTGGGTTAATTGACTGATTTTACCGAAGTCAAAATCAGTCAATTCAGCCCCGTCCCAGGAAAACCCGTAAGAAAAAGTTTCAACAAAAACCTCTTGCATCCCCGCAAACATTCCCCTATAGTATCTCCTCGTCACGGGGGCGTAGCTCAGCTGGGAGAGCGCTTGACTGGCAGTCAAGAGGTCAGGGGTTCGATTCCCCTCGTCTCCACCATCGTGAATGCAAAGGCCTTCGGAATTGCGAAGGCTTTTTTTATGGCAAAACACCTCGGCACACAAACCGATACCCGCACCGACAAAAAGTTGCACAATTTATTTCCCATGTCTGTACATAGTTTGTTAACCAAACGCGATTATCAGTGTAGATCGCCGTTCCATTTGGGCTTCAGGAACGCCCCTAATCACCGTTAGCATCCCATTAACCTGCATCAACGTGAACAACATCCCAAAACAACCCCCTTAAGCACGTCAAATGAACGATATGTTGTCCAACGCAACCCAAATCCGTTTCACTAACAGCTTGTGCTAGGATACCTAACATACATGAGTTCAACTGTGCTCGTGGCTCCAGCAAGCCATAAAGCGCAGGGTCGATCAGCATCCGGCCGTAACGGCGGTGCCAGAAACACCACGAGCTCCAATAAAGAAGTCATGCGACGTTATTTATTTGCATTGAGTTAATTCAAATTTGCATTTTATAACTTGCGTGTCAATGCGTAGCAGCCCTTCAGCTGTTTGCGTGCGGTCTAGTTTTGTACCCGCTTGACTGGCTCGCACGCAGCCAGCTGGGGATGCGGTCATTTTGCGATACACGTCCGCGTCTCTAGCAACTGCTTATGTACATACCGTTCACGGTGGGGCAGAGCCACGTGCTTGTCTAACTGGGCTCAGGGTTTGAATATGGAGCGCCTTCGCGCACAAGCGCCCTGGCGAAGCCATACCCAAACCCCGTGAGCCATACGTAGGACAGCAAGGGGGTGGTGCTCGTGTGGTATGTGATCCAGGTCATTAACGGTCGCGAAGACGTAATGCGCGAGCGCATCGAGCGTGTGGTGCCGGTTAGCGCCATGCAGGAGCTCTTTTATCCCCAATTTCAAACCGAGATTAAGGTACACGGCGAATGGGTCAAAACGACCAAGCCACTCTTTCCCGGTTATCTCATCTGCGATACGGCAGATCCCCGCACCGTGCAACAGTATCTGCTGCGCATGGACGACTTTGCCCGGGTGCTCTCCCAGGACGGTCAGTTTGTGCCTCTGGCTAAAGAAGAGGTCCAGCTTATTGGAGGCTTTACGCATAGGGGAGACCGCGTTGTGCCCATGAGCGAGTCCCAAAAAAACGGTGATCAGGTCGTAGTGACGGCAGGTCCACTGCTGGGCCACGAAGGCCTTATTAAAACCATCAACAGACGCAAGAGCACTGCTTATTTGGAGCTCGACCTGTGCGGCCGACGCATAACTACCCGCGTTGGCCTTGCGGTGCTTTCAAACGAACAGCGCGTCATGCGCAATCACAGAAAAGCGATTGCCTAGCTGCAAGCTCGCAAGCGGACGACCGAAAGCAAAAAAGTATCGGGGAGAGGGGCTCTTGGATCCTACGATAATGACCATGGAGCAGGGTGCACGGGAGACGTGCGCCGCTGCCATGGCGAATTCCGTCCCTGCCGCAGCGGGTGCTGCCGGGGATTACCTTACAAACGAACAAGCGTACAAGATGCTGCGCGGTGCCAACTCCGGCATTAAGCCGGAGCTCTCGCGCAGGCTGTACCGTACGGTCAAGCGCACGGTGGATATCGTGGCCGCCGGCGGGGCCCTGGCGTTGCTGCTTATTCCGGGTGCCATTTTGAGCGCGGTCATTTGCGCAAAGAGCCCGGGTGCCGGCCCCCTGTACTCACAATGGCGCGTGGGCCGCGTGCGCCGCGACGGCACGTTCACCTTCTTCAAGATGTACAAGTTCCGCAGCATGGTGCCCAACGCGGACCAGATGCTCAAGGAGCTGCAGGCCCAGAATGAGGCGAGCGGCCCGATGTTTAAGATCTTGGACGATCCGCGCATCATCCCCGGCGTGGGGAACTTCATTCGCAAGCACTCCATCGACGAGCTGCCCCAGCTCGTGAACGTCTTCCTGGGCGACATGAGCCTCATCGGCCCGCGCCCGGGGCTGCCCCGCGAGGTGGCCCTCTACGACGAGCGCGCCATGAAACGCCTGGCCGTGAAGCCCGGCTGCGGCGGTCCCTGGCAGGTCATGGGCCGCAGCTATCTGGGCTTCGACGAGATGGTCGCGCTCGACCTCCACTATGTCGAGAACCGGAGCTTGGGACAGGACTTCAAGCTGATCTTCGGGACCATCAGGGCCATGCTCTCCGGGGACGGTGCTGCCTAGTGGACGCCTCGCTCTCCCAGGACCCGCGCCTCGCCCGGGTGGACGTCATCGGCGTTCCCATAACCGCCACGAACATGGCCGACTGCATGGCGCTTATCTCCGAGCGGCTGGACGACATGCGGGGCGGCTATGTCTGCGTCTCGAACGCCCACACCTGTGTGATGGCACACGACGACCCCGCCTACTGGGCCGTGCAGGCCGGCAGCACCATGAGCGTGCCAGACGGCAAGCCTCTCTCGGTGGTGGGCTCCAAGGCGGTCCCCACGATGGGGCGCGTCACGGGCCCCGACCTCATGCGCGAGGTGTTCAGCATCTCGGCCGAGCGCGGGTGGAGCCATTATTTTTACGGCAACAGGCAGGAGAACCTCGACGCCCTGCGCGACGCGCTCGCGCGCGACTGGCCTGGTCTCGAGGTTGCCGGCATGGAGCCCTCGGTCTTCCGACCGCTCTCAGACGAGGAGAAGACGGAGTTCTGCGAGCGCGTGGACGCTTCGGGCGCCGACTTCTGCTGGGTGGCCCTGGGCGCTCCCCGGCAGGAGGTTCTCATGGCAGAGCTGAAGGGCCGCACCCACTCCCTTATGGTGGGTGTGGGCGGGGCCTTTAACATCCTGGCCGGCGTGACGCCCGAGGCCCCGCAGTGGATGCAGGATGCGAGCCTGGAGTGGCTCTACCGCCTGATCCAGGAGCCGGGACGGCTCATCAAGAGATACGCGACGACGAACACGAAGTTCATCTGGTACCAGCTCACAAACGCAAGACGCAAGGAGACACGCGCATGAACGACAGCGCATTCAGCGGCAAGACCCTCATGATCACCGGCGGCACCGGCAGCTTCGGCAACACGGTGCTCAAGCACTTCCTGACGAGCGACATCGGCGAGATCCGCATCTTCTCCCGCGACGAGAAGAAGCAGGACGACATGCGCCACCACCTGCAGGAGCGCTATCCGGAGTACGCCTCCAAGGTGCGCTTCTTCATCGGTGACGTGAGGAACGCCCAGAGCGTTCGCGACGCGATGCACGGTGTGAACTACATCTTCCACGCTGCCGCCCTTAAGCAGGTTCCCTCTTGCGAGTTCTTCCCTATGGAGGCTGTCCGCACTAACGTTATCGGCACGGATAACGTGCTGCATGCCGCCATTGCTGAGGGTGTTGAGAAGGTCGTGTGCCTTTCAACTGATAAGGCTGCCTACCCCATCAATGCCATGGGCAAGTCCAAGGCTATGATGGAATCCATTATCTACGCCAACGCACGCAACGGCGCTGGCCGCACGACCATTTGCTGCACGCGCTACGGAAACGTCATGTGCTCCCGTGGTTCCGTCATCCCACTGTTCATCGACCGCATTCGCAAGGGCGAGCCACTGACGGTCACCGATCCCAACATGACCCGCTTCCTCATGAACCTCGACGAGGCTGTCGACCTTGTACAGTTTGCATTTGAGAACGCGAACCCCGGCGATCTCTTCGTGCAGAAGGCTCCCGCTTCCACCATTGGTGATCTTGCCGAGGCTGTTCAGGAGGTCTTCGGTCACGTGGGCACTAAGGTCATCGGCACCCGCCATGGCGAGAAGCTCTACGAGACGCTCATGACTTGCGAGGAGCGCCTGCGTGCCGAGGACATGGGCAACTACTATCGCGTCGCCTGCGACTCGCGCGACCTCAACTACGATAGTTTCTTCGTCGAGGGCGATGTGAAGACCCAGGCTGACGAGGCCTATACCTCTCACAATACCGAGCGTCTTGATATCGCCGGTACCGTCACCAAGATCAAGACCGCCGAGTACGTGCAGCTGGCCCTCGAGGGCCGCGAGCACGAGGCGGTGCAGTAATGCGCGTTCTGGTTACTGGTGCCAAGGGCTTCGTCGGTCGTAACCTTTGCGAGGCCCTCAAGGCGATTCGCGATGGAAAGGACCGCCGAGAGCGTTTCCATCCCCTTCTTCCTCTTGAGGTCATGGAGTGCGATATTGAGACCACGGCGGAGGATCTGGATGGGATGTGCGCGAAGGCGGACTTCGTATTCAACCTTGCAGGCGTGAATAGGCCTCAGGACCCCGCCGAGTTCATGGCGGGCAACTTTGGCTTCGCAAGCGACCTCCTCGCCGCCCTGGAGGGTCATGGCAATACGTGTCCCGTAATGCTATCCAGCTCTGCGCAAGCGAGCCTTGTTGGCCGCTATGCCGGATCTGCGTACGGTAAGTCTAAACTGGCAGGGGAGGGCCTCTTCCACGAGTATTCCGAGCGCACGGGTGCTTCGGTGTTGATTTATCGCTTTCCCAATCTGTACGGCAAGTGGTGCCGACCGCGCTACAACTCCGCTGTCGCGACGTTTTGCGACGCCATCGCAAACGGTCGCCCCTACACCGTGAACGACCGCAATGTCGAACTGGAGCTCCTTTACATCGATGACCTCGTGGACGAGATGCTCGGCGCCCTGCTGGGGCGGGAGCACCGCTGCGGCTATGAGGGCTTGGAGCGCGTCGACGGCGACGGGTTCTGCTACGTCCCGGAGACAGACGTGAAGTCCCTGGGCGAGATCGTCTACCTGCTGGGCTGCTTCCGCGACAGCCGCGAGACACTCTCGGTGCCCGACCTCGCGGACGGCTCTTTCTCCAAGAAGCTCTGGAGCACGTTTGAAAGCTATTATGCCGAGGGTTCCCGCGCGTATCCGCTGAAGGCCAACCGCGATGACCGTGGTTCCTTCACCGAGTTCCTGCGCACCCCTGAGCGCGGTCAGGTTTCCGTCAATGTTTCCAAGCCTGGTATCACCAAGGGCAACCACTGGCACCACTCCAAGTGGGAGCGGTTCCTGGTGGTATCTGGTGAGGCGTCGATTCGCCTGCGCCGCATCGGCCTCGATACCGATGGCAAGCCATTCCCCGTGGATGAATATCGTGTGAGCGGTGAGAATCCGATGGTCGTCGAGATGGCGCCCGGGACGACGCATTGTATAGAGAACCTTTCTGATACCAAGGATCTTGTAACCGTCATGTGGGCCAATGAGCCTTTTGATCCTCAGAACCCTGATACCTACTTCGAAGAAGTGTAGAAGATGCGATACGTTCAAATAAACAGCTTCTACAACGGATCGACTGGAACCATTATGCGCAATCTGCATCATGATTTACAGGAGAAAGGGGTAGACTCGTTTATTTTTTGGGGGCGTAGACACGAGACGATTAATAATCATGAGCAGTGCATTGCATCGCGCGCAGGCGTATACGCTCATGGCGGTTTAGCCAGGTTTACTGATCGTGCCGGTTTTTATTCGCATGGAGACACGCGACGTTTTTTGGCAAAGCTGGATGAAATCAGACCTGACGTTGTGCATTTGCATAACATTCATGGCTACTACATTAATGTGGCGGAGTTATTTGAATGGCTTGCTACTCAAAATTGTAAGGTCATTTGGACGTTGCACGATTGTTGGGCGATTACGGGACATTGTCCACACTTCCAGTATGTAGGTTGCGAGCGCTGGAAGACCGGGTGTCACGACTGTCCTCAGTTGGGCGGTTACCCCACGGCGTACTTTATGGATCAATCTGAAAGAAACTGGAAAGATAAGCGCAGACTTTTTACGATGCTGTCCGCCGAGCGCATGCTACTCGTCAGTCCGTCGCAATGGTTGGCCGATCTCGTTGGTGAAAGCTATTTGTCAAAGTACGACATTATGGTTCAACCAAATAAGATTGACGAGGGCGTGTTTCATCCCGTTGCCTCGGATGTCAGAGAGCGTTATGGCATCGGGTCGCGTTGCATCATTCTTGGCGTTGCGAGTCCATGGGGTGAGAGAAAGGGGTTGAACGCTTTCATTCAGCTTGCGAAGTATCTAGATGATAGGTTTGCCGTTGTCATTATTGGGTTAAGCAGGCAGCAGATTAAAGTTTTTGATGAGGTTGAAGGGGATGCGCGAGTGATTGCGCTCGAACGTACAGAATCCCGTGAGGAGCTCGTACGTTGGTACTCTGCCGCAGATTTCTTCTTTAATCCAACTATGGAAGACAATTACCCCACTGTTAATCTTGAGGCGGAAGCGTGCGGTACGCCTGTTGTTACTTTCGATACGGGAGGTTGTAGGGAAACAGTCAGTCTCCCGTCCTCCTGCGTTGTTGATTCGAGCGAATGGACACCGCGCTGGTTTATTAATCGTTTGGAGGGTGCGTGATGTCCATGTCGGGGGTCGTTGCACGAAGGGCAAGGCGTGATTATAGGAGGGCCATATATACGAATAGGGCTTTGCTCTTTTTGTGCATCGCTTTTGCCCTGAGTAGCTCCTTTTCCAGGATTGGATTATTTGACCTTGCGAATAAAGCCATTATTGCTTTTATGTGTCTTGCTATATTGGTTTTTTTCAATCAGAGAGCTCAGCCGAAGTATAGCTATTTGATACTGGCTGTAACTGGTGCGCTGCATGCGATATCTCTCGCGTTCCCCTTATCTGCAAAAGATGGAATCGCAACTTATTTTACATTTGCGTTCTGGGTGCTCTTCTGGCTGTACTTGGCTCAAAACATCGAAATGTTTGTCAGGGCGGCATTCGATGCTCGCGATATTCTTCAATCTGCACTGAAGGTATGGACGTGCGTCACTGCATTTTCATTTCTATTGCCGTTCTGCTATAAGTATGGTTGGGGTGGAGGTAGGTACTTTACCTCTTTTACTACTGATTCGTTTGAAATCGCCCCGGTCGCTATGTTTATGCTGGCGTTAGATATCCTTCTTTTTTCTTTCGATAAGAACAAAGTTAAGGCCTTGGCGTTTTCTGCTGTTCCTCTGGCATGCGTGTTCGCTGCGGGCACTCGAACTTATCTAATCGTTGTAATGCTGGAGTTTATCCTTCTGCTTCATATGATTATCGAGAAACCGATCGCTTTTTTGGTTGTTTTGACGGGCGTTCTGCTTGCATGTTTTTATATCGCCTCAGTTACAAGTATTGGTCAGAAATTTGAATCGGCCATGTTCGAGACGACAGATGTAAATGTGTTTCTAGAAGTGTTTACAAATGGAAGAAGCGGGTTCTGGCAAGTTGATTTCAAGGCATTTTTATCGAGCGATTGGTTTACAAAGCTGTTCGGCCACGGCTTCAGCTACGTATATGAGTTGAACCTCAATGCCATCGGCATGCGCCTTTATGCCCATAATGACTTTCTTAACGTGCTTTTGAACTTCGGGATCATAGGGCTATTGGTTTACTTGGCGTCATTCTTCCCAATTATGAGCTGTATGAAGAGGATTGGCGGGGTCAGCTGGGGCTTGTGCGGCCTCTTTTTCGTCATGTGGCTCTTCAATGCTTTTTTTAACATGATATATGTGTATGCAGTTGCAGTTATTGCGATGGGCGTATTGGCTGCTGCCATGATTGCTGCGGGTAAGGAATCTAGTTGGCTTCCCGAAAGTGAAAGCGGCCCAAGTATTGACTAGCCTAAAGCGGAATTGATTGATATGAAGTTTTCTGTACTAGTTCCTGTTTATAACGTAAAGCCGTATCTTGCGGATTGTCTGGATTCAATTTTGAATCAGGGCTATGAAGACATGGAGCTAATCGTCGTTAACGATGGCTCTACTGATGGTTCGGAAGAAATCTGCAGAGAGTATGAGAAGCGCTTTCCCGGACGGTTGAGGCTGATTGAACAGCGAAACCGCGGCCTGTTGCTTGCTCGTCGAGCGGCGATTGACGTTGCCCAAGGTGACTATTTGATATTTGTAGACAGTGATGACGCATTAAGAGCGGATGCATTGCATGTTATCGAGCGGCTTCTTTCAAGAACTGATGTGGATGTATTGCTGTTCCAGGCCTCACGATCGCCTCTATTTGATGTTCCATATTTCAATCATGAGGGGTTATATGAGGACATGGTCGATGGGGTATTTGTTCCGAATGAGACTATGCGTAAACAGCTTGCGTTGACCCATAACGTGAATTCTATGTGGGCAAAAGCCGTTCGTCGCGACTGCATTGGCCAAGGGTCAGATTACGAGGAATATGAAGGTCTTCAATATGGAGAAGACCTATTGCAGATGTGCCCTATTTTTAATAAGGCAAGGAGCTTTGCAATTTCAAGTGAGATCTTATATTACTACCGCGATAACGGAGCGAGTATAAGTCATCATGTGAGTTTTTCGAGGCTGGAGGATGTCAGCAGGGCACGCTCCTGTCTTGCTTCCTATGTGAAGAAGTGGAACTCAGCATTGCTTCCATTTGTTTATGCCAATGATTGCGTGGAGCTATTTACATATTGCCTGTTATGCACGAATCGGTTGCCGCGCCTAGATGCCGTGCAGGAAATAGGCCGCGCTATAGAATATGACCATTTCATCCATTCTTTTGCTAATGCAAATTTAGCTTTAATTCCATTTTGGAAACGCATTGGTATTAATTGGATTGCCCGGGGCCATATAGAAAGGTTCATTTCTCTGTATTCTCTGGTATTTCATGTTCTATTCCGCGCAATGCCAAAGAAGGCGTCTCGTTACTTATAGGAGAGACATCATGTTGAAGAAATTAGCAACAATAGTCGTTAAGCCGCTGCTGGTGGCCCTAAACAAGGTTAGCTGCAAAACATATAAGAAGGTTTATCCGAAGTATTTGAAGTGGTGCGGCGTAGATATTGAACGCGATTACTTGCGCGGCGGCTTTGATCCATGGATTAGTCCCTCTGCATATTTTGATCCTGGGTATCCAGGGTTAATTAAATTAGGAAGAGGTACGACAGTCTCATTTGAAGCTTGCTTTTTGGCTCATGATTATAGTCTTGATAAGGGGCTCTATGCGCGAACGGGAGAGCATGGTCTGATTGTGGGTGAAATCGAGGTCGGGAGGAACTGCTTCATTGGGGCTCGCGCCATGCTGCTTCCCGGCACAAGGCTGGGTGATGGGTGCATTGTTGGTGCGAATGCTGTAGTCAAGGGAAGCTATGAAGCTGGCTCGGTTCTTGCTGGTAACCCGGCTCGTTTGCTTGGGACTGTTGAAGCAATGGTCGATAGACATATGGCCAAGGGTGACGTATCTTTCTGGCGGGGATCGAACTGCGATTACCTCGATCTCGTACTTGCAGAGCCGAAGCCATTTGTGGCTGCAAGTCGGAATGATGATGGCTGCAAGGAGATCTAATAGTGTTTGACAGCAATATTTTTGTAAAGAGTCATATGCTCTCCCTACGTCACTATGCGAACAATTCCCGTGTTTTGACGATTACCAAGAAGGCGTCGGAAATTGATTCGCTTCGAGATTTTGACTCGTTTCGCTCGCTTGTTGTCCAGTTGAAAGAGCATGAGCTAAATGAAGGTGGAACATTTGGCACGAATCGGCTGGCATCGGAGTCTTTGTTCTATGGGCACCTAAAAGCTCTGGTTGAGTATGCAGGGCTTGACTATAGTGATCGATATCGCTTGATATTCCCCAATATAGAACACGGAATAGGTTGGTTGCAGCGCGTTCCGAATAATGTGAATCAACCCTTCGTTCATTGTGCGATAGCGCAAGGAGGATATCGCAAAAAGACCATATGCAGTCTACGAAGGGGCATGCCGTTATATACGGTGGGGCCTTATATTCACTACGCCGCTCAATACTATTCTGATTCTGCTATTGAGGAGATCAAAGCTCGCCTCGGTAGAACTCTGCTGGTCTTTCCTGCTCACACTTATGAGCTGTCAGATGTTACGTATGGTAAAGAACGCTTTGTAGATACAGTTATGCAAAAATGGGCCTGTTCGTTTGATAGCGTGTTGGTCAGTGCTTATTGGCATGATGCGGATGATGAAGTCTTTTCGCTCTTTGACAAGGCCGGTGCGCGGGTTGTTAGCTCCGGATTGCGCGAGGACCCTTTATTCATTTCACGCTTGAAAACGCTAATCACATTAAGCGACGCGGTTGCGGGTAACGCGCTTGGCACGCATATAGGATATTGTGACTATCTTAATAAGCCGTTTTATATGATTGATGGTGACGCTGCAGTAATTGCTGACACCGGCAACGCGTTCAAGAGCGAAGAGGAGAGGCAGCTGGATGAAGTGCTTCGAATCGCCTCTGATATATATAAAGCTGGTGGCGATGGCGCTCGTCGACTCGAGTTTTACCGCAGGTATTGGGGCGGATCGGATGCAATTAAAACCCCTGAAGAAATACGCTGCATGATCGGTATTTCCGAAGATGTTCTTCGATTGTCTCATGGTGCGGTCGCAGAATTTGTTCAAGTTACGGGTGCGTTGCTCGAAGAGGCGAGCCGTGAAGAATCCCATGAAGGCATCATGCGTTACCGCCTGCTGTCTCAGGCAATGGAGCGTGATTAAGTGGGAATTCAAACTAAGGTCAATACAAGCCTTTCGGGCCGCGCGGTGTTGTATACAGTGGGGCAGCTAGCGTTAAACTTTTTAAGCGTGATATCTGCGCCAATTTTCGTGCGCTTGATGACAACTTCCGAATACGGTATGGCTGCTGTTTATTTTACTTGGGTCTCGATCTTGTCTAACATAGTCGGCCTTCGCGCGGATTCATCAATACAAAATGGGTGGTCTGAATTTGGTGAAAAGAACTTAAATTCCTATGTCTCATCGATTTGCGCCCTGTCTTGCTGCTTCTTTTTCGTCATATTGATTTTTGTTTTTGCGTTGGGGGCACCGTTGGCCCGCCTGCTTGATATGAGTTACGGCGTCCTTCTTTTATGTGTCGTGACTTCCTTTTTTATCGCATGCTCCAATGTTCGCATGGCATATTGCACGGTTACCTGCAACGCTACTGCAAATATGCTTATCTCTCTCGTGTTATCCGTGTCTCAGATAGCGATGTCGATTATTTTGTTGGTGTTTGTAATCAACGACGGTTATCTTGCACGTATAGCGGGTTATTCGATACCAACAATTCTGATAGGCCTAGCTTTCCTGGGGTGGTTTTACCGTAATGGAAAGACTATATATGATAGGTCATATTGGCGTTTTTGCCTTGCCCTGTCGTTGCCGTTGATATTGAACGGAATCGCGTACCTACTCATTAATCAGAGCGACCGATTGATGCTTAACGCTATCGTTGGACCGGATTGTGCCGGAATATATTCCTTTGCATATAGCTGTGCATTGCCCGCAAGTGTTGTATGCAGCGCCATGAATTCTGCCTGGACACCTGAGTACTTCAAATTGATGAAGGACGGTGATTTCGGGACGCTTTCTTTGCGTTCATCCCGCTACATGAATAACATGACTTTAGTGTCGGCTGCGATTATGTTGGTTTCACCAGAGATATTGAAGCTACTTGGAACATCTAGTTATTACGAAGGCATCGCAATGTTGCCACTAATTGTTATGGCATATTATTTTCAATACTTGTATACCTGGCCAGTAAATTGTGAGTTTTATTACAAGCAGACACGTTGGATGACTATTGCGACAATTGGCGCAACTTTAGTCAACGTTGCGCTTAATCTTGTTTTAATACCGCGTTTTACCCTGATCGGCGCATCTCTGGCCTCGTTGATTGCTTTCATATTTCTAATGGCTTTCCATCATGTTATTGCTAGGAAGAAGACCGAGGGATATTGCTGGTCTCTGAGCTGGTATGTGAAGCGTGTTTTGCCCATGTTTGCCGTGTTGGCAATTACCTATGTATTTATCGACCTCATGGTTTCTCGCTGGCTATTGGCCCTTTCGTTCGGTGCCGTCTTGCTTGTGCTTATGAAAAAAAACAAATCACTGTTCTAATTTGAAGGGATTAGAAATGTTTTCTATCGTGTATAGGAAAACCGAAAACGGATTTCAGCTTGCAGCCGATGTGGAGCCCAGATCTATTCCTTCAGATTTGGTCATTTCTGATGATGGGGCATCTTTTTATGTCGGCTGTTCAGTGGATGCATCACCCGAGATGCTATTTAACTCGGGGTGGGAACACAATCCTTCAATATTGAACGACTATTGTTCGGCGTTATATATCGTTTCTTATGACGAGAACGGGTGTCGATTTGCGACGGATGTTTCTGGCCGTGAATTACTTTTTTACTACTTTGATGGGCAAAAGTTCATTCTGTCAGATAGTTTTTGGGGCGTAGTAAAGGAAATCAAGCCAGCTTTTTGCGACCTCGATCGTCATGTTGTTGCGGAGATGATAGCGTCTGGCGGCGGCGTGCCGTGTGATAACAGCACGCCGGTAAAAAACGTTTTCTGGGCTCCGGTCAATATGTTTGGCTCCTTCGATGCTCATAGCGGCACCTTTAATAAGCGCATTTATGCAGACGCCAAACGGTCTTGTGAGGTCACTTCGCTCGACGATGCAGTTGAATCGCTGGATACCTGCATGACAAATATGGCGAATTATCTTGTGTCCAGGCATGATGGCGAAAGATTTGGCCTTGGTTTGTCTGGCGGCTTGGATTCCCGCACTGCCTTGCATTATCTTGCTGCGGCGGGGATAGAGCCCGCTTCATTTAACATATGTGTATCTCGTCCTCATAAAGTTTTACTAGCTTCAAGTGTGCTGAACTCACGTTCCCTAGCAAAAGCTGCAAATGCAAATTACTGTGAAGTGGAATGGAGGCCTGAAAGCATACGCTCCAAGATGGATGCAATGTTGGAGCACCATCCTTTGGGTACCTGCGGGCATTATACGAATGCATATAAATATGAAACGTTAGGACTGCCTGAATTTGATGTCCTTATAACCGCTGGTCAGGCAATTGGTCCAAATTTAGTTGGAGGTTCTGTTTCAAAGGGTGCGGCCTCCTTATCAATGGATGCTGTATTTAACTATCTAACCACATTATGTTTAGGCGGCGCTCGTCCGTATGCCTTTACTGAAGGGCTTTTAAGGGGCAAGCTTAATTCCATGGGGGCTCATTCCTATGGATTCGGAGATGGGCCTGGTTATGATACTTGGCATTCAATCGTTGATGAGGAGCTGCTGGACTTCATTCATGGTGAAGTCAGAAAATTCATTGATTCACGCTATGAGCGCGGATTCACCGGTCCAGATATCATTATGGACTACAGAAACTCTGTGTATGGAGCCATTGGCCGCGACGGTGCATACGAAAGTTTATTTGGCACGAAGAAGAGCTACACCATTTACACTCCTTTCCTAATAAAGGAGGGCTTGCGTTGGGATATTCCTATCGTTGAGGATCGATTGGTGCTAAAGGAGCTCATTAAGCGCAAGATACCTGAGTTTGCGCATGTTGGAGAGGAAACTTACGGCGGCATTGGGTCTGGCAATTCACGTTTCTCTTCTGCAGTTGAAAAGCTAATGTTCTTGCTTCGTGGAAGCGGCATTATGGCGGATGAATGGTATGCGAGGCACAAGGCAATACGGTCTGCCTTTGTTGAAGATATGACGTCCAAGGGTACATGGTTCTATCGATTGTTCCCCCTGACTGAAGAGTATGAAAAAGTCTGGTCAATGAGCCCGTCGAGAATGAACTGCATTTGGGAGCTCAAGCGCTTAATTGACTGCATCGAGTTCGGACGTTATCGAGAATTCAATTGAGTTGGATAGGCGGGGTATAGCGTTGTTCAAGGGGGCTTATGTATCCTAGGCTTATTGTCGACCTGGATAAGGTCTTTTGCAATGTGAAGCAGGTAGTTGATCTTTGCGGGACTTTTGGAATCAGCGTTTGTGGTGTAACTAAAGCCGTCTGTGGCGACCCGCGTATTGTTCAGGCCTTTGTTGATGGTGGCGTAGCATCGTTGGGGGATAGCCGACTTGATCATATCTTGCGCTACAAGCATCTTAAGCTGCCTAAGGTTTTGATTCGCGCTCCCCAAATCCAGGATGCTGCTAGGGTTGTTGAAAACGTTGACGTTTCTGTCAATACTGAAATTGAAGCTATGAAGGCGCTTGAAGACGCCTGCTCACGCCTCGGTGTACGACGTCATGGAGTTATGCTGATGGTTGATTTGGGCGATCTCCGTGAGGGGATTATTGAACGTCGGGAATTTGAAGAAGCCGTTAGATTCATTGAAAGCTCTAAGCATCTGTTTCTTTATGGGGTTGGAGCAAATTTAAACTGCCTCTCGTTTATATTGCCGGATGAGAGAAAGATGGATGATCTTCTCTCTTTTGTTAGGCTTGCGGGCGAGTCGGTTAGTGTCGCGGATTTGGTTGTAAGCGGCGGCAATAGCAGCAATATAAATCTGATGCGTTCTGGTTCCATGCCTAGCGGTGTTAATTCTCTCAGATTGGGGGAGTCGCTGCTTTTTGGTAGGGAAAGGGCCGGATATGACTATTTGCCGGGTACGCATAATGATGCATTTGTTCTTCAAGCCGTAATTGTTGAGCTGAAGGAGAAGCCTAGCGTTCCTTGGGGCACTTCTGGAGTAGATTCATACGGACAAGTGCATTCTTATGAGGATCGCGGCGCCAGAAGAAGGGCTCTTCTGGCGTTTGGCCATCAAGATATAGATACAGGCGTGCTGTGGCCCATCAATGAGTCTTTGAGGATTATCGATAGTAGCAGCGACTATACGGTTGTTGATGTTACCGACTCGGGGGAGCGCTATAGGGTGGGAGATGTTATTGAGTTCAGGTGCGGCTACCATGCGGTGGCACGTGCTTTTGCAAGTCCATATATTGATGTGATTTTCGCTAATAGTTTTTGCTTGTAAATGGTCTGAAGGGAATTAGATGTATCAAGATAAGCGGATTCTAGCTGTTATTCCCGCTAGGGGAGGATCAAAGGGGATACCGGGCAAGAATATTAAAACATTGTGTGGGCACCCTCTTATTGCCTATACCATTTCGGCGGCGAGGAAGAGCGTCTACATTGATGATGTCGTTGTGTCAACCGATAGCGATGACATTGCTGAGGTTGCGATGCGATATGGCGCAGAGGTGCCTTTTCTCAGACCGGCTGAGCTTTCTGGTGACACGGCAAAGAGCATCGACGCGTTAGTTCACGCGCGCGATACACTTGCTGATGCTGGGCGGCACTACGACTCAATAGTCTTTATGCAGCCAACCAGCCCTTTACGCCACTCTTCGGAAGTGGACGAAGCGATTGAAGTTTTTTATTCGCATGGCGCTCTTGGATTAGCGTCGGTTGTTGAGGTAACGGAGAGCCCCCTGCTTACGCGTAGTATTGGTGAGGGCGGGGTGCTTCATCCGGTAATTCCCACTGGTAGTACGGTGCGCCGTCAGGATATGCCTAAGTTCTATCATGTTAATGGAGCGATTTATATAAATAGTTCGATTCAACTTACGCCGCAGACCAGTCTGAATGACAATCCAATTGCCTTTATCATGGAAAAGGACAGGTCGCTAGACATTGATTGTCTTGAGGACTTTATGCGCGCCGAACAGATTCTATCTAGTCTGGATGAGCCTGAGCCTATTGAATGCCCGTGGGCTTGTTGAGGGATTTAACTCTGCGCCGTGAAGAAGCAGTGCGTACAAAGCGCCCGGCAACTACCTTTGGCGCGCTAAGTCCGAGTTTTTATTGACTTGATTGGAAGAGTGGGACTATGGCTGATATGAAGCATTTATCCTTTGCCCGTGATGGACGCTTACGCTTGCTGATCATCGTTGGCACGCGCCCGGAGGTTATTCGTCTTTCCGAGGTTATCAAGAAATGCCGTAGGCATTTTGATTGTCTTCTCGCCCATACGGGCCAGAATTATGATTACACGCTTAACGGCATTTTTTTCCGTGACCTTGAGCTTGATGATCCGGATGTTTATCTAGATGCCGTCGGTGATGGTCTCGGCGAGACCATGGGAAACATCATCGCGCGCTCTTATGACCTGATGAAAGAGATTGAGCCGGAGGCCTTACTTCTCCTCGGCGATACGAACTCTTGCCTCTCTGCAATTGCCGCGAAGCGCCTTCATATTCCAATCTTCCATATGGAGGCTGGCAATCGCTGTAAAGACGAATGTCTACCCGAGGAAACCAATCGCCGTATTGTGGACGTTATCTCGGATGTCAACCTTGCTTATTCCGAGCATGCTCGTCGCTATCTGAAGGACACCGGTCTGCCTCCCGAGCGCACGTACGTGACCGGTTCCCCAATGGCTGAGGTCTTGCGCGCCAACCTCGATAAGATCGAGGCTTCTGATATTCATGCTCGACTCGGCCTTGAGCCCAAGAAGTACATGCTGCTTTCGGCGCACCGCGAGGAGAATATCGATACGCCTGAGAACTTCGAGAGTCTGTTTGGCGCTATCAACAAGCTCGCCGAGATTTACCAGATGCCGATTCTCTATAGCTGTCATCCGCGCAGCCGTAAGCGTCTTGAGGAGACGGGTTTTGAGCTTCATCCGCTCGTTCGCATGCACGAGCCTATGGGCTTCCATGATTACAACTGTCTTCAGTCCAATGCGTTTTGCGTGGTGTCTGACTCGGGCACGTTGCCTGAGGAGAGTTCATTCTTTGCTTCTGTTGGTAAGCCGTTCCCGGCCGTGTGTATCCGCACGTCTACGGAGCGTCCCGAGGCGCTTGATAAGGCGTGCTTTACGCTTGCCGGCATCGATGAGCGAGGCCTGGTCAATGCCGTTCGCACCGCGGTTGCTCTCGATGAGGAGGGCTCTCTCCCGCAGGCTCCCGTGCCCGATTATGCGGATGAGAATGTCTCTACCAAGGTTGTTAAGATCATTCAGTCCTATACGGGCATTGTCGACAAGATGGTCTGGCGCAAGCGCTAGTTTATCTGTTGTAAATACGTAATGGGTGTATATGGCGGTCCGCAATCTTTATGGCGGCCCGCCATTTCTCTATTTGCTACTTTCGCGTCAATTGTAATTCTGATTGGGAAGTAGCTTTTTCAGATGGTTTTACGTGAGATAAATCGGATTTCTTCATTGAGACATCCAAGTTGCTTCCCTCGGCATTTGCCCCTTTCTTTGCATGCCCCCTTCTTTGTATACCTGCCTTAAGGTGGTAGTGTCGCGAATGTTGGTGTAGAGCTCGGTTCTCGAGGGTAGTCGCAGGCTGCCCAAGGAACCGAGAATCACCTAGAGCTTAACCTCAGACATAAACAACAGTACCTAAGCGAGAGTATTGGCTGGCGCCAATACCCTCGCTCTCTTTAAGTAAAGGTTTCGTCCAAAGAATGATTAGCTTGTAATTACATAACTTACTAATGTATGTGCGTTATACTTAGGTTGTACTACCCAGAGTGAGAGGACTAAATAATGGCAAGCTCAACTTTAACCATCAGGGTTGACGACGACCTCAAACGCGAGGCCGCAGAAGTGGCTGACTACTACGGACTCGATCTGTCATCCGTGACGCGCGCCTTCTTCAAGCAAATGGTCAACACTCACCGCATCCCGCTGACTTTTGCCCCCGAGGAACCCAATGCCGAAAGCCTTGAGGCCATTCGCGAAGGGGACGCATTCCTGGCGTCTGGCAAAAAAGGACGTTTTAACAATGGCGCCGATCTCATTGCTGCGGCGATGGCCCAATGAGCACGCTTACCGCAGAGTTCTCTGCAGCCTTCTCACGAGATTTAAAGAAAAAAGCAAAGCGCCGGAATTGGAATCTGGCAGAGCTTCAAAAACTGATTGATCTAGTGTTGCAGAACACACCCGATTCAATAGAGATATTGAAACGACGTCACAATATGCACCGGCTAAGCGGCAACTGGGCCGGACGAAACGAATGTCATGTAGCAAACTCCGGCGACTGGCTTGTGATATGGTCATCGAATGAAGAAGTGGCATTCTTTGAGCGCACGGGCAGTCATGATGAATTGTTTCGATAAACGCCAACGTCCCAAAGCACCAGCTTCAAGATAGACGCAAGATCCGTTCTCATAGCCAGACATTGCGGCCACCCGAATGCAGTCGGCAAATTTATGAGGAAGAAGGTTGGCAAGGCCAAGATGGACGACTACCAATTTGAAATTAATACCATTTCATTTAAAAATGGCGAAAAATACTCACCTCGTAAAATCAATATTGTTATTGGAGCAAATAATTCAGGAAAGAGCCAATTTCTAAAAGAAATACGCTCGGCAATTCTTGGGAATACCGATGGGCCCAACGGGCCGTATGAACACGATGCTAACAACGTAGTTACAGATTCAATAGATCTAACGTTGCCAAAGAATGTAGAGGATCTTGATGACTCTTATGGGCTCACCGATCATGTTGTACGAGGAATGAACGGATGGCGCGTTAGGGATTTTTGTAATATCGGTACTCAACTAACACCTAACGGAGGGTATGCGTATCAATCGCTTCCTTGTTCTTTTTCTTTGCAAGATGACTGGCATACTTGCTTGAACCATTTGCTTCAGCCCAGTGAAACTGATTATCCACTTGAAGAGAAAGAGCGGCAAAGGCAGATACTACAATTCCTAGGTCCAATGTTTGTTGATTATACGGGGACCGAAGACCGCCTACTTCTCTCGATTGGTGAACCGGCGCGTGGAGTTAGGGACGATTCCTACAACACGTTATCAGCCGCACTTGACGTTGATGAAACGTGCAGCAGCATTTCAGAAACGGTCAAACGATTATTCCATAAGGATATTGCCTTAGACAATACGACAAGCCGTCAAGTCGTTATTCCGGTCGTGTCTGAGGACTTTTCAAGCTATCGGAATAGTCATGACTCGCCGGAAAAGCTGACCTATATGGAGAATGCAACTCAGCTACGAAACGAAGGTGACGGCTTTCGGAGCTATGTAACCATTCTGTTGACTGTTATGGGCGCCTCTAAGCCAATACTGCTTGTGGACGAGCCTGAGGCTTTTCTGCACCCAACCTATGCCATGGAGCTCGGCAAACAATTGGGAACTATGCTTGCCAAATCTAACGCACTGCACAACGCTTTTATTTCAACTCATAGTTCATATTTCTTGCAGGGAATTCTCGACTCTGCCGCTTCTGAGCTCTCGTTAATTAGGCTAAAACGCAATGGAGACGAGAGCTCGTTTAACATTGTCGATAAAGGAGAGATAGAGGCACTAAAGAATAGAAGCGACTATTCACCGCAATACATAGATGCATTGTTCTCCAAGAACGCAATTCTTGTTGAAGCGCCTCGGGACGCGATCATCTATTCTGCAATCTGTGACAAAATCTCCGAAATCGACAATCCTATATTTGTTTCAACAAATGGGAAGGACGCATTCAAAGGCGTTAAAGAGTTTTATACTGCATCAGGGCTTCCCTGTAGGTGCATCTGCGACTTCGACATCATCAATGATCACGCCAAATTTAAAAACTTAATGAAAGCTTTCTCGGTCGACCAAGATGTTCGCCAAAGAGCTCTTGACGCCGCCGACGATCTAAAGAAAAACCTATTATAATTTGGCGAATCAGAAGACATCCAATAAAAAAGAAATCGCCTCTTTAATCAAAGAACGTTACAAAAAAGATGTGTTTATCGATATCCCTGATAGCTTGTGTCAAGACTGCCGTAATTCACTTCATGATCTGCTTCGATTTGGCATTTATGTTCTTACAACCGGAGAACTAGAATCGTTATTCGAAGCTTGCGGAATTGAACACGCCCATGATTCAGATGAATGGCTCAAAAATTCCCTGTCGTTTATAAGACAAAATGACATTTGCGATCTGAAGAGCGATGCGAACATCAGCGAACTGATTTCTTTTTTGGTTAATTTCACTGACAGTTCAACCTCGTAGCGTATATCTGACTCGACGAGTCCGTCCCTTCCTTTCACCGATTGGCAAAACGATTTACACCTAATTTTGGGAACCTATCACAGGCTTTGTTGCTTGCTCGTTGTTCGATCTCGCTAGACTAATAGCTGCTGCTACCAGGCAATTTGCCGGCACAGTTTCCATTGGCTCTTGCGAAGATCGGAGCGGTTATGTTTGCTGCCGCGTTCCACACTAGCCGTCACTACATCCTGATTACTGCCATGGCCTGCCTATGCGTTTTGCTGGGCGGGCCTTCTTATGCCGCGGGTGCGGACAGCCTGTTCATTGCGGGCGCCACGTACTGCGAGCCGGGTGTATCGGGTCCCGGTTGGGCTTGGACCGAAGCCGACCATCTGGAGCTTACCGGCTATTCGGGTGAGGCCATCGGCGCCGACGGCGACCTGGTGGTGACGCTTGTGGGGCAAAACTCCGTGGTCGAGACACATGCGCCTGATGCGGACATTTCCATGAGCGGCATGGAGGTGTGGGGAAACCTTACGCTTTGCGGCTCGGGCTCGCTTACGGCGACGGGCTCGCAATGCGGGATCCACGTGTCCCAGGCGCTGGTGGTGGACGGCTGCACGGTCGATGCCAGGGCCGACGGGACCAACGTTGACAGCCAGACGGTGGCAGGCATCCTTGTGGGCGGCCTGACCGTGCGCGGCGGCGGGCGCGTTGTTGCCTCGGGCGCGGGGGCCGCAGCTGGCTTGGGCCGTTATGGAGTGTGTTTGCTCGATGAGGGGTTTGGTGCTGAAGTTGCGAGCAAGACGCTTGCCGTGGATGCGTCCTGGCTGGAAGCGACCGGTATAGATGCAGGCGTTGCCTGCGATCGCGGATCGCTCGTGGCTGCGCACTTTGTGAAGCCCGCAGGCGGAGCCTTTGGTGCTGCCGGCGTGGTTGATGCTGATGGGGCCGTGGCACTGCACGTGGTGATCGAGCCCGAGGGCGCTGCTGGCCCGGCGGGGGAGACCGTTACACCCGGCGGCGAGCTGCCGGGGGATGGAACGGGCGAGCCTACTGGTGGCGCCGACCCCGCTGCGGGGCAACCCGGTGCGGGTTCGGCGACGGATCCTGCGGTGAAACCCGTGGCTACGTCGCCCAAGACAACGGTCACCAAGACGACCAAGCCCAAATCCACTATGGCAACAACACCGGCGCTCCCCAAGACCGGCGACAGCTACTGGATAGCTGCCTCCTTAACGCTATTCCTGCTGGGGACAGTGCTTCTGAGCGCCGTATATCGCTGCTGATGTGGTACGACGCACCTGGCTGCGATACAAAAGCTCTGTGGGAGCTTTAAGGGCAACGCTTTCGGCAAGGGAGCGTTGCTTTTTCATGCATGCATTGTCTAACGTGCAGCCATATGCATTTCCGCAACAAGGTTTATGTTTCGGCGCTGGCCCCCTGACGTTCGGTAGTGTCGCGAAAGTTGGTGTAGCGTCCGATCCGAAGCGAGTCGGCCCGGCGTCCAGGAACCTGGAATACGGTTGATATCCTATGCCGCCTCGATCCTGTCCGCAAGCTCGAGGCCGGATTCGATCATCTTCCTGGCCTCAGCCTCCAGCCGCGACCAGTCGACCGTCCCGTCGAGCCCGCGCGTGCGGCCCTCGTCGTAGAGCTCCCTCATCTTCGCCTCCGAGAAGTACCTGGATTCCTGCCATGTCTCGTCCTGCTCGCACATGACCGCGCCTGCCAGCCGCACCAGCGACGCCGTCGAGGGGAACGCCTGCACCACCCTCGACCTGCGCTTTATCTCGCGGTTCGTCCGCTCCTGGACGTTGTTGGTGCGCAGGCGCTTCCAGTGCGACGGCGGGAAGTCGAGGTATGCCAGGGCGTCCGGCTCGGCCTCCTCGAGGATCGCCGCCGCCCTCGGGCAGCACCCCTCCAGCATGTCGCACGCCACGTGGTACATGGCGGTCACGGCGGCGGCGTCGCGCCCGCGGAACACCTGCGAGACGATCCTACCCACGCGGCGCCTGAGCTGCCAGGAGCCCGCCTCGCGCATGCAGTCGCGCATGAGGTGACCTGTATCGTCTTTTCGGACACGCGTTCAAGAGGAACCTATTTTCCCCT
>NZ_QROM01000006.1:0-134090 GCF_003474365.1 Collinsella sp. AF38-3AC
TCACCAAGCACAACCTCAAGTACCGCCGCTACTACCACCAGTTCGACTACTAAGAGCTGGTCGCAGGTCCGATATCTTGGCTGGTTGATATCTCGACCCTACACAAGGGCGTCCGCATTTGCGCGGGCGCCCTTTTTGCGTTGCTGTCGGCGCAGGGTGTCTTCGGCGGAAAGTTCATCCCGGGCTTGCGGCTCGGAGTGGGACGCGCTTTCCGGTTGGGCTGGGGGAATCGCCAGATTAAGCTGAGAGCTTGCCCCTATGTTTCTAAATGAATACGCTGTGAGCCGAGGGAGACGATTTTCCCCGCAAGCACTCTAGTATGCTAAAGTACCCAGAAGACCGGCGGAGCTATGCCGGTCTTCTGTTCTAAGCGAAGCACAGCATGAGGAGGCTCACCAGATGACGGCCACACCGTGGGGATTCCGGGACATATTGCCCGAGGAGGCTCAGGCACGCGAGGAGATCGCATGTACGGTGAAGGGCTGCTTTAGGGAGCATCATTACCTGCCGGTTGAGACGCCGCTGCTCGAGGACAAGGGTTCGCTCGAGGAAGGTGGCCGCATTGCGGACACGCCGTTTAAGCTCTTTGACGATGATGGGCGTTTGCTGGTGGTCCGTCCCGACAACACGTTGCCGATCGTGCGCTTGGTTTCGACCCGCATGCGCGCGGCCGACCTGCCCCTGCGCCTGCGCTACGAGGCGCCGGTGGTTCGCGAGTGCCAGCGCAATGCCGGCGGCTCGCGTCAGTTTACGCAGCTGGGCTTTGAGCTCATCGGTGCGGGCGACGCCGCGGGCGATGTCGAGATTGTCTCGCTGGTAGCCGAGGCCGTGCGCAAGCTGGCGTTGCCCGATGCGCGCATTATCGCAGGTAGCGTGCGTCCTTTTAAGGAGCTGCTCGCGGCGTGCGAGGATCGCGAGCTGGCTGCCGAGGCCCTGCGCTGCGTGCACGCCAATGACTTTGTGGGCCTCGATGCCCGCGTGGCGGCAAGCGCCGAGTCCGAGGCCGTCAAGGCCGCCATTAGCGAACTGCCGCGCTTGCACGGCGGTGCCGAGATACTCGACCGTGTGGATGCGCTGCTGGAAGCTGCCGGTATCGTCGCGTCGCTGACGCGCGAGCTGCGTGCCCTGGTCGAGGGCCTGGCTCCCGAGGACGCCCAGGTGCTGTCCTTCGACTTCTCCATCATGAACTCTTTTTATTACTACACGGGCCTGGTCTTTAAGGCCTATGCCGGTGGCCTGCCCGATCCGGTGGGTTCGGGCGGTCGCTACGACTCCATCTTTACCGGCGCGTTCGGCGATGGCATCGAGGTACCGGCGGCGGGATTTGCCTTTTCGCTCGAGCGTCTGGAGGCCGCGCACACTTCGGCTGAGGACGCCGCTTCCGACGGCGACCACGCCGCGGGCCGTGGTGCCGAGGGTCCGCTGCGCATCGCCGTTCCCAAGGGCTCGCTTAAGGCCGACACGCTCGACGTGCTCGAGGCCGCGGGCCTGGACGTCTCCGAGCTGCGCGATCCCGGTCGCCACCTGATCGTGCGCGGTCGCGATACGCGTGCCGGCGAGGGCGCGGTCGGCGATATCGAGTTTGTCATCGTGCGACCCAGCGACGCGCCCGCCTTTGTGGGCTGCGGCGGTGCCGACTGCGGCATCTGCGGGTGGGACTCGCTCATCGAGGCCGACCTCAACTTGCTGCAGCTGGTCGATTTGGGTTACGGCCTGTGCACCTTTATTGAGGCTGAGCCCGCTTGGCGCGCCGGTCAGGCCGAGCGCAACTATGCCCGCCGCGGTTCGCTTCGCGTGGCAACCAAGTACCCGCGCATCGCGAGTGCCTGGTATGCCGAGCGCGGCGTGAACGCCGACATTGTTTCGCTGCACGGCAACATCGAGCTGGGACCCATCGTCGGTATGACCGATCGCATCGTGGATATCACCGCCACGGGCGCCACGCTGCGCGATAACGACCTCGTTATTACTGGTCGCATTATGGACTGCACGGCCCGCTTCTTTGTCAATCCGGGTGCCGCACGTCTGGATCCGCGCGTACGCAATCTGGCAGATCGCTTGGCGGCAGCCGTGAAGGACAAGCATTTTGAGCCCGTTGCGGGCTCGGCACAATAGCGCGAGCGCGCACGGGCGCCCCCATATCCGGGCTGCGGACCGATTGGTGCCGCTGCCCGGCATCTCGTTTTCCAAACGCAACCTCGACCGATAGAGGATACCGATATGAAGACCATCAAGCTTGCTCCCGGTGAGCGCCTCGTTACCAACCAGCTCAACCGCAAGGGTGTGCTGCCGCAAAACATCGTCGACGCCGCCCGCGATATCGTGGCCAACGTGCGTGTCAACGGCGATGCTGCGGTGCGCGATTACTGCCAGCGTTTTGACGGTGTCGAGCTGCAAAGCTTTCGTCTGCCGCAAGAGCAGATCGATGCTGCGCTCGAAGGCCTCGACCCGGCCTTTGTCGCCGCGCTCGAGAAGGCTGCGCGCCAGATCCGTGAGTTTCACCAGCGCGAGGTCGAGCAGAGCTGGTTTACCACGCGCCCGGACGGCACGATGCTCGGCGTTAAGGTGACCCCGCTTGCCGCGGCCGGCATCTACGTGCCGGGCGGTCGCGCGCAGTATCCCTCCACCGTGCTCATGAACGCTATCCCTGCCAAGGTGGCCGGCGTCAAGCGCGTGGTCATGGTGACGCCGCCACAAAAGGACGGCCTGATCAGCCCCTATACGCTCGCCGCGGCCAAGCTCGGCGGCGTGGACGAGATCTATATGGTGGGCGGCGCCCAGGCCGTGGCCGCGCTGGCGTACGGTACCGAGACCATTCCGCGCGTCGACAAGATCACCGGCCCGGGCAACGCCTTTGTCGCCGCGGCCAAGCAGATTGTTTCGGGCGACGTGGGCATCGACATGGTCGCCGGCCCCTCCGAGGTCTGCGTGCTGGCCGATGCCACGGCCAAGCCCATGGTGGTCGCGGCCGACCTGATGGCCCAGGCCGAGCACGATCCGCTGGCCGCCTGCTATCTGGTGACCTGCGACGAGCAGTTTGCGCGCGAGGTCGAGGCGGGTATCGACATTCTAGTGGCGCAGTCGCCGCGTGCCGAGATCACGCGCTCCTCGCTCGACAACGAGGGCACCATCGTGGTGGCCGCCGATATGGCTGCCGCCGTCGAGGCCGTGAACACCGTGGCGCCCGAGCACCTGGAGCTGCACTGCAAGGATGCAATGGGCCTGCTCGGCGGCATCCGCAACGCCGGCGCCATCTTTGTGGGCGCCTGGAGCTCCGAGCCGCTCGGCGATTATGTTGCTGGCCCCAACCACACGCTGCCGACCGGCGGCACGGCCATGTTCTCCAACCCGCTTTCGGTCGAAGAGTTCGTTAAGCGCTCGAGTGTCATTTGCTATACACCCGAGGGCCTGCTCTCCGATGCTCCTGCCACGCAGCGTCTAGCCGAGGCCGAGGGTCTGTGGGCACACGCGCTTTCCGCCGCACTGCGCCGCCGCGTGTTGGAGCAGGGCGAGGATGCCGTGAGCGCCGAGTCGATCGCCGCGGCCGACCTGACCAAGGTTGCCTGGCCGGGCGACGCCGTGGCGACGGTTGCCGAGGGCGTGGACCTGGCGGCTGCGGGCGCGGATGGCGCTAACGCGACCGGCGGGGAGGCCTAATATGGCCGAGCTGACGCCTCGCATGAAGGAACTCGTCCAGCCCTACTTGGCCGGCATTGAGCCCTACGATCCCAACTTTACGCCCACGCGCATCAACCTTTCGGCCAACGAGAACACCTATCCCGTGCCGGCCGGCGTGCGCGAGGCGGTCGACGCGGCGCTCGCCGCCACGCCGCTCAACCGCTATCCCGACCCCATGTCCAACGACCTGCGCGACGAGCTTGCCGCTTGGCATGGCGTGGCACGCGAGAACATCTGCGTGGGCAACGGCGGCGACGAGCTGCTCTATAACTACCTGCTGGCGTTTGGCGGCGCGGGGCGGACCCTGCTCAACTGCCCGCCATGCTTTAGCGAGTATGCGTTCTTTGCGTCGCTCTGCCAGACCGAGGTGAGCGACGTGTGGCGCGATCCGGTGACCTTTGAGCTCGACCAGGCTGCCGTGCTTGCGGCAGCGCCCGAGTGCAACCTGGCGATTGTGACCTCGCCCAACAATCCCACGGGCGACGTGGCGCCGCTCGACTTTATCGCGGCTCTGTGCGATGCGTGTCCCGGCATGGTGATGGTCGACGAGGCCTACGTGGAGTTTGCCGACGATTCGTTTGGCGCGGCCACCACGGCGCAAGGGCTTATCGCCGAGCATCCTAACCTGGTGATTTTGCATACGCTGTCCAAGGCGTTTGGCGCCGCCGGCACGCGTCTGGGCTACGTGATCGCGGCCCCCGAGGTCATCGACGTGTTCGCGGCGATTCGCCAGATCTATTCAGTCAACGTGCTGAGCCAGGCCGCGGCGCTTGCCTGCGTGCGTGCCCGCGATGCGTATGCGCCCGTGGTGGCGCAAGTTGCATCCGAGCGCGAACGCGAGTTGTGCGCCCTGCGTGCAATGGCTGCCGAGGGCATGCCCGTGGAGGCATGGCCGAGCGCAGCAAACTTTGTGCTCGTGCGCACACTGCACGCCACGTGCGTGCGCGAGCGCCTGCGCGACGAGTATTCAATTTTGGTGCGCGACTTTAGCTACGCGCCGGGGCTCGCGGACTGCCTGCGCATTACCGTGGGTACCCCGCAGGAAAACGACGAGGTGCTGGCTGCGTTTGCCGCGCTGGTGAAGGAGGAGATGTAGATGGGCCGTTATGTCGAGGTGACCCGCAAGACGGGCGAGACCGACATTGTCGTTAGGCTCGATCTGGACGGATCCGGCGTGTGCGATATCTCGACCGGCGTGCCGTTTTTCGACCACATGCTCAACGCCTTTGGCCGCCATGGCCTGTTCGATTTGACGGTACATGCGATGGGCGATGTGGAGGTCGACGCGCACCACACCGTCGAGGACACGGGCATTGTGCTGGGCGAGGCGTTTTGCCAGGCACTGGGTGACAAGGCGGGCATTACGCGCTTTGCCGATGCGGCGATTGCCATGGACGAGACGCTCGTGATGGCCGCCGTTGATATCTCGGGTCGCGGGCAGGCCTATTGCGATCTGCCCGTGCCGACCGAGCGCGTGGGCGGCTTTGATACCGAGCTGGCCGTCGAGTTCTTCTATGCCTTTGCGCGCGATGCTAAGCTCACGCTGCATGTGCGCGAGCTGGCGGGCGGCAACTCGCATCACATTATCGAGGCAGCCTTTAAGGCCGTGGGACGCACGATGCGCCACGCCTGCGAGCTGGATCCCCGCGTGCAGGGTATCCCCAGCACCAAGGGCTCACTGTAACCACCACAAGGGTAAAAACCACCACAAAGGGGACAGGCACCTTTGTGGTGGTTTTGGATGATGGAAAAAGGAGGGTCGCGTGGGCGAACCGAAGATCGTGGTGGTCGACTACCACAAAGGGAACTTGTCGAGCGTCGTGCGCGGGCTTGCGCGCGCCGGTGCCGCTGCCTGCACGTCGGATGATCCGGAACAGATCCGCAAGGCCGATGGCCTGGTCATCCCGGGCGTGGGCGCGTTCTATGACGCGATCGCCTTTATGCGCCAGAGCGGCGAGGAGGCGGCCGTGCTTGACGCCGTTGCCGCCGGAACTCCTCTGCTCGGCATCTGCCTGGGCCTTCAGCTGTTTTTTGAACGCGGCGACGAGGGCGTGCCGGCGGACGAGGGCGCGGACGACGATGCCTCCGAGCAGGCCGGCGGTCCCTGGGTCGATGGCCTGGGCATTATGCGCGGCTCGTGCACGCGCTTGGAATCGAGTCGCCTGAAGGTGCCGCACGTGGGCTGGGACCAGGTGCACATGACGCCCGCCGGCGCGGCCGATCCATTGCTCGCCGGTTTTGCCGAGGGCGCCAACATGTACTTCACCCACAGCTATGCGGTGGCCGACGATGTCGATGCCGCCGATGTTCTGGCGCGCACGCACTACACGCGGAGCTTCCCGTGCATCGTGCGCCACGGCAACGTGTGGGGCTGCCAGTTCCATCCCGAGAAATCCTCCGCGCTGGGACAGCGCATCCTTAAGAACTTCGTCAACATCGTCGAGGAGGCCGGCCGATGATTCTGTTTCCCGCAATCGATTTGATCGGCGGCAAGGTCGTGCGCCTGGAGCGCGGCGACCGGAGCCGCTGCAAGGTATATTCCGACGACCCCGTGGCCGTTGCCCGCTCCTTTGCCGAGCAGGGTGCGAACTGGGTGCATGTCGTCGACCTGTCCGCTGCCTTTGGCGAGGATGAGGACGCATGCGCTGCCAACTCGACGGCGATCAAGGCTATCTGCGGCGTCGACGGTCTGTCCGTGGACGTGGGCGGCGGCGTCCGCTCGCTCGCACGCATCGACGAGCTGGCCGGCTATGGCGCGCGCCGTATTGCGCTGGGGACCGTGCTGGTGACCGAGCCGGGTTTTGCCGAGGTGGCAGCGCGCGGCTTTGGCGAGCTGCTGGTGGCAGACATCGCCGCCCGTGACGGCCAGGTCAAGGTGAACGGCTGGCGCGATGGCGCGGGCGTGGCGCTCGATGATGCGGTGGCGCAGCTTTCCGAGCTGGGCTTTAAGCATTTGGTGTACACCGACATCGCGCGCGATGGCATGCAGACGGGCATCGACGTGGCGGCGTATCGCCATGTGGCCGAGGTCGCGGGTTTTCCCGTCGTGGCTTCGGGTGGCATCTCGACACTCGACGATATCTGCGCGCTTGCCGCGGTGGGTGAGGATGCTATTGAGGGTGCGATCACCGGTCGCGCGCTCTACGAGGGCAACTTTACGCTGGCACAGGCGCTGGCCGCCGCCCGAGGGAAGGAGTAGCCCATGCTTGCCAAACGCGTGATTCCCTGTCTGGATGTTAAGGACGGCCGCGTGGTCAAGGGCGTCAACTTTGTGAGCCTGCGCGATGCTGGCGACCCGGTGGAGCTGGCGCGCGCCTACGACCGCGAGGGTGCAGACGAGGTCGTCTTCCTGGACATTACCGCGACGAGCGACAACCGCGCGACGACCATCGAGATGGCGGCGCACGCGGCCGAGGAGCTCGCTATTCCCTATACCGTGGGCGGCGGTTTCCGCGACTTGGCGGGCATGCGAACCATGGTTGCCGCCGGTGCCGACAAGGTGTCGCTTAACTCTGCCGCCGTGCGCGATCCGTCGTTGATCAGCCAGGCCGCCGCGGCGTTTGGCAGCCAGGCCGTGGTCGTGGCGATTGATGCCAAGCGCGTGGGCCTGCCCGGTCAGCCGGATGCCGACAAGTGGGAGGTCTTCACGGCGGGCGGTCGCAACGCCACGGGTATCGATGCGGTGGCGTGGGCCGAGGAAGCGGCTCGTCGCGGCGCCGGTGAGATCTTGCTCACCAGCATGGATCGCGACGGCACCAAGGCTGGCTTCGACCTGGCACTCACCCGCGCCGTGGCGCGCGCGGTGCCGATTCCGGTGATCGCAAGCGGCGGCGTGGGCACGCTCGAGCATTTTGCCGAGGGCGTGATCGAGGGCGAAGCCGACGCCGTACTGGCGGCCAGCGTCTTTCACTTTGGAACTTTCAGCATTCGCGAAGTCAAAGAATATATGGCCAGCCAGGGAATACCTGTGAGATTGGACTTCTAAATGGAGCAAGTGACAACCGCGGCAGAGCTCAAATACGACGACCGTGGGCTGATTCCTTGTGTGGTTCAGCAGTATGACACCGGTGAGGTGCTTATGGTTGCTTGGATGAACGAGGAATCGGTGGGGCTGACGCTCAAGACCGGTACCACGTGGTTTTGGAGCCGCAGCCGCCAGGAGCTCTGGAACAAGGGCGCGACGAGCGGCAATATGCAGGAGGTCAAGGAGCTCTGGGCCGACTGCGATAGCGATACGCTGCTGGTCAAGGTCGACTCGCCGGGTCCGGCCTGCCATACCGGCAACCGTACCTGCTTCTTTAGAAAACTCGCGTAGGGCGGGCGCTCGACCAGGCGCTTGGCCAACCAGAAAGGATTGAACCATGGGTGTGCGCACCGCGAATGTTCAGGATGGAAATATCGGTGAGACGCTGACGGGGCTCGCCGGGGTGATTCACGGCCGTCGCGACGCATCGCCGCAGGAGAGCTATACCGCTCGCCTGCTGACCGATGTCGAGGACGAGCTGCTCAAGAAGCTTGCCGAGGAGGCGAGCGAGGTCATCATGGCCTGCAAGGATAACGATCACGACCACATCCGCTACGAGGCCGGCGACCTGATCTACCACCTGCTCGTGACGCTCGAGCGCTACGGCATCACCCTCGATGAGCTGGCCGGCGAACTCAACGCCCGCCGTCAATAGTTGTTTAAGAACGTCCCCAACGACTAGTCTTAGGCGAGGGGCGTGGGTTCCCATTCGCCGGTGGCGTGGGGGATATCGAAGGTTCGGTAGCCGCAGTCGTAGGCGTGGGCCTGAGCCTCGCGGATGTTCCAGCAGATGTCGCAGGCGCGGTGTGCGTCCGAGCCAAAAGTAATCGGCACCTCGGCGTGGGCGAAGCAACGCAGCAATCCGGTCGCGGGATAGTAGTCGTCCAAGCCCTTACGCGGCGCGGCGGTCGAAACCTCAACGCGGCGGCCCGTGTCGTGGGCGCACTCGGCCATCTGCTCCCAAAAGGGCATGGGGTTAAAGTCGGGCGCAAAACCCTCTTTCGAAAAACGCATGACTAGGTCGGGATGGGCCATCACGTCAAAGTTGAGCGAGCTCTCGCAGGTGCGGCACCAGTCGTCGACATAGCGCTCCCATACGCCGCGCACGCCTAAGTTTTCCCAAACATGCAGGTTGGTATCGTCGTCAATCCAGCCGCAGAGCGAATCGGGCGTGTCGGGGCGAGCGACGTCCTCTGTCCCTGCCGCGCCCGCGGCGCCTGCCGCAATATCGCCTGGGTTGCCAATCCAATGCACGCTACCCAGGCGTACGATGGCGCCCTGGGACCAGCTCTCAACCAAAGGCTCGCAACCTTGGTACCAATCGCATTCAAAGCCATAGATAAGCTCGAGCTCGGGTGCGATCTGCGCGGCAAGCTTGCGGGCGTCCTCAAAGGCCAGACGATGTACCGGCAAGTCGCTTTCGACAACCTGCACCTCGCAGTTGGCATCCATGCTGGCGGGCAAGGTGAGGTGGTCGGTCGAGACCATGACCCGACAGCCAGCGGCCGCGGCAGCGCGAACGTTTTCCTCAAAGGAGGCATGGCCGTCCGAAAACGAAGTATGGGTGTGGCAATCGACCAGCGGGCATGCGGGCATGGCGACTCCTTTGCATTTGGCGAATCCGCTCCATTGTAATGGCGCAACTCTCAAAACGCCGGGCACGTCGGGGGTCGAAATCGATTGGAAAGGCTGCGCGGCGCGCGGTGCGGCCTCGCTTGCGCTCTCAAAACGTGTACGTCAGCCTCCAAAACCGACAAAAAATGGCATATTTGGAGGCTGACGTACACATTTGGATAAGGGCGAGGGCGGCGATGGACGAAAGTCACGTCTGCGCCACGTCCGATGTGCTAGCGTTTGGATGAACAAAACGAGCCCGTGCGGAAAGGACCCGGACCGTATGCAATGCGATAGCAAATCACCGCTGTCCCGCGAGACCGATGCGCCCGAAACCATCGTCAAGCTGGAATGCGACATCGACGATGCGTCGCCCGAGGTGCTCGCCTACGCCGCCGATCGCCTGCGCGAGGCGGGTGCGCGCGAGGTGCACTGGCTGCCCCTCTACTGCAAGAAAGGCCGTCCCGGCTGGCAGCTGCAGGTGATCTGCTCGCATGAGGATATCGAGCGCCTGCAGACGATTATCTTTTTGGAAACCACGACTAATGGCATCCGGCGCCAGGTCATGGAGCGCGTTTGCCTGCCGCGCCGCTTTGAGCAGGTCGCAACGCCTTGGGGCGAGGTGTCCGTTAAGGTGGCAACCCTGCCCGATGGCAGCGAGCGCGCCGCACCCGAGTACGAGGACTGCGCCCGCCTTGCCCGCGAGCACAGCGTGCCGCTCCAGCGCGTGATGCAGGCAGCTCAGAGCGCGGTACTGCAATTTGAGTAGCACGGGCGAGCGACGCGCCACGCCAACCCTATTTGCCCCATCCCGAAAGGACTTCCCATGAAATGTCTCATCGCCTCCGACATCCACGGCTCGGCATATTGGGCCGAGCGCCTGTGCACTGCCATCGAGTCCGAGCAGCCCGACCGCATCGTGCTGCTGGGCGACCTGCTCTATCACGGCCCGCGTAACGACCTGCCGCGCGATTACGCCCCCAAGCGCGTGATTCCGCTGCTCAACGCCCTGGCCGACCGCATCATCGCGGTGCGCGGCAACTGTGACGCCGAGGTTGACCAGATGGTGCTCGACTTTCCCGTCATGGCAGACTACGCCACGCTGTTCGACGAGGCCGGCCGCGAGCTGTTCCTGACGCATGGCCATGTCTTTGGCGCCGGCATGCACAACAGCGTCGACCACGCGCCTGCGCTGCCCGAGGGCTCCGCGCTCGTCTACGGTCACACGCATATCAAGGTTAACGAGGCAAGCGAGGCACACCCGGGCCTGTGGCTGTTCAATCCCGGCAGCGTGAGCATTCCCAAGGACGGTACGCACAGCTACGGTATCTACGAGGGCGGCGCGTTCCGTCACGTGATCCTGGAGGAGGAATAACCATGGCCGAGCACATGGCTCAGCAAAATGCCGAGGGTTCGCGCGACCTGTCGACGCTGGTAGATGCGTCGGCCGAGCTGCAGCATCTGGTGCAGACCATCTGGCGCCTGCGTCAGCCCGATGGCTGCCCGTGGGACCGCGAACAGACGCATCAGAGCATCGGCAAGAACATGATCGAGGAAGCCTACGAGGCGCTCGACTGCATTGAGGCCGACGACGCGGCGCATCTGCGCGAGGAGCTCGGCGACGTGCTCATGCAGGTTGTGCTGCATGCGCAGATTGCGGCGGACGCCGGTGAGTTTACGCTGGCCGATGTGGCACGCGATATCGACGCCAAACTCATCCGCCGCCACCCGCACGTGTTTGGCGATGCGGATGCCGAGAACTCCGACGAGGTGCTCAAGATCTGGGACGAGGTCAAGCTTGCCGAGAAGGCCGTCAAGGACAAGGCCGTGGCAGCAGGCGAGGCGGTACCCGAGGGCCTGCTCGACGGCGTGCCCACGCATCTGCCGGCATTGATGCAGGCGCAGAAGGTGTCGCGCAAAGCAGCGGCCGTGGGCTTTGAGTGGGAGACGGTCCAGGACGTGTGGGACGAGGTTGCCGAGGAGCGTGCCGAGTTTGAGGCCGAGGAGCCCGGCTCGCCCGAGCGCGAGATGGAGTTTGGCGACCTGCTCTTTGCCCTGGTCAACGTTGCGCGCAAGGAGGGGATTGACGCCGAGAGTGCCCTGCGCGCCAGTACGGCAAAGTTCCGCCGCCGCTGGGCCGCGATGGAGCAGATGGCAGCCGACGTTCACGTGGATCTTGCCGAGCTTTCGACCCACGGCCTCAACGACCTCTGGGATGCCGCCAAGGCGGAGGAGTAAGACTGCGGGAACGACGGGCTGACATGCCTCATCGTTCCCGCTCAATTATTCGAAAAACAATTGTATCCCTCGGCTAACTTAGGGCATAATGCAAAAAGTGCGACGGGCTAACTTACGGAGGCGCACCGACGGTGCGCAGTCGGCCAGTCGCTTGCATCCACTACGTTTCCAAGTGAGAGGGAGACAACATGAGCGATATTTTGGACGTCTACGGTCGTGAGGTGCTCGACAGCCGCGGCAATCCCACCGTCGAGGTCGAGGTCGTGCTCGAGGACGGCAGCTTCGGCCGCGCAGTGGTGCCTTCGGGCGCTTCGACCGGCGCCTTTGAGGCCTGCGAACTGCGCGATGGCGACAAGGGCCGCTACCTGGGCAAGGGCGTTTCGCAGGCCGTCGAGCACGTCAACAACGAGTGCGCTAACGCCGTCGTGGGCCTCGACGCCTTCGACCAGCGCGCCGTCGATGCCGCGCTGATCGCCGCGGACGGTACCCCCAACAAGACCAAGCTCGGTGCCAACGCCATCCTGGGCGTGTCGCTGGCCGTTGCCCGCGCCGCTGCCGAGTCGGCGGGCCTGTCGCTGTACCAGTACCTGGGCGGCGTCAACGCTCATCTGCTGCCCACGCCCATGATGAACATCCTCAACGGCGGCGTGCATGCCGACAATAACGTCGACTTCCAGGAGTTCATGATCATGCCGGTGGGCGCCCCGAGCTTTGCCGAGGGTCTGCGTTGGTGTGCCGAGGTCTACCACACCCTCAAGGGCGTGCTGCACGAGGCGGGCCTTGGCGGCGGCGTGGGCGACGAGGGCGGCTTTGCCCCCAACCTCAAGACCAATGCCGAGCCGTTCGAGTACATCACCAAGGCCGTGGAGAAGGCCGGCTTTAAGCCTGGCGTCGACTTCATGTACGCCATGGATCCGGCCTCGACCGAGTTCTACAACGCCGAGACCGGCATGTACGAGCTCAAGGGCGAGGGTGTTGAGTATACGAGCGCCCAGATGGTCGATTACTGGGAGAAGCTCGTCGACACCTATCCCATCATCTCCATCGAGGACGGCATGGCCGAGGAAGACTGGGACGGCTGGGTCGAGCTTACCCGCCGCATTGGCAACAAAGTGCAGCTGGTGGGCGACGACCTGTTCGTCACCAACACCGAGCGCCTCAAGAAGGGCATCGAGCTGGGTGCCGCCAACGCGATCCTGGTCAAGGTCAACCAGATCGGCACGCTCACCGAGTCGCTCGAGGCCATCGAGACCGCCAAGGAGGCCGGTTACGCCTGCATCGTGAGCCACCGCTCCGGCGAGACCGAGGACTCCACGATCGCCGACCTGGTCGTGGGCGTCAACGCCGGCCAGATCAAGTCGGGCGCCCCGTGCCGCAGTGACCGTATCGCCAAGTACAACCAGCTCATCCGCATCGAGGACGAGCTTGAGGGCAACGCGCGCTACGCCGGCAAGGCCGCGTTCTACAACATTCGCTAGACAGACGAGCCTGGCGGGGAGGGGGCAGACTCGGCTTTGCCCCGCTCAAGCTAGATGCTACAGAGCGCTATCGGGCGCTGGGCCACACGGCTCAGCGCCTTTTTTATGTCGAGCAAAGGCTGGCGAAGGCGGTGCGCATGCTCGTGCTATAACTAAAGGACTTAGCGCAAACAAACCTCAACCGCACAAGGCGCACATGGATCAGATTTACGACAACAGGTACTATTCCGCCGGTTCGCGCGAGCCGTCGCCTCGCCCTGCGCGCACGGTGCAGCTCGGTGGGTCCGCCTACGCCGGCGCCGACCGCTCCACGCAGCGCCCGACAAGTACCTCGCGCCCCAATGCTCAAGTGAATACTTCGACAGATGGACCAGTACGTCCGACACGTTCGCCGCATTCGTCGCGTCCCTCGGCCCAGACGCACGACAAATCGAGCAGACCTTCGAGCCGTCTTTCGGGCGCGGACTTTATGCGCTACGCCAACGACAATGCGGTGGTCAAGGCGATCTATGACTTTACGCATGGCTCTCTGCGCCTGCTGTTTATCGGTATCGTGGTGGCGCTGGCGCTCGTGAGCCTGTATTTTCCCGTACGCGACCTGTACGTGGCTAAGCGCTCGAGCGACATCTTGGCCAAGCAGGTCGAGATTCGCGAGCAATACAATGATGAGATGAAAAAAGACACTGATAAGTGGTTCTCGGAAGAGGGCATTAAGGATTCGGCACGGGACCTGGGCATGGTGATGCCCGGCGAGAAGAGGATTGAAGTGCAGGGTCTGGACGAGGATTCGGATTCGTCGTCGAGCAAAAAGTCCTCAAACGCCAAGAATGCCAGCGAGGTGGCCAAGGAGATCGAAGAAGTCGGCAAGGACGCGCCGTGGTACATTCAGACGCTCGATATGCTGTTTGGATTTAACGGCGTCGAGGGTCAGACGGTCGCGTCCAGCGGCGAGTAGGCGAGTAACGCCCGGAGGGGAGCCCGCAATGGCAGAGTGCAAACGATATAAGGTGGCCGCGATCGACCTGGGAACGGTGTCGTCGCGACTGGTGCTGGCGCAGGTCGAGGCCGGGGCGATCGTGGAATCGTCCAAGCATACCGAGATCACCGACTTGGGCGAGGGCGTGGACGCGACGGGGCGCTTTTGCGAGGCGGCCGTTGAGAGCGTGCTCGCTGCGTGCCGCATGTTTGTGGACGAAGCCCGTGCCTTTGGGGCCGTGCGCATCTGCACCACATGCACGAGCGCCGCGCGTGATGCGTCCAACGCCGCCCTGCTGCTAGGCGGCCTGCGCGAGCTGGGGCTCGAACCGCAGGTGATTCCGGGCGAGGTCGAGGCGCGCCTGACGTTTTTTGGTGTGGCGCACGACTTTGCGGGCGAGCGCATCATCGTCGCGGATTCGGGCGGCGGGTCGACGGAGCTTGCGACGGGTGTATACGCTCCGGAGCGCGGGGTCTTTGCGCTGGAGGGCACGCGTTCGCTGGACATTGGCTGCCGTCGTGTAGCAGAGCGGTTTTTCTCGGCGCTGCCGCCTTTGGCAGGTGAGCTTGCGGCTGCTGCCGACTGGGCAAACGAGCAGTTTACGGCGTACTTTGAGAGCCTGCCCAACAACTTTGAGCGCGCCGAGCGCTTGGTCGCGGTGGGTGGCACCGTCACCACGCTCGTTGCACTCGTTCACGAGCTGGAGCCGTACGATTCGAGCTTTGTGCACCTGCGCGAGCTTTCGATGGAGCAGGTCTCGACCGCTATCGAGTGCATGTCCGCGCTGGGTGTTACGGGCATTGCCGCATTGCCGGGCGTGCAGTCCAAGCGTGCGGGCGTGATTCTCGCTGGCGCCGTGGTGATTCGCGAACTCATGCGCGCCGGCGGCTACGACACGCTCACAGTAAGCGAGAACAGCCTACTCGCCGGTATGGCAGCAACCATCAACGAGACTCTCGACGGCGCGACCCCCACCATCGCCTGGACCCCCACTCTCAGCACACTCTAAAAGTAGTCTTTTTGGGACGGGGCTTTTTTAGCTACATGGTCCGCCCGAGCCTTTCCGTGAATGAGTTTTCTGGGACGGGGATTAAAAAATCATTAGGTACACAATGATTTTTTAATCCCCGTCCCAGAAAACTCATTGGGTGGGCGGAAAAGTAGCTAAAAAAGCCCCGTCCCAAATTAGCTGCCCTGCAGTTGACGGCATCTAAAAGAAACGGGCCCGCATCCCTTGGGGACACGGGCCCGTAAACAATACGTGGTAGGGGCGGTGGGACGTCTGCGTATTTGCTTCGCAAATACGCACCGGCTTCGGTCGCCTGCCGGCGCCCTCGCCGGCTCGCTGCAAACGCTCCGCGTTTGCTTAACGCTCGCCCCCTCGCGGGTTCGAGCCCCACCGGCGTGCAAAAGAAACGGGCCCGCATCTCTGGGAGATACGGGCCCGTAAAAGCCAATGGTAGGGGCGGTGGGACTCGAACCCACAATCCTTGCGGCGAGAGATTTTAAGTCTCCTGCGTATGCCAATTCCGCCACGCCCCCGTGAGACTAGAAGTCTAGCACAAGCCGTCCGTTACGCGTTGACGGCCATCGAGTGTTGGCCCGACTTCTCCAGGAACTCCTGGAACTTGGCCTCGTCGCCCTTGTTCTTGTACTGCAGGGCCAGCAGGTACTCCAGGCGGCAGCGCTTGACCGGGTCGTCGCCGACATCCTCGAGCATGCGCTCCAGTTCGGGAATGTCGTTGTGGCGCTTGAGGATCATCGTGTCGTACATCAGCTGACACTCGTGCGCGACTGCCTCGGCCTGACCGCCCTCAAAGCCCTTGATCTCGTGCAGCAACTCCTTGGACTTTTTGCGGTCCTCCTGGCCAACGTAGTAGTTAAAGGCCTTAATTACCAGGTCGACGCGCTGCATCTTGGGCAGGTTGAGCCCCAGCAGCAGGTCGAACATTTCGCCAGCGCGCTCGTGGTCCTCGCGCAGCAGATAGGAGTTCAGGCGCAGGTAGTCGCGGTTGTAGCGCGGGTACAGCATGCTGGTGAGTTTGCCGTCGAGCAAACGATCGAACTCGTCCCACTGCTTGGCGGCCATAAGCTGCTGCAGGCGTTTAAACGTGGTGCGTTTTTTAACGCTAAAGAACACCGACACGGCGATACAAATAATGACGACGGCGGTCCAGAGTGTGCGGGAATCGGGCATATTGAGCTCCTCGGTCGCTCATAAAACAGGCGGTATGACAACACGTACTAGATGTATTATACGCAGCGCGCAGGCAAACTGGTACAAAAGTGCATCGAGGCCGAGCACCATCGCTCGCTGCGGTACACTTACCTAAAGTAAACCATGAAGGGAGACATTACCTATGAAGAAGATCGTTTTGGCTTGCGGTGCTGGCGCTGCTACTTCCACGCTCGTTGCCCAGAAGGTCGCTACCATGCTCGACGCCAACGGTTATGCCGGCAAGTATGAGATCGTGCAGTGCGCCATCTCCGAGGCCAAGGACGCTTGCGACGAAGGCGCCGACCTGCTGATCGCCACCACCGTTGCCCCCGAGGGCCTCACCTGCCCGTACGTGAGCGGCGTGCCCTTCATGACCGGCATGAACCGCGTTGCTGCCGAGAAGGCCGTTCTCGACGTCATGGCTCAGTAGGCGCTGCCTGTATGAATGAGCAGAACGCCAATCCGGTCGAGCTCTTTGGCATGCGCGTCGCCCATGTGGGCATCAACGCCGCCGACCCGGCAGACGCCTTGGAGATCGCGGAGCTGTTCTCGACGATGATGGGCTTGCCCGTTATCGAGACCCCGGTTTCGTACTTTAACGATTCGCTGATCGAGGTCATGAAGCAGAACGGTCGTGGCACCAAGGGCCACATCGGCTTTGCCGTCAACGACATCGATGCGGCCGAGAAGTGGTTTGCCGAGCGCGGGCTCGAGGTTAACGAGGAGTCGCGCGCGCTGCTGCCCGACGGTTCTACCAAGCTCGTGTACTTTAAGCGCGAGTTCGCCGGCTTCGCCGTGCATCTGTGCCGCGAGTAGCGCACAAACTGCCATAACGAACAAAAAGGGATAGGGCCGCATGGCCTTATCCCTTTTTTACGCCGAGGGGCTTCCTACCGTGGCAGGCGAATCGTAAAGCGGCTGCCGACGCCTTCGACCGAGGTCACGCCAATAACGCCGCCATGGCTATCGACAATCCACTTGGCAATGGCAAGCCCCAGACCCGAGCCCTGCGCGCCGGCATCGCGTGCGTTGTCGGCACGGTAGAACCGTTCAAACGCGTGAGCTGCGGATTCCTGATTCATGCCGATACCCTCGTCCTCAACACTTATGTCGATCGCGCCCGTGCCCGTATCCTGCGCTACGCCAAAGGTGATGGACGTGCCCGCGTCCGAATACTTGGCGGCGTTTTGCACGATCGCGCGCAGGGCCTGCTTCACGAGCGCCACGTCGACAGAAGCATCGCAGCGCGGGTCGCTGGCGAGCGCAGTGTCGTACGCCAGCCGATACGTGTGCGCGGCATCGATCATCTGCGATTCCTCGCACACCTCGCCGACCAGTGCGGCCAGGTTGGTGTCCACGCGCCTCAGTACGGTGCGGCCGGCATCGCCGCGCGCCAAAAACAGCAGCTGCTCCACGAGCTCTTGCATGTGCTCGCTTTCGGCCTTGAGGGACGCGATGGATTCTGTCAGCACGTCCGGGTCGTCTTTGCCCCAGCGGTCGAGCATGTTCACGTAGCCCTGAATCACCGCGATGGGCGTGCGCAGCTCGTGGCTCGCATCGTTGACAAAGCGCATCTGCTGTAGCTTGGCCTCTTGCATCTGGCGCAGCAGGCGGTTGAGCGCGACCTCGATGCTCGCCAGGTCGGCGTCGCCGGTGGTGACGCTCGGCGAGTCGACACTCGCGCGTTCGATTGCCTGCTCCAGCGTTTCCATCTTGCCGCCGGAGAGCTGCATGCGGCCGAGCTCGTCCACGCGCAGGGCCAGGTCGTTGAGCGGTGCCATGGTGCGGCGCACGCGGCGAGCGCCGCTGAGCATGTTGAGCACGCTGATGACTTGCCCGCCCGCAACGACAAGATAGAGGGGCCACAGCGCGATGAGGTCCTGCGCGAGGGGGAAGGTCTTGGTGGTGCGCGCAAGCTCGACGGTATAGGTGAGCGTGGCCAGGCCCAAGCCGCGCGCGGGGGCGAACGACATGCCGTGAACGGTGGCGCCGGGGATCCAGCCTGCGGTAAACGCGCCATCGGGCAGCGTCTGGTTGTAGCCATAGACCAGGATCGCCGCCGCAACAACCAGCAGCCACAGATCGAGCCAGACGTAGCTCATCAGGCGGCGCCACATGTAGCTCCAGTTGATGGCGCGGGCAATGGAGGTGACGCGCTTGGTCTCGGCGTTATGCGCGGCAGACATAGCCCACCCCGCGCACGGTCTGGATGATGCGGGCGCCGCCGGCGTCTTCAATCTTGGCGCGTAGGTGCGCGATGTGCACGTCGACGTTGTTGGTGTCGCCTACGTATTCGTAGCCCAGCGCCTCGTGCGCGATGCGCTCGCGCGTGAGCACGGTGCCGGCATGCGCCATAAGCAGGGCGAGGACGTCGAACTCTCGGGCCGTGAGTACGATGGTTGAACTACCAACGATGACTTCGCGGCGGTCGGGATCGAGCGCAACCGAGCCCACGGTGAGCACGGCGGGGGAGGGCACGGCAGAGGTTTTGGCCGAGTCGCTAGCCGGGGACGTCGCGGCGGTACCGGCACCCGTAGCGCCCTCCCCGGTCCCAGCGCCGCCAACGCCCGAAGCCGCCCGCACGGCCTCCGAGCGCTTCAACGCCACGCGGATCCGTGCGAACAGCTCCTCAATCGCAAACGGCTTGGTCAGGTAATCGTCGGCGCCGGCGTCGAGCCCGGCTACCTTGTCCATCACGGCATCGCGCGCGGTGACCATGATCACCGGCACATCCTTGTGCTTGCGCACGCGCCGCAGCACCTCCATACCGTTGAGCTGCGGCAGCAGCACGTCGAGCAGAATCAGATCGTAGTCGCGCTCCAGCGCCAGGTCGACGGCGGTGCGGCCGTCGGCGGCGTGCTCCACCTGGTAGCCCTCGTGCTCCAGCTCGAGCGTCACAAAGCGGGCGATTTTCTCCTCGTCCTCTACGATCAGGATTCGTGCCATGCGTGCCCCCGTCTGCGATTACTTGTCGTCGTTCAGATTTTGCTTGATATCGTCTGCGGCATCGGCGGCGTGATTCATCAGGTTGTTGATGCTGCCGGGCACGTCGCCGTCGCTATCGATGCGGTAACGCATGCCAAAGAACAGACCGATCAGCATCAGCCATATCGTGGCGCCCCAGGCAAACAAGGCGACGATGGGAATCAGGATGGGGATGTTGAGGATGATCGCATCGCGGCGCGTGGCGATAAACTTGGTGTCCAGGCTCAGGCGGAAGAGCTTTTTGAGGTACTCCCACACGCTGTCCATCTTCTTGGAGAAGTCGGTCTTTTCGCTCGACTTCTCGTAGGCGGCCTGCGCGGCGACCATCTCGGCCGAGGGCTCATCTACCGGCTCGGACTCGGTGGCGGCGTGCGCCGACGTGGTCTGGGTCTTGCCTTGCGACTCGAGCCAAATGATGGCGTCCAAAACGTTGCCGTCGGCGGCATCGAGTGCTGCCTTGGCATCGGTGTAACTCACGTTGCACTTGGTGCGGATGGTTTCAACTTTTTCGAGGTCGTCCATGACCTGTCCTTTCGTTCGATGGGCGCGACGCCGGGCGATTTGCCCGGGCGCGAGCGTTGCGTTCGGCGGCCTGCGTCGCGCGGCGCCGCCCCGCCCTTGGTCGAACTCTATAGTGCAGGTTATAGATTAAGCGATTCTTGAGCCAAGATTAATGTTGGATGAGTTTTTGGGTGACGCGGAGGCGGCCTTTGAGGCAAGCGCAGGCCGAGCGGCTAGAGCCCAAGGGTAAATTTGTGTCCGCACGGCGAGATATACTTATTGTCAACGTTGAGGGCGCGTCAGGGCAAAACTGCCTGGCGCCCGCGAAATCAGAGGGGCCGCCGTGCCGCATGGCGCAAACGAGTGGGGTCCCGACGTAAACAGGGGGTCATACGTGCATATCTACGCTATGAGCGACATTCACGGGTGCTTGGACGCCTTTAAGGCATCGCTTTCCACCGTCGACCTCGATGCCGAGGATTCCAAGCTGGTTTTGCTTGGCGACTACTGCGACCGAGGCCCCGATTCACTCGGGGTCTTCGAGCTCGTCATGGACCTGCAAAAGCGCTACGGCGATCGCGTCGTGGCGCTGCGCGGCAACCACGAGGAGATGTTCCTCGAGTACATTGACGAGGTGAATGACCCCAATTTCACGCAGGCATGGATACTTGCCGACAGCAATCTGGCAACGGCCAAGAGCTTCTTAGACGCCGAGGCATTCAAGCACGTTAAGCACCTTTTGAGGCTCAGGGAGTTCGAGGAGGCCTACGCCTTTACGGTTGAGCGCATAAAGGCCGAGCACGCGGACATCATCGCGTGGGTTCGCAAGCTCCCTTACTTTTACGAGAGCCCCTTCGGCCAGGTCTTTGTGCACGCCGGCGTTGACGAGGAAGCCGGGGAGGATTGGAAGCTTGGCACGGCTGTCGAGTCGTTAACCATGATGCTGCCCGATTACGTGGGGCGCGAGTTCTATCTGGATGTTATCGCCGGGCATATCAACACCGAGGTTGTTTCGGGCATTGCGGGCTATCGCGGCATCTGGCATGACGGGGCCAGCCACTACTACATCGACGGGAACGTCATGAAGAACGGCGAGGTCGCCGTGTTGAGCTACGACTCGGAGACGGGGAAGTACAGCGGCCAAGGGCTGGAGTAGGTTGGTGGGCGATTAGTTCTCCTACGGCCTGCACAACGCTACCCTAAGCCATTCGTCCATCGCCGAAGAGGGCTGCCGTTGCCAATTTTTACCCTTTGATCTAAGTTGAAGTTCAATGGTGCCGGAGGCATAACGGCTGAATCGCAGTTCCAGGGCGTTCAAGTCACCTTTGTCCCAGTCTTTAATGTGCTGGTATAGGCAATGGCATTCGTGCCGCTCGTTGCTTAGGGCATGGGCGACGTCACGGAACGCAAGCAGGGAGATGAGCACATGCCACTGCTGATCTAAAACAGTCGTATTGTCCTTGAAAGGATTAAAGGCATCGATTTCTGCAACCGAATCTTTGTCGAAGTAAAAGCGGTAATGCCCTTGGCTGTCGGTGCGGTGTTTAAGCGCAAGGTAGAAAACAGCATCTTCCGGTGATGCTTTTATACCATTGTTTTTAAGCCATTCATTCCACCTGCCTTCTTTCAGGGCAGATTTCATCTCCATAAGCCTGTCTTCATTAAGGCAATTTAGGCTGCGTACGGTTTGACCAAGCACATTGGCCTGGTCATCTACTGTCCTATTGGAATCATTTTTGTAGGGATTGTTGCACCAACCAATAAAGTCTTTGACGCCTATCGGCTCGACAGAGGGCCTGTCGACACGGTTGAAAAAGTCCTGGATTTCGTTCAAATCGGCGAGCTTGGCTTCGCTCATAGCTGGATTCCTTTCTCATTAGGAAACATGTCTCATTATAGGCATGCCTGCGGTCGCAGCGGCTAGGGGTGCCAGTGCTAGTGAGGGTTCCAGAGAAGGAAGCGCCGCACCCTCGGGGCAGCAAAGAATCAAGGTCTAATACTTTTCCGGAGAAGTGAACGAGCTAAATCGGACCGCCGAAGCATCGACACTTTGAGTGTGTCGTTTCCTGCGGTTTCGGTGCTGAAATCCTGCGATTTTGCGGCCGAAAAATGCGGATGTTTCAGGGGTCCAAAAACAGCCGTTCACTTCTCGGGAAAAGTATTAGACCTCGATAGCGGGGGATGGGGTGCCGGTGCAAAACGGCGTCAAGGGTTGGTCGAGCAGGCGGTTTCTTTATTGATGTCCGCACGACATGTGACACTTACCCTGTCGCCCTGCTCTGCCGCGGCGGCATGTACCTGAACAACGACCCTCTAAGGAGCTCGATAGTAATGAGTGACAACACCAAGCATCTCGCAAAGAAGTACGTCAAGGACGCGGGGCCGTGCCTCGTGCTGTGCCTTGCCGGCGCAGCGGTCGCGCTGCTGGCTGTTCTGGGGCCGTTCGACGTGCTCCGAAGTGCCGTCTCTCTACACATTTGCATGGCCCTTGCCGGCGCCATGATGACCGGCAGCGCGCTCGATCTGGTTTTTTGGGTGCTTGACCCGTTTGGATGGAAGAACGAGGGGTAAGCCCTAAGGGATGGAAGTGCTGGAACGGTTGGCTTAGTGATCGTGCAGAATGCGGGCTAGCGACTTACAGGGAAGTGGTGATCCGATGACGGTCTATGTGACGGGCGATATTCACGGCGGCCTCGACATGCAAAAGCTGCGCGACTGGGATTTTGGGGATAGTTTGACGAGCGACGACTATCTCATCATTGCGGGCGACTTTGGCTTTCCGTGGGATTTCTCTGCCGAGGAATGCGCCGACATCGCTTGGCTGGAGTCGCGCCCCTATACCGTGCTGTTCATCGACGGCAACCACGAGCGTTTCGATCACTGGGCGGAGCGACCCATGGAGTTGTGGCACGGTGGGCTGACGCAGCGCCTGTCGGATACCTCTCCCGTACGGCGCCTGACGCGCGGCGAGGTTTTTGAACTCGATGGCTCAACGATCTTTACCATGGGCGGTGCCACGAGTGTTGACAAGGAATACTGCATACCGTATTCCAGCTGGTGGCCTCAGGAGCTGCCGGACGAGCGCAACTTTGAGGAGGCACGGACAAAGCTCGGCAGCGTGGGCTGGAAGGTCGACTACGTAATCACCCACACTGCTCCACGCGCATGCTTTCGTCCACGTTCTATCCGGCGTCCGGCTGGAATTACCCCGCCGTTGATCGGCTTACGGCATTTTTCGATGAGCTGGAAGATCGCTTGGACTACAAGCGCTGGTATTACGGGCATTTCCATCGGGATGCCAACCCGGCCGAGCGCCATACCGTGCTCTACGACTGCATCGTTCGCCTGGGCGACGAACTCCAGCCCTGGGATGTTGCGTAGGGGTGGGAATAGCGAGAACTTCATACGATACCTTGGGTAGTTACCCTACATTTCAGTAGTAATCTTTATTTGTAGGGTAACTTAGGGCATGCTGGGAGCTGGAGGAGATGTCGCCCGACGATCTAAAGTTTCAGCGCCATTCGGTTGGTGCCCGGTAGGGTGGCGAAGCCAAAATGTTCATAGAATGCTGCCGCCTCATCATCTACTGGATCGACAACTAAAGCTCGCGCTCCTGCTAGGGCAGAAATTTTCAAGGCGTTCTCGATGGCATCTTTGAGCAGTGAAGCTCCAAGACCAAGCCCCTTGAACTTCTCATCGACCCCCATCATTCCAAGCAGCACTGTGGGGACTTGGGAGGGGGAGTTTCGCACGAACCATCCTCCATCAACATTTTCGCGAGCCACGGAGTGCGTGCACAACGTATAAAACCCAGCGACTGCGCCGTCGCAATACGATGCGTATATAACTGCTGATCCTCTTCTTCGCGCCGAGGCTGATCTGTTTTTAGCCCATCCGTCTACAAGAGTATTTCCGCAGTGGAAAGCCTCGATGCCTTGGCCAACGGGGAGTTGAACGGGCTTGGTAAATGTGCTCATTCCCAAACCGCTTTACGGTCAAGCAGCGCTTTTGCGGCTTGGGGCATGGGGGAATCGAGCATTTCGCAAAATGCATCGAAACCATCAGGAGAAAGATAGGTTGTTGATGCCTCGGCGATATCACGTGCGGAGCTCTCGTCAAGGTGGGCTGTGGCCCATTGGGTGAGAGTTTGCCCGCGCAAGGCCGCGGCGCGCTCGTAAGTAAGGCGTTGACGTTCGGTCAACCTTAGATCCATACGGCGTTGTTTCTCAATCGTTGGCATGGCAAAAACCTCCTTTGCACAATTGTACGGAATTATTCCGTACATAACAAGACGCAGAATTATGTCCTCGTTGAAGGGGGGCGAGGGGGCGGGGCGTATTTGACTACTCGACCGTTACAGTAATGTTCTCCCGGTGCGCTCGGATAACATCCCAGCTAAAGTGCTCGGCCAGCTGCTCGGCAGAGCGCGGTGTGGTGTCCGGCGCGATGCCCGTTTGCCCGGCGAGCCATCCCAGCAGTGCCTCGGGTATGCCAAAGCGGGCGCGTAGTTCGCCTAGGTCCAGATCGCGGTCGCGCTTGGAAAGGCGGCGACCGTCCGGCGACATGAGCAGCGGAATGTGCGCGTAGTGCGGCGTGGGAAGACCCAACAGATGCTGCAGGTAAATCTGGCGGGGCGTGGAGCCCAGCAGATCGCATCCGCGCACGACCTCGGTGACGCCCATGGCGGCGTCGTCGACCACTACGGCTAGCTGATAGGCAAATACGCCGTCGCTGCGGCGCACCAAAAAGTCGCCGCACTCGGTGGCGAGCGCCTCGCATTGGGCGCCGTACGTGCGGTCCACGAATTCAATCACGTCTTCCGCGAGGTCATCTACGGTGGGCACGCGCAGGCGTGTGGCCGGGGCGCGCAGAGCACTGCGGCGTGCAACTTCTTCGGCAGAAAGAGCGCGGCAGGCGCCGCGGTAGATGGGCGTGCCGTCGCTGGCGTGCGGCGCGCTTGCGGCGTGGAGCTCGGCGCGCGTGCAAAAGCAGGGATAGGTGAGGCCGGCGTCTTGCAGCTGGCGTAAAGCGGCTTCGTACAGGTCTAGGCGATCGTGCTGATAGTAGGGGCCTTCGTCCCACTCGAGCCCCAGCCAGGCCAAGTCGTCAATTAGCTGAGCGGCAAGCTCGGGGCGCTTGCAGCGATCGTCGAGGTCCTCGATGCGCAACACGATGCTGCCGCCCTGGCTGCGGGCCGAAAGCCACGCGCACAAGCAACTGAACACGTTGCCCAGGTGCATGCGGCCCGAGGGCGACGGGGCAAAGCGGCCCACGACGGGGGTGGGCACTGCCGTTGCCGGTGCGTCCGCGGCGGGTGTTGCTATGTTGCGTGCGATGATATCCATGCGGACGAGTATAGCGCGGGGCGCGGTGGGGGAGACGTTGCCGTGGCCTGCAAGTTGCCGAGGCCGCGCGTTGCGCGTGTCGAACCACCGGCTCGACAGCTCGATCGCCGCCCGCCAGCCCAACCTCTCAAACGACAGAAACCCCGGCAGCTCTTCGCAACTGCCGGGGTTTCCGCGGAAAAGGGGGACATGATCCTCGAGCGAACGGGAAAGGGGCAACCGTTTTCGCTCAACTGCTTTATGCCCCTCGGTTGGCGGCTCAATCAGCGCGTGCCGCGCCCACACAAAGCCGCTACACCTGTGACGGTGCTGTGAAGTGGTATCTATTGCTGGCGCGGGCCATGCCAAGGGTGTCCCTAATGACTAGTCATTTAAGAACGTCCCCAACGACTAACTGCCGGGGTGCGGGCGTGACTTTTGTCCCGTTTTGACACTCCGCTGACCTAGATGTTCGTCACATGAACCCGCAAACGTGGGACAATGACGCTACTGGTATCACAGACAAAGGATGTGCCTATGAACGCCCCCGTTGCCAAGACCTGCCGGCAGCGCCACCTGTTTGCGCGATTCGCTTCCGTCTGCGCACTCGTCGCGCTTGCGTTGTTGCTACTGCCTGCCGCCGCGCACGCCGACGGCTACTCCATGACCCAAACCTATATCGGTGCCACGGTTGAAGCCGATGGATCGCTGACCGTTGTCGAGGGACGCCAGTTTGATTTCGACGACGATATCAACGGCGTGTATTGGGATATCAATACGGGCACCAACCAGCAGGGCGGCACGGCGGGCGTCGATGTGCTGAGCGTCGAGGAAGACGATGCCGCGTTTAGCAGGGTCGACTATGCAAACAAAGGCGACAGCGGCGTCTATACGGTTGAGCAGTCCGACGGCAGCGTAAGGATCAAGGTTTTCAGCCCCCACGAGAGCGACGACAGCGCGATCTATTACGTGAGCTACACCATGACCGGTGCGGTTATGAACTGGGCCGATACCGCCGAGCTCTACTGGAAGTTCGTGGGTGACGGCTGGTCTGCGAATTCCGACGACGTCGAGATGGAAGTTTACTTCGCGGACGGTGCCATCGGAACGCCAGCGAGCAAGGGCGACAACTTCCGTGCGTGGGGCCACGGCCCACTGACGGGCGACGTATCGATCGATGCGGACGAACCCATGGTCACCTACGCCATTCCGTGCGTGCACGAGGGCGAATTTGCCGAGGCGCGCATCGCCTTCCCCAGCGACTGGGTGCCAGGACTTTCCGCCTCGAGCGAGGAGCGCATGCCGACAATCCTGAGCGAGGAGAAGACATGGGCCGAGGAGGCCAACGCCCGCCGCGCCCGCGCCCGCATGATCGCAAATACGCTTGCCGCGGTAAGTGTTGTCGCGGCGGTGACCTTTACCGGCGTAATCGTCGTGCTCAAGCTGCGCCGTCGCAAGCCAAAGCCGCTTTTCCAAGATGAATACTTCCGCGACGTGCCCTCGGCCGACCATCCCGCGGTGCTTGCAGCTCTTATGAGCTGGAACGACGTGCCCGATCAGGCATATATCGCCACGCTGATGAAGCTGACCGACGACCGCGTGATCAAGCTAGAAGAAGCGACCGAGACCAAGAAGAAGGGTCTGCTCCGTCGCGAAAAAGAGGAGCGGACGTATCGCATCACAGTGACCGACGAGGCCTGGAAGGCTGCCAAGAAGGACGGCATCGATCGCGACGTGCTCAAGGTCTTCTTCGCTGGCGTTAAGCCCGATAAAGACGGCGTCCGTTCGCGCACGTTTAGCGAGCTGGAGGAGTATGCCAGCGAGCGTACTGAATCTGTTGGCGACAAGCTCGAGGACTATCAGAGCACGGTTAAGGGCAAGCTGGAGGAGCGCGAGTTTATCGCATCGGATGGCACTATCGCGATGGTGGCCGGCCTGGTTCTCGGCATCATCATTGTCTTTGGCATTTTGGGTTCTCTGTTCTATACCGACTTTGCGGACGCCAACGTCGGTGCCGCTATGATCTCGATCCCCGTCACGATTGTAGGTTTTGTCCTGAGCTGCACCTTCCGCCGTTACACGCCGGAGGGCGCCGAGGTGGCGGCTCGCTGCAAGGCGCTCAAGCATTGGCTCGAGGACTTTACGCGCCTGAAGGAGGCCATCCCCAGCGACCTGATCTTGTGGAACAAACTGCTGGTGATGGGCGTGGCGCTGGGCGTTTCGAAAGAAGTGCTGCGACAGCTGGCCGAGGCAGTGCCTGCGGACCTGCGCAATAGCGACGATTTCTACGACAACTACCCCTGCTACTGGTGGTATTACCATCACTACGGCAACGAGTCTCCGCTCGATTCGTTCAACGATGTGTATCACGAGACCATCCGCGAGCTGGCTTCGAGTTCCGACAGCTCGAGCGGCGGCGGAGGCGGTGGCTTCTCGGGCGGCGGAGGCGGCGGTGCCGGCGGAGGCGGCGGCGGAACGTTCTAGCGGTCCTAAATTACGGGATGGGCTTTTCTCGACAGCCGTCGGGGGAAGCCCGTCCCTTTCTTATGTGCCGAGATGGGACGTTCTTGAATGACTAGGTGTGGCTGCCGGGTTTAGGCGGTTAGGTCCAGCTCGTAGAGGAAGCTTTCGCGCGGCATGTCGTGGCGGCGCTCTTCGCGGTTGGCGCGGTGCGTTGCCGTGCGCTTAAAGCCGTGCAGCTCGTAGAACTTCCACGAGCAGTTGGAGTCGGTGTACAGGTGCGCCCTCGTCGCTCCGCGCGAGGACAGGTGCGAGACCGCAGCATCGAGCAACACCGAGCCGACGCCCAAGCCATGGACATCGCGATCCACGGCAAGCAGCGTGACCTCGTTGTCGTGTGGCAGGGGGCTGCTTTCGAGCAGACGGTTGTTGGTGCGGATGGTTGCGCGCACAAACGAGAGATACTCGGCGCAGGCATCGGGCTCCAGCTCGCGCATCTGCGATAGCAGCGCGCGCTCGGTATCCATCCAATGTTCCTTGACGGTGGCGCCGGAGCTTTGCCCCGCACGCGCGAGCGCGATGCCGCGCGCCTGACCGTCGATGACGGCAACCTGCGAAAACGTCGACGACGAAAGGCAATAGGCGAGGTCGCACGCGGCCTCGAGGCGGTTGTACTCATCGTTATCCGAATTGTTATGCCAAAGCTGCTGCAGAATCAGCGCGATGGCGTCGAAGTCTTCGGTGTCAAACGGTCGGTAGAGAACCCGCGAGACCATGGTGCCTCTTTCTTTTGCGGATGCATATCGAGCACAGTTCTACCACGCCATTGGCATCTAATTATGGTGCCCCTGTGTTCCATGAACTCACCGTGCCCGGCGCTGCGCCCACATCCTCCACTCGCAAGCTTTTTCTGCACATGCGACCGTTGCGGGGTGCATCGACGCGCTCGATGCGCTACATTAAATCAGTATTTTCAATGCCGCTGCGCGAGCGCTGCAGATCGACGTATCACCGACTCACAGAGCACGGCGGCGTACCAGACAGGAGGACTGCATGGGATCTGATGTGAAGATCGCACGCGCGTTGATCTCGGTTACCGATAAGACGGGCGTCGTCGATTTCGCACGGACGCTGGTCGATGACTTTGGCGTCGAGATCATCTCTACGGGCGGTACGGCTCGTGCTATCGAGGATGCGGGCGTTCCCGTAACCCCCATCGAGGAGTTCACGGGTTATCCCGAGATGATGGACGGCCGCGTTAAGACCCTGCACCCCAAGGTTCACGGCGCGTTGCTGGCCCGCCGCGATTCCGAGCAGCACATGCAGGAGGCAGCTCAGCACGGCATTAAGCTGATCGACCTGGTCGTCGTCAACCTGTACGAGTTCGAGAAGACCGTCGCCAACCCCGAGGTCACCTTTGCGGACGCCATCGAGCACATCGACATCGGCGGTCCCTCCATGCTGCGCTCCGCCGCCAAGAACGCCGCGAGCGTTACCGTCATCTCCGATCCGGCCGACTACGACGCCGTCCTGGCCGAGATGCGCGAGACCGGCGGTTGCACCACGCTTTCCACCCGTCGTCGTCTGCAGGTGAAGGTCTACCAGACCACCGCCGCCTACGACACGGCTATCTCTCGTTGGCTTGCCGCCCAGGCAGGCGACGTGGCGGACACTTCTGCCAGGCTCGAGGTTTCGCTCGAGAAGGTCGACGACCTGCGCTATGGCGAGAACCCGCAGCAAAAGGCCACGGTCTATCGCTTTGCCGAGGGCTGCGAGAACACCGCGAGCTCGCAGTTCCCGCTCGTTGGCTCCGAGCAGATTCAGGGCAAGCCGCTCAGCTACAACAACTATCTGGACGCCGACGCCGCTTGGAACCTGGTCCGCGAGTTCGACGAGCCTGCCTGTGTGATCCTCAAGCACCAGAACCCCTGCGGTTCCGCCGTTGCCGAGGACATCACGGCTGCCTACGACCGCGCTTTTGCCTGCGATCCCAAGAGCGCCTTTGGCGGCATCATCGCTTGCAACCGCGAGGTTCCCTTTGAGTTGGTTGAGCACTTTGCCGATCAGAACAAGCAGTTCGTTGAGGTCATCATCGCCCCGAGTTACACCGCCGAGGCGCTCGAGCGCATGGCCAAGCGCCCCAACCTGCGCGTGCTGGCTACCGGCGGCGTGGACCACGGCGCCAAGGTGGAGCTGCGCTCCATCGACGGCGGCATGCTGGTGCAGGAGGTCGACCACGTGACCGAGGACCCCGCGACCTTTACGTTCCCCACCGACCGCAAGCCCACCGACGCCGAGATGGCCGAGCTCGAGTTTGCCTGGAAGGTCTGCAAGGGCGTTAAGTCCAACGCCATTCTGGTCTCCAAGGGCAAGGCCGGCATTGGCATGGGCCCGGGTCAGCCCAACCGCGTTGACTCCGCGCTGCTTGCCTGCGAGCGCGCCGAGGACTTCTGCGAGCGCGAGGGCGTGGAGAAGGGCGGCTTTGCCTGCGCAAGCGATGCGTTCTTCCCGTTCCGCGACAACGTCGACGTGCTTGCCGCTCACGGCGTGACCTGCATCATCCAGCCCGGCGGCTCCAAGCGCGACGACGAGAGTATCCAGGCCTGCAACGAGCATGGCATTGCGATGGTGTTCACAGGGGCCAGGCATTTTAGGCACTAGGGCTTTCCCAAGCACCCGACCTTGCCCCTCAAACCGTCGCTTGCGTACATTTAGTACGCGGCGCTCCTCTTTCGGGGCAATCTCGGGCACTTGGAAAACCCTTAATGGGATGCTGTTCTATCCCATTAAGCTGATCGGTCGCTTGGCCATATCGTCAAAATAATCTCTGCAAAAGACGGCCGCTCCGTTTGGAGGGCCGTCTTTTTGGTATAAGAGGACGGAATGACTAACACGAAAGGGATGACCATGCCCCAGATTGATGATGCCGAGCTGTTTGGCAATGCCGAGGACCAGCGCGCGTACGAGGACTTTTGCGCCAATCAGGAGGCGGTTGAGAAGTTTACGCTCGACGAGCCCGCGCTCGTGTGCCGTTGGCGCATGTCCAACAAAAAGGTACCCATGCTCAACCGTCACATCCGTGCGCTGTCCGAGCGCTTGGTGCAGGGCGAGCCGCTTACCCATAACATGCTCAGCTGGGCCAAGCAGCACGTTGAGTGGTCGCTTGCCGAGGGCGATTACACCGCGCACGACGGCGTGCTCATGCTAGTGATCGACGTCAACGGCAATGCCGCCATGACGGTGGGCGAGTACGAGCCGCTGGCCGATACTTCGGCCAAGGCGCTGCGTGCCCGCTCTGCCGAGGCCCGCTCCGAGGCCGACGAAACCGGCGTGGCGCCCGAGTTGCTCGCTTCCGTCAACGACGGAGAGCTGGCCTTTGTGGCGCCGGCGGACGAGTGCCTGTGCGGTACGGCGACGCTCATCGAGCAGCTGGCCCAGACCAAGGGCATCTCGGTCACGCGCGTAGACATTCCCGCGCAGCTCAAGGGTGCTTTGTTTCTGGTGAGCGACGAGCACGGCGTGGTTCCCGCTGCCGATGCCGACGCTGCCGAGGCGGACGCTGCTATGGTCACCTTCTTCGCCGCCGGTTACGAAAAGCTCCGCGCCCGCCGCTAAATGATTTTTCTGGCGCGGGGATTTTATAATCATTTGATCCCCGCACCCGTTGCGAGCGAGGGCGAGTCGAACCTTTCGTTCGCGAACAGTTCTGTCACCTTGTTGCCGCGCGAGGCGCGTGCCGGCGACTTCGCGGCAATAATGGCTGTAAGACAACTAAGAGGGGAGCGTAATCCATGGCGCTGATCTATATCGTTGAGGACGACGAGCCCATTCGTCGCGAGCTCGCCGACATCCTTGCCCGTGCTGGTTTTGAGGTCGAGTCCTGCGAATCGTTTGAGCACGTCTCGCGCGATATTCTCGCTGCCGCGCCCGACCTGGTGCTGCTCGACCTCACGCTTCCTGTCAAAGACGGCCAGCACATCTGCCACGAAGTCCGCCGCGAATCCGAGGTCCCCATCATCGTCCTTACGTCGCGCACGACCGAAATCGACGAGGTCATGGCCATGACACTCGGCGCGGACGACTTTATTTCCAAGCCCTATAGCGCGCGCGTGCTCGTGGCGCGTATCAACGCGCTGCTGCGCCGCACCACGTCGGCAGGCGAGCGCAGCACCATGGTCCACAAGGGGTTGGAGCTCGACCTTGCCCGCTCCACGGTCACCAATACGGCAACCGGTGACAGTACCGAGCTCACCAAAAACGAACTGCGCATTCTCTCGCTGCTCTTGGGTCGCGTGGGCAAGATTGTCTCGCGCTCGGCCATCATGCAGGACCTGTGGGATTCCGATGCCTTTGTGGACGACAACACGCTCACCGTCAATATCAATCGCTTGCGTGCGACGCTCGACAAGATCGGCGTCAAGGGGTACCTCACCACGCACCGCGGCCAAGGCTATTCGGTTTAGGGTCCGGCCATGTCGTTTGGCAAGTTCTTTAAAGACGCGTTGCTGCCCGTTGCCGTGTGGACGTGCGGCGTGCTACTGAGCTGCTTTGTGCTGACGGTGGCCGGCGCCCCCGCATCCATCGTGATCGTGGCGGTTGGCGTGTCCTTTATCTTTGGCGTACTGGGTATCGTGATCGAATATGCGCGCCGTCGCCGCTTTCTGCACCAGCTGGAGCGTGCGGCCGAGGAGCTGGAGAGCCCCGCGTGGGTGCAGGAGATGGTGCAATGCCCAACCTATGCCGAGGGCGAGCTCGAGTACGAGGTTCTGCGCCGGGTGGGCAAAGCCGCTTGCGATGAGGTTGCCGAAGGCCGGCGTCAGACCGATGACTATCGCGACTATATCGAGAGCTGGGTCCACGAGGCCAAGCTGCCCCTGGCGGCAGCCCATCTGATTTTGGAAAACTTGGACGGCAGCGAAGACGACCTGTCGCGCGTGGATGACCTGGGCCGCGAGCTGGATCGCGTGGAACGCTATATCGACCAGGCGCTGTACTATGCGCGCTCGGAAGTCGTGGAGCGCGATTACCTGATTCGCCGCTGGGATCTTAAGACCTTGGTGGCGGGTGCGATTAAGGCCAACGCGCGCGAGCTCATTGCGGCGCACGTGGCTCCGGTGTGCGAGAACCTCGATTTCGAGGTCTTTACCGACGAGAAGTGGCTCGAGTTTATCCTGGGCCAGCTCATTCAGAACAGCATTAAATATGCGTGCGAGGACGGCGCGAAGATCGTGTTTTCGGGCGCGTTGCTGGACGAGGGCTTGGCAAGCGAGCGCATTGAGCTTGCCGTCGCCGATAACGGCTGCGGCGTGTGTGCGGCAGACCTGCCACGCGTGTTCGAGAAGGGCTTTACCGGCGACAATGGCCGCACCACCAAGCGTGCAACGGGCATCGGCCTCTACCTGGTGGCGCGCCTGTGCTCCAAGATGGGCATCGACGTCACCGCAGCGTCCGACCCCGGCGAAGGTTTTGTCGTAACGTTTGCCTTCTCGACGAACAAGTTCCAATACTTTGAGTAGCCGGCCCGTATGGCGCGGCCGATCGGAATCTTCCCGTCTGGGAACAAACCGGGGGCTTTTAACAACTATATTCCTGAACGGGAACATTGCTAATGAAGTCGATACTATATTCTCGTACATGAACATAGCTTAGTAGTTTTATACTGTGTTCACGAATAGGAATATAGCTAGGAGCATCATGAGAACAGTGACAACGATTAAAAAGCTGGATGGGCGCATCAAGCTCAAGCCGTCAGAAGCTGCTTTCTCGGAGCGCATGGTTTTCGATCCGGCCGAGATGGGGAAGGCCCTCAGGCTCAGAAGGCGTGAGCTTGGCTTAACTCAACGTGACGTCGCGACTATGACGGGTCGCAGCCTTCGTGTGATCGGTGATATCGAGCGGGGGCGGACAACGGTCGAAATTGGCGTCATTTTCGACTACGCCTCCATCGTGGATATCGATTTTATTCTGAAGGTGAGGGGAAAATAATGGATGGCGCACTGTTCGTTCATCGTGAGTTTAATGGTTCCTACCAGCTGGTTGGCGTATTAGAGGAAAACGCCGGGCTTCCGATATTCGCCTATGACCCCAAGTATCTCGAGAGTGCTGATGCGGCCCCGATTTCGGCCTCGCTGCCTTTGTCGGCCGAGGCGTTCAGCCCGGACGTAACGGGCTCCTTTTTCTCTGGCATCATTCCAGAGGGGCAGCTTAATAGGGACCTCGAGAAAAGGGCGCGAGCGGAACGCGGAGATTACTTTAAGGTGCTCGATTTGGTCCGCGATGAACCCGTCGGCGCTCTTGTTTTGACGCGAGAGCCTTCGGCCGAGGGTCTCGAAATGGGCTATGAAGAGATAGATGGGGAGCGGCTAAGCAGGCTGGCATACGCACCGGCGGAGGTTGCTTTTGACTTAGCGCTAGAGAGTCGAATCTCCCTTGCGGGTGCTCAGGCGAAGGTTGGCCTTTACCATACGGGCGATGACCCGTGCGGCGGATGGTACCTGCCTCATGGAGCGGCTCCATCTACGCACATCCTCAAGGCGGGGTCGAAAACGTTTCCGGGCGAGACGGTGTGTGAAGCAATGTGCGTTAGAGCCGCATCTCTGATGGACCTATCGGCCGAAGAATGCTTTCTAATCCGGGTTGAGGACGCCGAGCCGATTATCGCTGTGAAGCGATTTGATCGAGTAACGTCGGATGACGGACGCTCGGTTGATGGATTGCCAATTCCATATCGTTTGCACCAGGAAGATGTTTGTCAGGCCAAGGGTATCTCGCGTGAGCTTAAATATGAGCCGACGGGCGTCAATTATCTGGGACTTATCGTCGATGCGCTGCGAAGGGTGTCGACTAATCAAATGGAGGATAGGTTCCTTATCGGCTATAACCAGCTGTTCGATTATGCCGTAGGTAACTGCGATAACCATCTTAAGAACTGGTCGCTCGTGTGGGACGAAAGTTGGAAACAAGTGAGGTTGGCGCCGCTCTATGACGTGCTGTGCACAACGGTTTACCCCAGCCTTGTTCGCGAGATGGGCGTCTCGTTTGGTGGGAGCCGGAAGATCGACGATGTAACGCGCGGATCGGTGATGAACCAAATGATCGAGGCGGGTTTGCCCGCGGGAATCGTTGCCGGGATGATAGCCGACACCTGCAATGAGGTTCCAGACGCACTAAGAGACGCCGCGCGCGGTCTCAAAGAAGATGGTTTTCCCGAGGCGGAGGTAATGTTCGAGAAGATCATTCCAGAAGTACAAGCCCGTCTAAGCAGGATCGCCTCATAACAAAACGCGCCGCCCCGATCGGGGCGGCGCGCCATCTTTCTTATCAGCCAGCTCGCTGAAGTAAGGCTGCGAAGGCCCCGCGGCCGGTGGGAGCAACGCTACTTCACGACCAGGATATCGCAGTCGGTGTTGCGCAGCAGGAACGTCGAAATCGAGCCCAGTAGCGCATACTTGATCGAGGACAGGCCGCGGGCGCCGCAGAGCACCAGGTCGGGCTTGACCACGTCGAGCATCTCGTCTTTGAGCGTCTCGCGAATACGGCCGGCGCGAATCATGACCTCGACCTCGGGAATATCAGGATTGGCCTTGGCCTCTTCGAGCTGCTTGGCGATGGAGTTGTTAAATGCCTCCTCCAGACCGTTGACCAGATCGACCGGATAGGAACCGGCGCTCTCGAGCGCCGTGGAATCGATAACGTGGCCGATAATCAGCTTAGCGCCGTTGTTCGCGGCGACCTTGATGGCGCGTGCGAGCACAAAATCCTGCTGCTCAGTACCGTCGAGTGAAACAAATACCTTGGTGTAGCCCTCGTTCATGGTTTCCTCCTTGGTCTATCGCACGGGCGCGGGGCTCGTGCGTCGGGCGGGCGCGGATGCGTGGCCGCCGGACACTTTATCTTGTTGCAGTTATACCCAAGGATTTGGGTTTGACCGCTCGCAATTCTGTGAACGGGCGAGTTTTTTGGTAAGGGTAGGCGCAGACGCGCTCGAACGGTTGATAATGGGACATCGCCTGCACCGTCCGCAGAATAATATCGGCGGGTGTCTAACGAGGGGGTTCCTTTGGATATCATCGAGCTTCTAAAATCTGCCTTCATGGGCCTGGTCGAGGGCATTACCGAATGGCTGCCCGTTTCGTCGACCGGTCACATGATCTTGGTGGACGAGTTCGTCAAGATGAACGTGAGCGAGACGTTCTGGAATATGTTCCTGGTCGTGATCCAGCTTGGCGCCATTTTGGCCGTCTGCGTCCTGTTCTTCTACGACCTTAACCCGTTTTCTCCCAGCAAGGGCAAGGAGGGCCGTCGCGACACCTGGGTGCTGTGGGGCAAGATTGTGCTCGGCTGCATTCCCGCCGCGGCAATCGGTCTGCCGCTCAACGACTGGATGGAGGAGCATTTCTACAATGCTCCCGTCGTGGCACTGGCGCTCATCGTATACGGCGTGCTGTTTATCGTGATCGAGAACTGGCGCGCGAACAAGCGCGAGCAGGCTGCTCTTGCCGGTTCGTTTGGTTCTCGTGCCGTGACGTCGGGTGGGCGTCCCGCTGGCGCACACTTTGCCGCACCCGCTGCGACTGCCGCTGCAGACGACGATGACGATAACCTGGACTTTGGTTCCATCGCTACGCTCGAGGACCTGAGCTGGAAGACCGCACTGGGCATCGGTTGCTTCCAGGTGCTCTCGCTGGTGCCGGGTACGTCGCGCTCTGGCTCCACCATCATCGGTGGCCTGCTTTTGGGCTGCACGCGTTCGGTGGCGTCCAAGTTTACGTTCTTCCTGGCCATCCCTGTCATGTTTGGCGCGAGTGCGCTCAAGCTGGTCAAGTACTTTATTAAGGGCGGTACGTTCGGTGCCAACGAGGTCGCTATCTTGGGCGTGGGCTGCGTTGTGGCCTTTGTGGTTTCGCTCATCGCCATCAAGTGGCTCATGGGCTTCGTTCGCCGTCACGACTTTAAGTGCTTCGGTGTTTACCGCATCATCCTGGGCATCGTAGTGCTCGCATATTTCTTCGTTCTGGAGCCGATGCTCGGCCTCTAACTTAGTCGACGCTGCGCGGCGGTCAGGGCGACAACTTGTCATTCAAAGGGGGTGGCATGACCAAAAGGTCTATGCCGCCCCCTTTTCATGCCAATTTGTTCGCCCTGACCGTCGCTCGCTGTTGCTGCCATGACATCGGCGGTTTCGTGATTGTCAGTAGATTGGTGCAAAGTAACCTGACCCCATTGCACCAAATCCGTTGGGGCGAGCCTGACGGCGGCGCACGGAGTCGTGGTGTGATTTGCGTCGGTGTCCGTGCGGCTCGGTATACTGGTACGGCTCAAACTATGGCGCTGCCCGCAGGCGCGCCGTCCGTCAGATGAGGAGTCGCCCATGACCCAGCCCTTGCCCTGGGAAAAGAACACCGCGGTACCCGTGCCGCCCGCGCCGGAACCCGTGCCACTCGATGCATACGCCGCCCCCGCCGCGCCGGAACCCGAACTTGTCCCGCTCGACATCTACGACGCCCCCGCGCCGGCTCCTGCGCCCGCAAAGCCGCTTGTCGACATCGACAGCCTTAATCCCGCCCAGCGCGAGGCGGTGCTCACCACCGAGGGTCCGTTGCTGGTACTTGCCGGCGCCGGCTCGGGCAAGACTCGCGTCCTGACCTTCCGTATCGCACATATGCTCGGCGACCTGGGCGTTAAGCCTTGGCAGGTTCTTGCCATCACGTTTACCAACAAGGCCGCGGCCGAGATGCGCGAGCGTCTGGCAGCGCTCATCCCCAGTGGCACCCGCGGCATGTGGGTGTGCACCTTCCACGCCATGTGCGTGCGCATGCTGCGCGAGGACGCCGACCTGCTGGGCTACACCGGTCAGTTCACCATCTACGATGATGACGACTCAAAGCGCATGGTGCGCGACATTATGCAGGCGCTCAGCATTGAGCAAAAGCAGTTCCCCATCAACATGATCCGCAGCAAGATCAGCTCGGCTAAAAACGCCATGATCGGGCCCGAGGACATGCTCAAATCCGCCGACAGCCCCAATGACAAAAAGGCCGCGCAGGTCTACCTGGAGCTGGAGCGCCGCCTGCGCGCCGCCAATGCGATGGACTTCGACGACCTGCTCGTGCGCACGCTCGAGCTGCTGCGCACCCGCCCCGAGGTGCTCGATAAGTACCAGGAGCGCTTCCGCTACATTAGCGTCGACGAGTATCAGGACACCAACCACGTCCAGTACGAGATCGCCAACCTGCTGGCAGCCAAGTACCAAAACCTCATGGTCGTGGGCGATGACGACCAGTCCATTTACAGCTGGCGCGGCGCCGACATCACCAACATCCTGGACTTTGAGCAGGATTTTAAAAACTGCAAGACCGTCAAGCTGGAGCAAAACTACCGCTCCACGGGGCATATCCTGAGCGCCGCCAACGCCGTGGTGCGCCACAACTCGCAGCGCAAGGACAAGCGCCTGTTTACGGCCGAGGGCGATGGCGAGAAGATCCAAGCCTTCCAGGCGAGCGATGAGCGCGACGAGGGCCGCTGGATTGCCGGCGAGATCGAGAAGCTGCATGCCAAGGGTACGAGCTACGACGATATCGCCGTGTTCTACCGCACCAACGCCCAGTCGCGTATTCTCGAAGATATGTTCCTGCGTGCGGGCGTGCCCTACAAGATCGTGGGCGGCACGCGATTCTTCGACCGTGCCGAGATCCGCGATGTCATGGCCTACCTCAAGATGATCGTGAACCCGGCCGACGAGATGAGCGTCAAGCGCGTCATCAACACGCCGCGTCGCGGCATCGGCTCCACTTCGATCCAAAAGATTGAGCAGCTGGCGCGTGACAACCGTTGCTCGTTCTTCCAGGCCTGCGAGATTGCGACAGCCGAGACGGGCATGTTTAGCGCCAAGGTGCGCAATGGCCTGTCGAGCTTTGTGGCGCTGGTGCGCGAGGGCCGTCGCATGGACGGCGAGCTCAAGGACGTCGTCGAGATGATCGTCGATAAGACGGGCCTGCTGCGGGCTTTTCGCGCCGAGGGCACCATGGAATCCGAGAGCCGTGCCGAGAACATCCAGGAATTCCTGGGCGTCGCCGCCGAATTTGAGGAGACGCACGAGGATATCGAGGGCACGCTCGAGAGCTTGGAGGAGTTGCGCGCTGCCGGCGTTGCCGACGTGCCTGCCGGCGCCGAGCCCGAGCCCGTCGTGGTGAGTGCGCCCGCGCCCGAGCCGGGACCCTCCGCCCCGGCATCTTCGTTTGAAGTGCCCATCGGCGCACGTGACGCCGCGGGCACCAATCCGCTCGATAGCCTGGCCGCTCCGGCACTCTCGCCGCAGGACGCCCTGGCCGCCGCCATCGCGGGCAACGCATATGCCGCGCCGACGGAGTTGCCGGCGGGTGCCGTGCATGCCGATGAGATTGAGCGCACCTATGGCCCGCTTACCTGCAAGGCGCTGCCGGCGCTCATGGAGTGGCTGGCCCTACGTTCCGACTTGGATTCCCTGGCCGGCGAGACGCATGCCATCACCATGATGACCATCCACTCCGCAAAGGGCCTGGAGTTCCCGGCGGTGTTCGTGGCCGGCATGGAGGAGGGTATCTTCCCGCATGTGCACGACTTTGGCGGCAGCGATGATCCGGGCAAGCTCGAGGAGGAGCGTCGCCTGGCCTACGTCGCCATCACGCGTGCCCGTAAGCGCCTGTTCTTGACCTATGCGGCCACGCGCCGTACGTACGGCTCAACTTCTGCCAACCCGCGCTCGCGCTTCCTCAACGAGATTCCGTTTGAGGATATCGAGTTCAGCGGTATCGGTTCTGCCGGTTTTGAGGGCACGGGCTGGGAGAAGCGCGGCGACCGTCGCGGCACCTTTGGCTCGGGCATGGGCTCGGATATGTACGGCGGCAAGGTGTTTGGCTCGCATACGCGCTCGACCGGCGGTTCCGCCTCGCGTGGCGGATCGAGCTTCGACGATTTCTTTGGCGGCAGCAGTTATGGGACCGAGCGTCATCGCGGGGTCTCGCCCGACGCCGGCCGTGTCGCCTCGACCTTTGGCTCGGGTGCATCGCGAGCCAAAAAGCCGTCGTCCAAGGTGTCGCCGACGGTGGAGCGCAAGGTCGATCGCGCGAGCGCGTCGCAGGACTTTGCCGCGGGCGATACCGTGAGCCACAAGACCTTTGGCACGGGTACCGTGATCTCGGTCGCCGGAGACATGATCGAGGTTCAATTCGAAAAGACCGGCCAGACCAAAAAGCTAATGAAGGGCTTTGCACCTATAGTGAAACTGACCTAGGCGGCTTTCCCAGGCACGGCACCTCGGCCTTCAATCGTCGGGCATGACCTCAAGGTCTATGCCCTCCTCTTTCAGGCCGATCTGCCGCACCTGGAAAACCCGTACATCCGGCTGGCGGGCACGCCGGGGGCTTTGGTCGCCTGCTCGGGCAGTCCTGCGCAAGACGGAGAGCACATTAAGTGCTCTCCTTTGCGTGCGGAACTCGCGACCGATGTTGCCCTATACGCCCACCCAGGTCCTCAGGTAACGTTGCTTGCGAACAACGCTCTGCTCGTTCGCTTTTTGGTCTGGAGAGCCGGGTGGGCTGATAAATGGATATGAGTAGGGGCTCCCCCGTTGATGGACGGGAGAGCCCCTTGTTGCTTTTAGGTTGTTGCTGCTGTCCAGAGGTTCGCCGGGATGGGCGCGGGGTTTGGTCGATCGCGAGTTCCGCACGAGCCGGAGAGCACTTAATGTGCTCTCCGTGCGAGCAGGACTGCCCGAGCAGGCGATCAAACCCCGCGCCCATCCCGGCGAGCACTTGGGGACCGGTGGCTTACAGGTGCGAGATGATCAGTTCCATTTTGCCTTCGAGGTCGATGGAGGTGACGGTGCTGGGGGCTAGCAGATGGCTTCCCTTGTGGACGGGGTCGCCGCAGACGGTGCCTTCGCCGTCGATGACCGACAGGCACATGAAGGGCCAGCGCTGCTCCAAGGTCTTGCTGCCGTTGACGCGCACGCGATCGACGGTGTAGCAGGGGTTGGACTCGAGCTCGGTCACGCCGTCGATCTCGGGTGCGGTCACGGTGCCGTCGGTCGGAGCCTGGACATCAAAATCGATGCAGTCGAGGCTCTGCTCAATGTGCAGAGGGCGAAGCTTGCCGTCGGTGCCGGGGCGGTCGTAGTCGTACAGGCGATAGGTCACATCGCTCGACTGCTGCGTCTCCAAAATGAGCGTGCCGGTTTTGATGGCGTGCACGGTACCGGAGTCAATCTGGAAAAAGTCGCCCTTGCGGATCGGCAGCATGTTGAGCATGTCGTCCCAGCGGCCGTCCTTGATCATCTGTGCGGCCTCGGCGCGATCCTTGGCGCGCTGCCCGACGATAATCGTGGCGCCGGGCTCGCAGTCCAGGACATACCAACACTCGGTCTTGCCCAGGCTGCCGTTCTCGTGCTCGGCGGCGTACTCGTCGTTGGGATGAATCTGGATCGAAAGATCGTCCTTGGCGTCCAGAATTTTAATGAGCAGCGGGAACTCCTTGCCCTCGCAGTCGCCAAAGAGCTCACGGTGCTCGGCCCACAGCCACGACAGCGTGTGTCCGGCATACGGGCCCTCCGCAATCTGGCAGTCGCCGTTGGGGTGGGCCGAGATGGCCCAGCACTCACCGATGGGACCCTCGGGAATGTCGTAACCAAATACGGTTTCGAGCTGGCGGCCGCCCCAGATCTTCTCGTGGAAGATCGGCGTGAGTTTAATCAAATCGGACATGTGCATACTCCCATAAGGTTGTGCGGGTGCCGCGTAAGACAGCTCAAAACGAGCACCCACCGGATTACAAAACTAGGCCAGCGTTACGTTGTGTAGCTCAAAGCGGTCGCCTACGTTGTGCGAGATAGAATATTCAAACGCGGTGCCGCTATCCAAGAAGCCAATCTGTTTGAGTTCGAGCAGGGGAGAGCCGGGTTTGGTATCCAGGCGTTCAGCCTCTTCCTCAGTTGCCGCGACAGCGCGAATGGTGCGATGGAAGCTCGAAATCTTCAGCCCGCATTGCTCGCGGATAAAGCCGTAGACCGATCCGTACAGGTCCTTCTTTTTAAGGCCCGGGATCAGTTCGAGCGGCATATAGGTGTACTCGATGACGATGGGCTTCTCGTCGACCTGGCGCACGCGCACGATGTGATAGGCGAAGTCATCCTCGGCCATTCCCAGCTGGGTCGCAACCTCTGCCGGCGGATTGACGATCGAGAAATCGTAGACCACCGAGGTCACCTTTTCCCCGCGGTGCTCATACGAAAAGCCCTGGGCACGGTCGTTCTTGCCTTGAAAAAACACCTGGCCGGGAAGTCCCGCCGTGTCCTTGACGTAGGTGCCCGATCCGCGCCGGCTGGTAATAAGGCCTTCTTCGGTAATCTGCTCAATCGCTCGTTTGACGGTGATTTTGGAAACGCCATAGAGCTCACAAAACTCAACGACGGTGGGCAACTTATCGCCCGGTTTAAGTGCGCCGTCCTCGATGCTTCGACGGATATCTGCAGCTATCGCCTCGTATTTGGGAATCATGCAATCCTCCCTTCATATTTGCGTCGATATTTAGAAAGTATACCTACTTAAAAAGCATCCATATGGCTTTCATGAAAGAAGTTCTATAAAGAAAAATGAAAAAGACGCTTTACATAGAAAATTAGAGCGCTATAGTTACAGACAACAAGCGAGATGCATTGGCGTTTCCTTGTACTGTTTGGGGACGGCTTTGTTTTGGCGGGTCGGATATCCGGAAAACCGGTGCGCGCCCGCGCCGGATTGCCTGCCAAAGCAAACCCGTCTCCAACCGAAAGCTCTAGACACGAAAGCGAGGACTTTGATGGCTCAGTATCAGCTGCCCAGCGACTTCTTCTTTGGCGCCGCTATGTCCGGCCCGCAGACTGAGGGTCAGTGGAACCAGGGAGGCAAGCTCGAGAACCTGTGGGACACCTGGTCCATCCAGGATCTGGGGTCGTTCTATAACTGCGTTGGCTCTTATGCCGGCAATGACTTTATGGCCAAGTACCAGGAAGACTTTCGCATTTTGAAGGACTTGGGCCTGAATACCTATCGCACTTCCATCCAGTGGAGCCGTCTGCTCGATGCCGACGGCAATCTTAATGAGGAGGGCGCTGCGTGGTATCACGAGCTGTTCCGCGCCTCTCGCGAGGCCGGCCTGGAGCCGTTTGTCAACTTGTACCACTTTGACATGCCCACCTACCTCTTTAACCGTGGTGGCTGGGAGAGCCGTGAGGTCGTCGAGGCTTACGCGCATTACGCCGACGTCGCCTTCCACGAGTTTGGCCAGGAGATTAAGTACTGGTTCACCTTTAACGAGCCCATCGTCGAGCCCGAACAGCGCTATCAGGAGGGCGTGTGGTTCCCGCAGCTCCACGACTTTAGCCGCGCCCGCACCGTGCAGTATCACATTTCACTGGCACATGCGCTGGCCGTGGGCAACTATCGTCGCGCCTATGACGAGGGCGCCGTTCGCAGCGATGCCAAGATCGGCATGATCAACTGCTTTACCCCGGTCTACACCAAGGATAACCCCAGCGAGGCAGACCTCGAGGCCGTGCGTATGACCAGCGGCATCAATAACCGCTGGTGGCTCGACCTCATTACCAAGGGCGAGCTCCCTGCCGACGTGCTCGACAGCCTGGCCGAGGGCGGCGTTAAGCTCCCGTTCCGTGCTGGAGACCAAGAGATTCTCAAGCAGGGTGTTGTCGACTGGCTCGGTTGCAACTACTACCACCCCACGCGTGTTCAGGCGCCGGCGAGCAAGGTCGACCAGTACGGCCTGCCGCACTTTGCCGACGAGTACGTATGGCCCGACGCCGTTATGAACGAGAGCCGCGGCTGGGAGATCTACCCGCAGGGCCTCTACGACTTTGGCATGGACTGCGCCAAGAACTACCCCGATCTTGAGTGGTTCGTTTCCGAGAACGGCATCGGCATCATGGACGAATACAAGAACCGTGACGCCGAAGGAACCATTCAGGATGACTACCGTGTCGACTTTGTACGTCAGCACCTGGAGTGGGTGGCCAAGGCCATCGACGAGGGCGCCAAGTGCCGCGGATACCATTATTGGGCCGTTATCGATAACTGGTCTTGGGCCAATGCCTTTAAGAATCGCTATGGCTTTGTCGAGGTCGATTTGATGGATGGCTACAAGCGCCGCCTTAAGAAGTCGGCGGCCTGGCTCAAACAGGTCGCAACGACCCACGTGGTTGATTAGCGACCGGGCGAACGCCCAGACCGCGCGCCGCCGCGCGCAACACATGGCACATCTGGTGGCAGAGGGCGACAGACCACCGTGCGAATAGGAAAAGGCCGGATTTGATAGTTAGGAGCAATCATGGCCAGTGACAACGGAAAGAGCTTCCTCGACAAGTTTGCCGAGGTCTCTGCGAAGGTGGGAAACCAGGTTCACCTGCGTTCCCTGCGCGACGCCTTCGCGACCATCACGCCGCTCTATATCCTTGCGGGTATCGCGGTTCTTATTAACAACGTCGTGTTCCCCCTGTTCCCGCTCGATGCGGCGGGCCTTGCCAACCTTCAGACGTGGGGTTCGGCAATTACGCTGGGCACCCTCAACGTCTCTGCCATTATCTTGGCCGGATTGATTGGCTACAGCCTCGCCAAGAACAAGCGTTTCGATAACCCGCTCGCTTGCGTGGTCGTCGCTATCTCTGCTTTCGTCATCATGATGCCGCAGCAGATCACCGCCACGCTTGCCGCCACGAGCCCGCTGCTCACCGACAAGATCACCTCCGCCGAGGTCACGGGCGCCCTTTCGACTGCCAACACCGGCACCAACGGTCTGTTCTCGGCTATTATCATCGCCCTGCTTTCCGTCTCGCTCTTCATCAAGATTTCTGGCGTCGAGAAGCTCAAGGTTAAGCTGGGCGAGGGCGTGCCTCCCGCGGTCTCCAACTCCTTCAACGTCATGATCCCGATGCTGCTCAACCTCGCGATCTTCGCTCTTGCCGCAGCTCTGCTCGCCGTGTGCGCCGGCACCGATCTGTGCGCCATCATCTCTACGTGCATCTCCAACCCGCTCAAGAGCATCATGAACGCCGGTCCGTGGGCTGTTATCCTCATCTACACCCTTGCCAACCTGCTGTTCTGCGTCGGTATTCACCAGTCCACCATCTCTGGCGCTACCGTCGAGCCGATCCTGACCATGCTCATCGTCGACAACATGGCTACCTTTGCCGCCGGTGGCACCATCCAGCCCGATCACTACATGAACATGCAGATCGTTAACAGCTTCGCCCTCATCGGCGGCTCGGGCTGCACCCTCATGCTTCTGCTCGATACGCTCCTGTTCTCCAAGAACAAGGCTTCCGAGACCGTTTCCAAGATGGCCATCCTGCCTGGTCTGTTCAACATCAACGAGCCGGTTATCTACGGTTACCCCATCGTGTACAACCTGCCGCTCATGATCCCGTTTGTCCTCCTTCCCGACTTGTTCATCGGCATCACCTATGGCCTTACCTGCGCAGGCATCATCAGCCCCTGCATCGCCCAGGTGCCCTGGACTATGCCTCCCGTCATCAATGCCCTGCTCGCAACGGGCTTTGACTGGCGCGCCGGCGTGTGGCAGGCCCTCGAGATTGTCATTGGCATGGCTGTCTACCTGCCCTTTATGAAGATTTCCGAGAAGGCAATCGCCAAGCAGGAGGCTCTCGCCGAGTAGAACGCCTAACGTTCGTCCCTTTCACCGTTGCGGGCGCCGGTACGCGGTGCCGGTGCCCGCACCTCTCTTTTGCGTAAGGGCGCAGAAAGAGGGCACAATAACCGCAAGAAATACAACCAGTTGTCGTCTGCGCGCCGCGCAGTTATAAGGAGGAAACCATGAAGAAGATCATGCTCTGCTGCAATGCCGGTATGTCCACGAGTCTGCTGGTCCAGAAGATGCAGGCCGAGGTTGCAAACCGTGGTCTGGATATCGAGATCGAGGCTCGTCCCATGAACGAGGCTCACGATCACCTGGACGAGTGCGACATGTTGTTGCTTGGCCCGCAGATCGGCTACACCAAGGGCGATTTTGAGAAGGAGGCCGCTGGCCGCTTCCCGGTCGAGGTCATCAACATGGTCGATTATGGTCGCATGAACGCCGCCGGCATCATCGACCACTGCGTTAGCGTGATGGGCTAGGTGCAGCATATGGAGGATATGAACGAGTTGCAGATGACCTGCTTCGAGATCATCAGCTACGTCGGTACCGCCAAGAGCATGTACATCAATGCCGTGCAAAAGGCCAAGGAGGGTGATTTTGACGCCGCCGAGGAGCTTATCAAGCAGGGCGACGAGGCCTATAACGGTGGCCACGATGTTCACATGGGGCTTCTGAAGAAGGAGGCCAACGGCGAGCGTAACGGTGAGGCTCCGTTGATTCTGCTGCATGCCGAGGACCAGATGGCCGGCACCGAGACCATGCGCGTCATGGCCACGGAGCTCATCGAGGTCCACAAGCAGCTGCAGGCACTGAAGGCCTAGCTGGCGTTATCGCCGCGACGGACCGTGCAATCCAACAGACAATACAGTCCCTTTCACGGGCGCCGGGAGCCTCCGCCTCTCGGCGCTTGTTGTTTTTGGCGAAGGCCTTTCGCGGCCTGCTGAGCGGACATTCGCGTTTTCCCAGATAAAACCTGCCAAAACAAACCTGTCCCTTTTTGGCAGGTTTTTGCCTTGGGAGCGGTACCATACTGGCAATGTTTAAACGAGAAAGGTGGGCTCCCATGGAACCTAAGCAGTACTACATCGGCATTGACGTCGGCGGCACTTCGGTTAAGGAGGGCCTGTTCGACGAGGACGGCAACCTGCTTGCCAAGGCCAGCGTGCCCACGCCTCCCATCGTTGACGCTGCGGGCTTTGCCGCGGTGACCGAGGCCATCGACCAAGTGGTCGCCAAGGCACAGATTCCGCGCGCCTTTGTGGCGGGCATTGGCCTGGCCGTTCCGTGCCCCATCCCGGCTTCGGGCGACGCCAAGGTCAAGGCCAACATTGCCATTAACCTGCCCGAGCTTAAGATCGCCATTCAGGAGCACTGCCCCGACGCGGTCGTTAAGTACGAAAACGATGCCAACGCCGCTGCTATGGGCGAGGCTTGGCTCGGCTCTGCCAAGGGCGTGCAGAACGTGGTGATGGTCACCATCGGTACCGGCGTGGGCGGTGGCGTTATCGTCAACGGCGATGTGGTATCGGGCGTTGTGGGCGCCGGCGGCGAGATCGGCCATATGTGCCTGAATCCTGCCGAGGAGCGCACCTGCGGCTGCGGCGGCCATGGCCACCTGGAGCAGTATTCCAGCGCCACCGGCGTGGTGAGCAACTACCTTGCCGAGTGCGAGAAGGCGGGCGTCGGGCCCATCGAGCTCACCGGCCCCTCCGATTCCAAGGACGTGTTCCAGGCCTGTCGCGAGGGCGACAAGCTTGCGCTGGCCGCGGCCGATACCATGGCCGACTATCTCGGTCGCGCTCTGGCGCTTATCGCCAACGTGGTCGACCCCGAGATGTTCCTGATCGGCGGTGGCGCCTCCGCCTCGGCCGACGTCTACCTCGACGCGGTTCGCGAACACTTCCAGCACTATGCGCTATCCGCCTCGCGCGAGACGCCCATCGAGGTCGCCTCGCTCGGCAACGACGCCGGCATCATCGGTGCCGCCTACGTAGCCCTGCGCGCCGCCGGCAAATAGCTGGCGCAAGGGGGGCAGGTTAGTTTGCACCACATGGTGCAGAGGGGGCAGACTTTGCCCCAGCGCCTGCCCCAATTTGTGCTGCGGCCCTTCCATCTCATAGGGTTCGGCGTCAGCGTGCTACCATAGCTACGTCCAAGTACACATATCAAGTGGAGGATTTCCATGGCAAACGTTCTTGTCTTTGGTCACCAGAATCCCGATAACGACGCCATCATGAGCGCCGTCGTCCTGTCCCAGCTGCTCAACCAGGTTGAGTATGCCGGCAACACCTACGAGGCCTGCGCACTGGGCCAGCTTCCGGCCGAGTCCGCCAAGCTGCTCGCCGACGCCGGCATTGCCGAGCCCCGCGTGATCGATTCCGTCGAGGCCGGCCAGCTCGTCGTCCTCACCGACCACAACGAGTCTGCCCAGTCCGTCGCCGGCCTTAAGGACGCCACGGTCTTTGGCGTCGTCGACCATCACCGCATCGGCGACTTCGAGACCGCCGGCCCGCTGCACTACATCTGCCTGCCCTGGGGCTCCAGCTGTACCATCGTCACCAAGCTCGCCGGCGTGCTCGGCGTCGAGCTTTCCGACGTTCAGGCCAAACTGCTGCTCTCGGCCATGATGACCGATACGCTCATGCTCAAGAGCCCCACCACCACCGATCTCGACCGCGCCGTCGCCGCCAAGCTCGGCGAGCAGGTGGGCGTCGACCCGGTCAAGTTCGGCATGGAGGTCTTCCTCACCCGTCCGTCCGGCTCCTTCACCGCAGCCGAGATGGTCGGCAACGACATCAAGATGTTCGAGCCCGCCGGCAAGAAGCTGCTCATCGGCCAGTACGAGACCGTCGACAAGAGCCGTGCGCTTGGCATGATTGACGAGATCCGCGAGGCCATGCGCGCCTACGCCGCCGAGAAGGGCGCCGACGGCATCGTCCTGTGCATCACCGACATCATGGAGGAGGGCTCGCAGGTTCTGCTCGAGGGCGAGACCGAGGCCGCTCAGAAGGGCCTGGGCATTGCCGACGAGCACGACGGCGTTTGGATGCCGGGAGTCCTCTCCCGCAAGAAGCAGGTCGCTGCTCCCATCATGGCCGCCTGCTAGGTTTTGCAACCTGCTCACACACGGATCGCGGATGCTCCGCGCTCCGGTCGTTTTTTGTGCGCGGGACCACGTCGCCTATTGGACAGGGGCGCCCGTGCCGTTGAACAAATAATGTTCAACCTGTGGTTCCGCTTTTCGGCCGCGCTCGCGCGCTTGTCGCGCAGGGTAGGCTAGATGCAAGCGTAATACGTTGGAGCGCGGCGCCGCCATTTGGGCGGGCCGTGCTTTTTTAAGACGGGAGCCTTCCCGTGAAAGGAGCCGCCCATGGCAGCACCCGAGCAGCTGTTCAACACCCGTGAGCGCAAGCGTTTTGAGCGTCACGACATTTGGGAGCGCATTGCCGAGAACGGCACGATTTCCGCCGCCGTCATGGTGATCGCAGCCATCGCCGCGGTCATCTGCGCCAACACCGATGCCTACGAGGCTATTCATCACTTTTTGGAGACCCCGCTGTATGTGGGTCTTGGCAGCCTTACGGCTGGCCTTACCGTCGAGGTCTTTGTCAACGACTTTCTCATGGCGATCTTCTTTTTGCTGGTGGGCATCGAGCTTAAGTACGAGATGACGGTCGGCGAGCTCAAGAATCCGCGTCAGGCCATGCTTCCCATGCTGGCGGCCGTGGGCGGCGTCGTCGTTCCCGCCTGCATCTACCTGATCTTTAACCATGCCGGCGCGCACAACGGCTGGGCTATTCCCATGGCAACCGATATCGCCTTTGCGCTGGGCGTGCTATCGCTTTTGGGTAACCGCGTGCCCAACGGCGTGCGCGTGTTCTTCTCGACGCTCGCCATTGCCGACGACCTGATCTCCATCGCCGCTATCGCCATCTTCTACGGCCAGAGCCCCAGCACGTTTTGGCTGGGCGCCGCTGCGGTTGTGACCTGCGCGCTCGTGTGGCTCAACAAGACGCAGCACTACCGCCTTGCCCCGTATTCGGTGCTGGGTCTGCTGCTGTGGTTCTGCATGTTCAAGAGCGGCGTGCATGCTACGCTTGCTGGCGTCATCTTGGCCTTTACCATCCCGGCCAAGTGCGGCGTCAAGCTCGATAGCCTTACCGACTGGCTGGGCGAGTGCCTACCGTTGCTCGACGACCGCTACGACGACGAGGCGCACATCCTGGGTCAGCACGACTTTACCGTCTCGACCACCAAGGTCGAGCGCGTCATGCACCGCGTGACCCCGCCGCTCATCCGCATGGAGCGTCTGATCTCCACGCCGGTCAACTTTGTGATCCTGCCGATCTTTGCATTTGTCAACGCGCAGGTTCGCCTGGTGGGCGTGGATATGGGCACGCTGCTGACCGACCCGGTGACGCTCGGCGTGTATTTTGGCATGCTGCTGGGCAAACCGATCGGCATCTTTGGCATGACGTTTGCCCTGGTTAAGCTCAAGATTTCCGAGCTGCCGCGCAACGTTAACTGGCACATGATTGCCGGCGTGGGCATTCTGGGCGGCATTGGCTTTACCATGTCGATTCTCATCAGCGGCCTTGCCTTCCCGACGGCCGAGTTTGAGGTCCTGGCCGCAAAGGCCGCCATTCTTGCCGGATCCGTTACCGCCGCGGTGCTGGGCATGATCTACATGAGCGTGGTCTGCAAACACCCTGCGCCCAAGGACGAGTAAGAGCACATACAAGTTTGAAAACGCCGCCTGTGAATACCATCACAGGCGGCGTTTTAGTCACTGGGTAGTCGTTGGGGACAGACTTAAATGACTGCCCAAGTGCCGGCAGGTTGGGACTACTCATTTAAGTCTGTCCCCAATGAGTGGTTCTATTCCACGGTGCCGTAGACGGCGCCCCAGCCGTGGGCGGCTAAGGCGGAGTTCAGCTGGTCGCAAAGTGACTGGCGGTCGTAATAGCCGGGCGGCAAAAGGTTCACGATCTCCATAAGGTCGGGCGCTAGGTCCAAGATTTCGGCCTGCACGATTAGGTCCAGGCGGTCGATGGCGTGGCGGTCGTAAAACAGCCCGTCGATCAGGCGCTGCAGGTCGCCGAATTCCTCAGCCCTAAACGAACCGTATTCCATAATGCCTCCTTAGGCGCCCCACGCCGGCATGTGCGGCGATGTCGTAATTCATTGCGATGAACTTAATCTATCACGGCTTCATACCGTTGCGGCGGTGGCGGTCTATACTTAGACGAACTGCAACGTCCCGCTTCGCGAAAGGTCGCACCCATGCAGACGATCTACCAGAAGATGGAAACCACCGAACTCGATGCCGCCATCGAGGCGCTCAAAGCCGAGGTCGCCGAGGTCAAGGCCAAGGGCCTGGCGCTCGACATGGCCCGCGGCAAGCCGTCGCCCTCCCAGGTGGACATCTCGCGCCCCATGCTCGATATCCTCAATGCCGAGGCCGATCTGCACGACGGCAACGTCGACTGCTCCAACTACGGCTGCTTCGAGGGCATTCCCTCGGCACGCAAGTTGGCAGGGGAGTTCCTGGGCTGCCCCGCCGAGCAGACGCTCGTGCTGGGTTCGTCGAGCCTTTTGATCGAGCACGACATCGCCGGCATGTTCTGGCGCTGTGGTTCGTGCGGCAGCGAGCCCTGGGATGCCTACGAGGCCGCGCACGACGGCAAGAAGGTCAAGTTTCTGTGCCCCGTTCCCGGCTACGATCGCCACTTTGGCATCACCGCCGACTTGGGCATCGAGAACGTCCCCGTTGCGATGACCGAGGCCGGCCCCGACATGGACGAGATCGAGCGCCTCGTTGCCGCCGACGATTCCATCAAGGGTATTTGGTGCGTGCCCAAGTATTCCAACCCCACGGGCATCACCTTTAGCGAGGACACCGTGCGCCGCCTGGTCGAGATGCCCACGGCCGCGCCCGATTTTCGCATCTTCTGGGACAACGCCTACTGCGTGCACGACCTGTACGACGAGACCGACGAGCTTGCCAATATCTTTGACCTCGCTCGCGCGGCGGGCACTGAGGACCGCGTGGTGGCCTTTGCCTCGACGTCCAAGATCACCTTCCCGGGCGCCGGTATCGGTTTTATCGGCGCGAGCCCTGCGGTCATCGCGGAGTTCTCCAAGCGCCTCAAGGCCGGCTTGATCAGCGCCGACAAGCTCAACCAGCTGCGTCACGTGCGTTTCCTTCCCACCATTGAGGCGGTCAAGGAGCATATGAAAAAGCATGCCGAGTTTTTGCGCCCGCGCTTTGAGGCCGTTGAGCGCAAGCTCACCGAGGGTCTGGGCAACACGGGTTGCGCCACTTGGACGCATCCCCGCGGCGGCTACTTTGTGAGCTTCGATGGTCCTGAGGGCTCGGCCCAAAAGGTCGCCGCGCTTTGTGCCGATCTGGGCGTCAAGCTCACGCCGGCTGGTGCCACCTGGCCCTATGGCAAGGACCCGCGCGACACCAACATCCGCATCGCGCCGAGCTATCCCACGGTCGAGGACCTGGAGGCCGCGCTCGACGTACTGGTGCTGGCCGTCAAGCTCGTCGCTGCCGAGATCGCGCGTGCCGAGCGCGCCTAGCGCGCAGAGCTCTGCAAGTCCGCGTCGCGTACTTTTCCGCACTTTCGATACGCAAAGGAGCGTATACATGGATTTGGGTATTTCCACCAACCCCACGCCGGAGCTCTACACCATTAAGGTGACCGGCGAAATCGATATCTCTAACGCCGACAGTTTGCGTAACGCCATCGACTTGGCGCTTGAGCAGCCCACCGAGGCCGTTGAGCTCGACTTTGCCCAGGTGAGCTATATCGACTCGACGGGCATTGGCGTGCTTGTGGGCGCCGCGCACCACGCAGCCGATCATGGCAAGCGTTTTAGCTGCGCCAACGTGCAACCCCCGGTGATGCGCGTGGTTCAGCTGCTGGGTGTCGACCAGGAGATTTCGATCACGGCCGCATAAGCCCTGTCCCAAAAGGGGCGTGCCGTTTGGCATATGTTTGTGATGCGCTCGAACGTTTTGGCGTCCGGGCGCTATACTTGACCGAATGAATAGACGAGTTCCGGCCGAATGGCGCGGTGCGGGCTCGACTCACATCGAGCCTTGGAGGTATGTGTGTTTGGTATTGGAGAGGGTGAGCTGGCAATCATCGTGGTCTTCGGCTTTTTGCTGTTTGGCCCGGATAAGCTCCCGCAGATGGGCCGCACGATCGGCCGTGCCATCCGTCAGTTCCGCGAGACGCAGGAAAAGATGACGGCAGTTGTTCAGTCCGAGATTATCGATCCGGTAAGTGAGGCCGCTTCGGCGCCGGTCAAGCCCAAGAAGGCCGCTGTCGATGACGATTCCGATGCTGACGCTGATGCCGTCGAGACGGCCGCGCCCGCAAAGAAGGAGACCTTTGCCGAGCGTCGCGCCCGCCTTGCCGCCGAGAAGGCCGCGAGTGAGGGTGCTGCTGAGGGCGAGGCTGCTGCCGAGGAGACGGAGGCCGAGGGCGCTGGGCCCGCCGCTGCTGTGTCCGCTGCCGATGCTGCCACTGCCGCCGTCGAGCCCGAGCCTGCCGCAGAGCCCGAGCCCGAGCCGGCAGAGCCCACGACGGCCGACCTCTACGCCCGTCGTCCCCGCAAGCGCAAGGCCGTCGTCGACCAGCTCGCTCGTGAGCTTGAGGTCGAGGACGAAGCCGCTGCCGCCGACGCCCCGAAGGGAGGCGATGAGTAATGCCTATCGGACCTGCGCGCATGCCGCTCTTCGATCACCTGGGAGAGCTCCGTCGCCGCCTGACCATCGTGGTCGTATCGGTGTTTGCCGCCGCCATCGTGCTGTATTTCGCCACGCCCGTGGTGCTCGATATCCTGGAAGACCCCATCCGCTCGTTTGTGCCGGACGGTAAGTTCTACATCACCACCACGCTCGGCGGCTTTGGCCTGCGCTTCTCGCTGGCCATCAAGATGGCCGTTGTCATGTGCACGCCCATGATCATCTGGCAGATCTTGGCGTTCTTCCTGCCGGCGCTTCGCCCCAACGAGCGCAAGTGGGTCGTGCCCACGGTGCTCGCTTCGACGGTGCTGTTCTTCCTGGGTGCCATCTTCTGCTACTTCATCATCATTCCTGCGGGCTTTGAGTGGCTCATCGGCGAGACCTCTGCCGTCGCAACTGCGCTGCCCGATCTGGAGAACTACGTCAACATGGAGCTGCTCTTTATGATCGGCTTTGGTGTGGCGTTTGAGCTGCCGCTCATCATTTTCTACCTGTCCGTTTTCCACATCGTGTCCTACGCGGCTTTCCGCGGCGCCTGGCGCTACGTGTACGTGGGCCTGCTCGTGGGCTCGGCTGTGATCACGCCCGACGGCTCGCCCGTCACGCTGGGCCTTATGTACGGTGCCCTGCTTTCGCTCTACGAGATTTCGCTCGCCATCGCTCGCGTGGTCATTACTGCGCGCGAGGGCAAGGAGGGCCTGTTCGTGAGCCGTCTGGACCTGTTCTCGGACGACGAGGACGACGAGGAGTAAATCGGTATGCACGAGGTTGGCATTGTCAACGGCATACTCGATACAGTGATTCGCGCGGCGCGTGGGGCGGGGGCCTCGCGCGCCGTTTTGGTAACGCTGCGTATCGGGGATATGACCGAGGTGGTGCGCGAGGCGCTCGACTTTGCGTGGGAGACGTTTCGCGACGAGGACCCGCTCACGCGAGGCTGCGAGCTTTCCGTGGAGGAAGTCCATCCACAAAGCGAGTGCCTGGACTGCGGCGACGTCTTCGACCACGATCGCTTCCACTGTCGCTGTCCCCAGTGTGGTGGTGCCAACGTGCGCCTACTGCACGGCCGCGAACTCGACATCGCAAGTATCGAAATCGAAACCCCCGACGATTAGCCGTCACCAAATGGCAGAAGTAAGGAGTGCCGAGTATGGCCGAGAAAACGATTGATATCGCATCGCCGATCCTGTCGCGCAACGAGCGTCTGGCAGACCAGCTGCGTCAGCGATTTAATGAGGCAGGCACCTATGTGATCAATGTGCTGTCGAGCCCCGGTTCGGGCAAGACCACCACGATCCTGGGCACCAACGAGCGCCTGCGTGACAAAGCCGGCCTGCGCTGTGCCGTCATCGAGGGCGATATCGCCTCGGACGTCGACGCCATCACCATGAAGGAAGCCGGCATGCCCGCCATCCAGATCAACACCGGTGGCCTGTGCCATCTTGAGGGCAACATGATCATGGAGGCCGTTGACGCGTTCGACCAAGCGGTGGGCCTTCAAAACATCGATGTCATCTTTATCGAAAACGTGGGCAACCTGGTGTGTCCGGTCGACTTTGACCTGGGCGAGAACCTGTCCATCATGATTCTCTCGGTGCCCGAGGGTGACGACAAACCCATTAAGTACCCGGGTATCTTCCAGCACGCCGGCGCACAGTTGCTCAACAAGGTCGACGTGGCCCCGGCTTTCGATTTTGACATGGATAGGTATACTAAGACACTCGATGACCTCAATCCGCAAGCGCCGCGGTTTGCCGTGAGCGCGCGCAAGGGCGAGGGCATGGATGCCTGGTGCGATTGGCTCATCGGGCAGATTGAGCAAGCAAGGGCGTAAATCGGCCGCCATACAGGTGGGCGTAGCCGCAGAGACACGAGATAGGAGCCTCTTTTGAAGCTCATCATCGCCGAGAAAAACGACGCCGCACGTCAGATTGCCGAGCGTCTGTCCACGGGCAAACCAAAAAAGGACAAGGTGTACAACACCGCCATCTACCGTTTTGAGTGGAAGGGCGAGGAGTGCGTGACCATCGGCCTTGCCGGTCACATCCTGGCGCCCGATTTTTGCGACAGCGTGCTGTTCGATAAAAAGCTGGGTTGGTATTCGGTGACCGAGGACGGCGAGATGCTGCCGGCCGACATGCCCGACGGCCTGGCCCGTCCGCCCTACGACACCAAGCGCAAGCCGTTCCTTGCCGACGGTATCTCCATTAAGGGCTGGAAGCTCGAGAGCCTGCCCTACCTCACGTGGGCACCGGTCATTAAACTGCCGGCAGAGAAGGAACTCATTCGCTCGCTCAAGAACCTGGCTAAGAAGTCCGACAGTGTCATCATCGCCACGGACTTCGATCGCGAGGGCGAGCTGATCGGTTCGGACGCCCTCAACAAGGTGCGCGAGGTTGCGCCCGACTTGCCGGTTGCCCGCGCCCAGTACTCTTCGTTTACCAAGGCCGAGATCACGCACGCCTTCGATAATCTCGTCACGCTCGACCAGAATCTGGCCGACGCTGGCGAGAGCCGTCAGCACATCGACCTCATCTGGGGCGCGGTGCTCACGCGCTATCTGACGCTCGCCAAGTTTGGCGGCTTTGGTAACGTGCGCTCCGCCGGCCGCGTGCAGACACCGACGCTTGCCCTGGTGGTTGAGCGCGAGCGCGAGCGCATGGCGTTTGTGCCCGAGGACTATTGGCAGATTCGCGGCATGGGTGCCGCGCAGGGCACTGCCGAGGACGATCGCTTTAAGATCGCGCACAAGACAGCGCGCTTTACCGACAAGGATGCTGCCGAGACGGCGTATGGTCACGTCGACGGCGTCAAGACGGCGACCGTCGCCGCGGTGACCAAGCGCTCGCGCAAGCAGCAGCCGCCCACGCCGTTCGCTACGACCTCGCTACAGGCTGCCGCTGCGGCCGAGGGCATCTCGCCTGCGCGTACCATGCGCATCGCCGAGTCCCTCTACATGGCGGGCCTCATCAGCTACCCGCGCGTCGACAATACCGTGTACCCCGCGACGCTCGATTTGGGTGCTGTGGTGAGCGATCTGGCAAAGATCAACCCGGCGCTGGCGCCTGTGTGCAAAAAGGTGCTTGCCGGACCTATGAAGCCCACGCGTGGCAAGGTCGAGACCACCGACCACCCGCCAATCTATCCTACGGGCGAAGGCGACCCGTCCACGCTCGACGGCGGGCAGCGCAAACTCTACGACCTCATCGCCCGCCGTTTCCTGGCGACGCTCATGGGTCCCGCGACCATCGAGAACACCAAGCTCGAGCTCGATGTGAACGGCGAGCCGTTCGTGGCTTCGGGCGATGTGCTCGTGACCCCGGGTTTCCGCGAGGCGTACCCGTATGGACTCAAGCGCGACGAGCAGATGCCGCCGCTGGAGCAGGGCGATACGGTCGACGTGTTCGACATTAAGCTCGAGGCCAAGCAGACCGAGCCGCCCGCGCGCTACAGCCAGGGCAAGCTCGTACAGGAGATGGAGAAGCGCGGCCTGGGCACCAAGTCCACGCGTGCGAGCATCATCGAGCGCCTGTACGCCGTGCGCTACCTCAAAAACGATCCCGTGGAGCCGAGCCAGCTGGGCATCGCCATCATCGATGCGCTGTCGCAGTTCGCCCCGCGCATCACGAGCCCCGATATGACCAGCGAGCTCGACGGCGACATGACCCGCGTGGAGCGCGGCGAGGACACCGAAGAGCATGTCGTGACGCACTCGCGCGCGCTGCTGGCCGGCGTGCTCGACGAGCTGCTCAAGCATACGCAGGAGCTGGGCGACGCCATCAGCGACGCCGTCACGGCTGATGCGCGCGTGGGCGCCTGCCCCAAGTGTGGCAAGGACCTGGTTATGAAGACGAGTGCCAAGACTCGCGGCAGCTTTATCGGCTGCATGGGATGGCCCGACTGCGACGTGACCTATCCGGTGCCGAGTGGCGTCAAGGTGAGTCCGCTCGAGGGCGAGGCCGCCGTGTGCCCCGAGTGCGGTGCGCCGCGCATTAAGTGTCAGCCGTTCCGCCAGAAGGCCTTCGAGATTTGCGTGAATCCGACGTGTCCCACCAACTACGAGCCCGACCTTAAGGTGGGCGAGTGCAAGGTGTGCGCGGAGGCCGGGCGTCACGGCGACCTGATTGCGCACAAGAGCGAGAAAAGCGGCAAGCGCTTTATCCGCTGCACCAACTACGACGACTGTGGCGTGAGCTATCCGCTGCCGGCGCGTGGCAAGCTTGAGGCGACGGGCGAGACCTGCCCCGAGTGCGGCGCTCCCATCGTGGTGGTCAACACGGCGCGCGGCCCGTGGCGCATCTGCGTGAACATGGACTGCCCGACCAAGGAGAAGAAGCCCGCCCGCGGCCGCAAGACTGCGACCAAGGCGAGCACGGCAAAGAAGACCACGGCAGCAAAGAAGACTTCGACCGCCAAGAAGTCGACTGCCAAGAAGGCTGCCGCGAAAAAGACGACCACCAAGAAGCCAGCTACCGACAAGTAGCGGTGCAGCCGAAACATTACCCAAACCAAAAACGAGCGAGGGTCTCATGATCCTCGCTCGTTATTTATCCGGCAGTTAGGGACGTTCCTTTTCTGCCGGCAGTTTAGGAACGTCCCTAACTGCCGACTCGGGAACGACAAAGCTCTAGTTCACTTCGACGGGTTTGGCGCCGGGATAGCGCTCCTCAAAGTCTAGGCGGTACTTATTGTCATTGGTGCCCGCCACGTTGTCGTGTGACAGCGGCGCCACGATCTCATTCTTATGGTCCGCAGGCTTGGCGTATTTCAGGCTGATCTCCCAGGCATCACAGATTGCGTCGATGCGGTGATCCAGGTCGTCGTACAGGGCAACGATGTCCTTCCAGGAGCTGTAGTTCCTGGAGCTCGTCGGGACGTCCAGATCCTCGACGATGTCGTAATACTGCTCGATGGTGTCCTCCGTGCGCTCGGCGACGTCGGCGAGATTTTGGCGGGCGGTGCGATCTTCTTCCAGATAGCTACCATTGAAGGCCTGCGCGCAGGCGCGGACCTGGCTGTCGAGGTCTTCGAGCAGGTCGTAGTATTCGCTCAGTCGGCGGTAGAGGTTCTGCTCGGAGAGCGTTGCTTCGCCGCCATCCTCGTCATCATCGTCATCATCGTCGTACAGGCTGTTGGGATCGCCGAGGGGCTTTAGGTCATCGTCGTCGACGTCATGGTGCAGCTTAGCTACCTCGGCAGTCGTCTGCGTGGCGGCGTTGTCGAACGGTCTGATTGCAAAGAAGATGACCAGAGCGATGATGATCGCCACCAGCACAACGATAACGGCGATAAGCGGCCCGGTGCCGCTCTTTTTGGGAGCGGGGGTCTGTGGCGAAGCGGGCGCGTATGAGGGAGTCGGCTGCTGTTGGGGCGAGCCGCTCGCGACGGGTATGCGCTGCGTGGTCTCGACGGCCGCGGGGCTTGCGGCGGGGTCGGGGCGATAGGCGAGGGGGTCGTCTGCCTTGGCTTGCGGCATATCAAGGGAGCCGGTCTGCTCAAAAGCGGGCTGGCTATCGCTCGCGGCTGTTTGCTCAACGGGTGCACCGCACGAGGTGCAGAACTTGGCATTATCTGCAAGAAGCTTGCCGCACGAGGCGCAGTACCGAGACATTGCCACTCCTTTCGCCACATTTCAATGCAATACGACGATTATACCCATCGTCCAAAATTCCCCATCATGACAGTTGGGGACGTTCCTTTTCGGCCGGCAGTTTGGGAACGTCCCTAACTGCCGCCTGGTGGTTGGGGCGCGCCTGCCCCTGGGGTATCATGGCTTGGTTGCTATAACTTGCATTTTCGCGCCTTGTAGGAAGGGGCTGCGCCCATGGCTTTTGAGCCCGCTCAACATAGCTTTATCACGCTCGAGGGCGTCGACGGCGCCGGCAAGTCCACGCAGGCGCGCCTGCTTGCCCGTGCGCTCGATCTTGCCGGCTACCAGGTGGTGAGTCTGCGCGAGCCGGGCGGTACCGCCATCAGCGAAAAGATTCGCGCCCTGCTGCTCGACCCCGCCAACACGGCGATGGGCGATACCTGCGAGCTGTTGCTCTACGAGGCTGCGCGTGCCCAGCTGGTGCACGAGGTCATAGCCCCCGCTCTCGCGGCCGGTAAGGTGGTCCTGTGCGACCGCTTCTACGATTCCACGACCTGCTACCAAGCGTTTGCCGACGGCCTCGATCGCCAGATGGTACGCGATGCCAATAACCTCGCCGTCGCGGGAACGCATCCGGCGCTCACGCTCGTCTACCACATCACACCCGAGCAGGCGGCGCTGCGTATGGCCGCCCGTGGCGCGGCAGATCGCATGGAGGCAAAGGGCATGGCGTTCCAAGAGCGCGTTTACCAGGGATTTTGCAGCATTGCCGCCGAGGAACCCGCCCGCGTAAAGCTCATCGACGCCACCGCGCCCATCGAGGAAGTCTTTGCGAAGACGGTCGAGCAGGTCCGCGCGCACGGTCTCGATATCTCCCAAGACGCCGTTGCCGCCGCGCTTGCCCAGGAGGCCGAGTAACATGGCCCCCGCTCAGACAAGCCTGTTGGCCAAGCTCGACACCCAAGAGCGCGTGCGCGACTTTTTGACCAATGCCGTCGCCGGCGGCCGCGCATCGCACGCTTACCTGTTTTTGGGTGCTCCCGGCGCCGGCAAGCTCGACGCTGCATGGGCGCTCGCCCAGGCCTTCCTGTGCGAGCAGGATGGCTGCGGCGCATGCGACAGCTGCGTGCGCGTTGCTCGGCATACGCATCCCGACGTGCACTATTACACGCCCGAGAGCGCCACGGGCTACCTCATTGCCCAGACCCGCGAGTTGCTCGATGACGTGCCGCTGGCGCCCATCCGCGCCAAGGCCAAGGTCTACATCATCGACCGCGCCGAGCAGCTGCGCGCCAACACCGCCAACGCGCTGCTCAAAACACTCGAGGAGCCGCCCGAGGGCGTTATGTTCATTTTGCTGGGCACCTCGGCAGACGTGATGCTGCCCACCATCGTGAGCCGCTGTCAGTGCGTGCCGTTTCGGCTGGTGTCGCCCGCCGTGGCCGCGCAGGCCGTGAGCCGCGCCACCGGCCAGGACCTCGCGCGTTGTCGCATGGCGGTCGCCGTGGCGGGGAGCCCCACGCGCGGCATCGAGTTCCTTAAGAGCGCCGAGCGCCAGGACGCTCGCCGCCAGATGGTTCGCGCCATCGATTCGCTTATCGCCGCCGACGAGGCTGATGTGCTCAGCCTCGCCAAGTCACTCATCGTCGCCGTTAAGGCGCCGCTCGCCGAGGTCAAGTCCACGCAGGAAAAGGTGCTTGAGCAAAACGCCGACTACCTGTCGCGTGGAGCATTGAAGCAGCTTGAGGACCGCAACAAGCGCGAACTCAACGCGCGCGAGCGTTCGGGTATCATGGAAGCGCTGGCGAGCGCGCGGACGCTCATGCGCGATGTGCTGTTGACGCTTCAGGATGAGGCGGCCGACGTGGTGAACGAAGACGTGCGCGACACGATCGGTCGGCTTGCCGCCGCGACCAATGTTGCGGGTGCCACCCAGGCGCTCGAGGCGGTCGCAACCGCCGAGCGCAACATCGCCAGAAACGTTACTCCCCAGCTGGCCATCGAGGTCATGCTGTTCGATATCAGGAAGGCACTGAAATGCCGTTAGTCGTACCCGTTAAGTTTACCTACGCCTCGCGCGACCTGTGGTTCGATCCGCAGGATCTGGATATCCTCGAGGCCGATTACGCCATTTGCTCGACCGAGCGCGGAACCGAGATTGGCCTGGTCACGGCCGACCCCTTCGAGGTGCCGCAAGACGAGATCGGTCAGCCACTCAAACCCGTGCTGCGCGTGGCGAGCGACATCGACCTGCAGCTTGCCGACGACCTGGCTATCCAGGGCGACGAGGCCATGGTTGATTTCCGCCGTCTGGTCAAGGAACTCGACCTCGAGATGAAGCCGGTCGGCGTCGAGTACCTGTTTGGCGGCGAGAAGGCCGTGTTCTACTTTGCGGCCGAGGAGCGCGTCGATTTTCGCCAGCTCGTCAAGGACCTGTCCTCGACGCTGCACATTCGCGTCGACATGCGCCAAATCGGCGTGCGCGACGAGACCCGCCTGGTGGGCGGCTATGCCCAGTGCGGACAGGAACTCTGCTGCACGCGTTTTGGCGGACAGTTTGAGCCCGTCTCGATTCGCATGGCAAAAGAGCAGGACCTGCCGCTCAACTCGTCCAAGATTAGCGGTGTTTGCGGCCGCCTGATGTGCTGCCTGCGCTATGAGTTCGAGGCGTACAAGGACTTTAAGAGCCGCGCGCCCAAAAAGAAGACGCTTATCGACACGCCGCTCGGCAAGGCGCGCATCCAGGAATATGACACGCCGCGCGAGCAGCTTGTGCTGCGTCTGGAGAACGGCAAGGTCTTCAAGGTCAATCTGGCCGACATGACGTGCTCGGAGGGCTGCAAAAAGAAGGCCGCCGAGCAGGGCTGCAACTGTCGCCCCGACTGCGTGACGCGCGACGTGCTCGAGCGCATCGAGTCGCCTGAGATGCGCCTGGCGCTCATGGAGCTCGACCGTGAGAACGGCGTCGACGTGGGTGATGGTCTGTCGAGTGCCGACCGTCTGGCCGGTACGTCGATGCCCAAGCGCCGTCGTCGCGATGCTGAATCCGATGCTCGCGCCGGTCAAGGCCAGGGCGAGGGTCGTGGCCGCGGAAAGGGTCGCGGCAAGGCCGAGGCACCCGAGGTCGAGGAGGCGGCCGGCGGCCGTCGCCGCCGCAAGCGCGCAGGCTCGGGCGATGCCGCCGAGGCCGCAGCCGCAGGCAAGAACGCTTCACGCGAGCGCGAGGCTCAGCAGCCCCAGCAGCAAAACCGCGGCGGTGGCATGAACCCCACGCGCCGTCGCCGTCGTCACCTGTCGAGCGAGGAGCGCGAGGACGCCTTCCGCGCCGCAGCTGCTCGCGAGGCTGGTGCCGCTTCCAAGGGCCCCTCGACCTCCGATACGCCTGCCGACAAGGGTGGCAAGCAACGTAACGATGACGAGCGCGCGCCGCGTCCGCGCCGTCGCCATTCCTCGGGCGCGCAACAGAAGCCCTCAGTGCCCTCCGTGGCCGATCAGGTCTCGGATGGCGAGGTCAAGGTCACGCGCCGTCGTCCCGGAGATGGCGGGGGAGCGGCTGCCAAGGCTTCGCGTGGCGCCGCTCGCGACGAGCGCGAGCTGCGCGAGGATCGCGGTGGCGAGGGCTCGGCCGACCAGGGTCAAAAGCGCCGTCGCCGTCGCCGTTCCCGCAAGCCGCGCCAGGATGGTGGCGAGGGCTCGACCCCGTCTTCGTCTGCACCACAACCGCCCGCCGGCGAATAACGCCTGCGAGCGGATTTAGCCCGCCTTGACCCGAGCGCATCGGGGTATCATAGCGCTGAATCAACAACCCTCCCTGCGACCGAACGTAGGGAGGGTTGTGTCTTGAAGAGCCATCTGAACATATTGAGCCGTCTGCAGGGAGCCGGCGCCCTACCGTTTGCGGACGAATTGCGACCGTTTGCCGAGCGGGCGGCACGCGAGGCGCTTGAGGCATTGTCGCCAACACGATGTGCCGGCTGCGAGCGCGCCGGTACGCTTATTTGCCAAGACTGCCTGGCTGCGCTCACGCTTATCGACCCATGTCATAGCTGCACCCGATGCGGCGCCCCGTTTGGGGATTTGCTGTGCACTGAGTGTTCGGTCGAGGGCACGTCCTCGGCAATGTCGGAGGCGCTCGACCGCTGCCTGGCGTGCGCCGTCTATGCGCATCCGCTGCCGCGCATCATTAAAGCTTACAAGGACGCGGGCGAGCGACGTCTGGCTCCGTATCTGGCGGAGTTGCTCTACGACACCGCCCTGCATGCCCAGATCGTAGCGCCCGAACGCTTAGGAGGCGTGCTGTCCGGTGCGGATGCGGTGGTGTTTGTGCCTGCGACGGCGGCAGCGTTTCGGCGGCGCGGTTTCGATCATATGGAGGCCATTGCGCGCCCATTTTGCGAGCTGTCGGGTGTCCCTCTGCTCGATGCCCTCGTCAAGTACGGCCATGGCGACCAGCGCGAACTCGGTCGTGAGGAGCGCCGCGAGCGTGCCCAAGGCATGTACGAGACGGTTGAGGACGTGTACGGCCGCCGCCTGCTGCTTATCGATGACGTTATCACTACGGGCGCGACGATGGCCGCGGCTTCGGCGGAACTCAAGCGCGCCGGCGCTGCGGCAGTCGATGGCCTTGCTATCGCACGTGTTTGGTAGGGGTGGTTTTGTGGCAGTAAAGATTGAGCGGCGCAACGAGCCGACAGGCGAACAGCTAGCGGCTTCCGTAATCCTAACAGGCGCCTCGGCGCTGCGCACGATGCGCGCCGAGCGCCGGCAGATGGGCTATATCAGCTGGAAGGACCTTGATCCCGATGAGGAGCGCCGTGTGCTGCGCACGTCGTCGCCCTCGACCGAGGACATCTATCTTCCCGACTTGGTGCGGATTGGGGCCGCAAGCGGCGAGGTGCAAGAGAATTTGTGTTTGCTGGTAGGGTCTGCAGCGCAGCGCCGCCGCATTCTTGGCGTGAGTTGGTCCGTATGCTCCGAGTTGCCTGCCGGCTCGATTCTAGAGGTGGAACCGGGGGTGTACGGCCTATCTCCCGAGGCCCTTTGTGTTGCCGTTGCACGCGAGGTTGGCTGCATCCAGGCGTTTGCCCTAACCCAGGAACTGTGCTCTAAGATTTCACTGAGCGACCGCGGGAAGTATCTGCCTCCCTACACCTCGCCCGTTGCGAACAAACTTGCAAAGGACAAGGACCAACCGACAGACGTGGGCTACTTTGAAGTCGAGCCAGTGCTGACGCTCGATCGCTTGGCAGATTACCTCGCGGTATGCAAGGGAAACGCGGCCAAACAATTGCAGCGTCTGTGTCCCTACTTGTCAGAAAACCTGCGCTCGCCCATGGAGTGCATCATGCTCGCCCTGTTTTCGCTTCCGTTTTCCTATGGAGGATTTGCCTGCGGTCCCTTTAAGACCGACTACAAGATCGAGTTCGATGATCGCGCGCAGGCAATCTCGGGGATGCCCCATGCAGTTTGCGATGCATATCAGGAGGCAGCCCGGTTTGACCTGGAATACAACGGTGAGCTGGGCCATTCCTCCCGGAGGGGACGTACCCATGATGAAAAACGCAACACGGGCTTGATTACTATGGGAATCGAGGTCGCAACGGTCAACAACGAAATGCTTTGCGACATGGAAGCGATGGAAGCGCTCGCATGGCGCATCCACCAGCGTATGCGAAAGCGGTACCGGAATCGTGTCGATGCCCGCAGAAAGAAGCAAGAGGCGTTGCTTAACACGCTGCGGGTGTGTTTTGGGCTTAAGCCGGTCTAATTCGCGTCGAAAATAGGGGGTTAATCATATGCCCTGGCCAAAATATGGCAAATATGAGTACTGTCACTAAATCAGTAACAGCAAAATCAAAGAATTTAGGACTCGGAGGCGGCGTAAAGTAAGAAGATAATAAACAAATGTAGAATAACTAAGCATCAGGTTGGCGACACTGAGCGCGAAATCTGTCCGAGAGGCCAAAACTGCCTGTTACTAAATTGGTGACAGTACTCATATTTGCCATTTTTTGGTCACGGCACCCTAAGAAGGGTGCCCCGGAGCTCCCCACAGGGGAGCTTCGGGCTTCATAGGGGCACGAATAGCCCACTCCGACCTGCAAATCTGTACTCGCGATGCGAATGACGCCCCTAACCTTAAACTTTAGCTTGAACTTAGCTATAATGCACTTCGTTCCTACCAGGCTGTGGTTGCGGACGGACGAAATGCCCGTCCTAGTCCAAGACAGACGCGGTCAAAGGGATCCACGTAAGCGACCGCGTGCGCGCGGCGCGATCATGGCGCGTCCTAGATGTAAGCCGCACCGTCCGTTCTACTTTCTTTGGGGCAATACCGCCTCGCGGGCGAGCGGGTCAGTCGTGAAGGTGGCTGCGGCCTCCCGAGCAAACACCCCGGTGCGCAAGTGTGGGGTCAAATACCAGGTCAGCTGGTGGGAACAACCTGGTATTCCGCGCAACGCACGGATCGTATACGACACAGAAGGCAGGGTAGTGGACATGGTGAGGGGCAGCTTGATGCACACGGCTCGGTTAGGTGCTGGGACTGCAGCGGTCATCGCCGTTTTGGGCCTGAGCGGATGCGCGTTCAACCCGCTGTCTACGTTCACGACTCCCACGATCGACCAGATCGAGTACGAGACCGTCACGCCGGCGGTGTCGGATGATGCCCTGGTCACTCCCGGAACCCTGACGGTCGCCCTCGATACTTCCGATGCGCCACAGGCAATGCAGGGCGCCGACGGCGAGCTCACGGGGTATGCAGTCGACGCTGCCCGCGCCCTCGCAAGCCGCATGGGCCTTAAGGTCGCCTTTGTCGATGCGTCCTCGGCAGGTTCCGCGCTTGGCGACAAAAAGGCCGATATTTTTATCGGCGAGATCAACTCCACGGACGGGGACATTAGCTCGCTCGGCACCTGCCTGTACGATGCCGCTTCTGTGTTCGGTAAAACTAGCGATGGTGGGTCGCTCAGCGTTTCCACCGATACCCTTAACACGTCCACCCTGGGCGTTCAGATGTCCTCGGCCTCGCAGGAGGCGCTTGCTAAGCAGAGCATCACCGCCAACCAAAAGACCTATTCCAACATCAACGAGTGCTTTGAGGCCCTCGAGTCCGGCGAGGTCGACTATGTGATCTGCGACTCTACGGCCGGCGGCTACCTTGCACGCCTGATGAGCGAGGTCTCCTATGTCGGTTCGCTCGAGGCGTCCTCGACGCTTAGTGTTGCGGGCCTCTCGTCCAATGACGAACTGTGCCATGCCGTGAGCGATGCCCTCGACGGTATTACGGCCGACGGCACGCTCGAGGCGGTCCACTGCGTCTGGTACGGCACGATGCCCTACGACCTCACCACTAAGACGGTTTCGGGCGCTAACGTGCAGCTGGGCGATTCTGAGTCCAGTGAGACCATGTCCTCCGGCAGCGAGTCCTCCGATTCCAACAATGCGACCGCATCCTCCGAGGACAAATCGTCCAGTCAGGAAGGCGCCATCACCGACGACGACATTAACAAACTCAATAGCTAGTTATTGCTAGGGGTGGTGTCTCCTATACGTTGGAAAGGACACCTCTTCACGGTTTCAACACGCACCGCCGGGCTTCCCCAATAGGGAAGCCCGGCTTTTTTGTTTCCGTAAAACCAGCAGGTCAAGGGCAATTTCCAGGAGAAAAACCAACTCAGCCGACGCTTTCCTATAGCGCACTTTGCCACGGAAAAGTGCGAGACTTCGGTATGCGGTATCAAGCAATCGTTATTCGGGTCTTTGGGAATTCGGGTGATTAAATGCACGGCAGTGGGTACATAGCCAGTACAGTAAGTCCCCGAGGCAGATTGGAGCCACGTATGGATATCAAGGTTTCTGGACGCAAGACGACGGTAACCGATGCTCTGCGTGCGCATGTGGATGAGAAGATCGGCGAGGCGCTCAAGGTTTTCGATATCGAGCCCATGACGGTCGACGTTGTGCTTCGCTATGAGAAGAACCCCTCGAACCCCAACCCGGCAATCGTCGAGGTTACGGTTCGTGCCCGCGGTTCGGTGATTCGCGTTGCCGAGCATGGCGCAGATATGTACGCCGCCATCGACCTCTCCGCCGATAAGGTCACCCGCCAGCTGCGCAAGTTTAAGACCAAGGTCGTGGACAACCGCCAGGGCGGTGCCAGCGCAGCGGATGTCGCACCGGTCGAGCGCGTCGAGGATCTGGCCGACCTGCTGCTGCCCGAGGAGGAAGACGATCTGCTCGTCCGCGAGAAGGTCATCGATGTCACCCCGATGACTGAGGAGCAGGCGCTGGTACAGACCGATCTGCTCGGCCACGACTTCTACGTGTTCGAGAACGCGACGACTGGCCTCATCAATGTGGTGTATCACCGTAAGAATGGTGGATATGGCATCATCAAGCCCCGCATCGAAACACTTGACGAGTAAAATACGTTAACTTGCATGAGTTAACGGCCGGCGGTCATCCCATGCGGATGGCCGCCTTTTTTACGTAAGGAGTCGCTTTGATGGACAAGGCTGCATCTACCGGCCATTCTGACCGCTGCCGCATCGTCGTCGATACCTGCTGCGACTTTAGCCCCGAGGTCGCTGCGAACCTCGATGTCGATATCTTGGGCTTCCCCTTTATCATCGATGGCGAGGAGCGCACGGACGATATCTGGTCGAGCATGAGCCCCAAGGAGTTCTACGACCGCATGCGCGCCGGCGCTCGCGTGTCTACCTCCGCCGTGTCACTCGGTCGCTATATCGAGTTCTTTACCGAGTGCGCCAAAGAGGGTACGCCCACGGTCTACCTGTGCTTTACCTCGGCGCTGTCGTCGAGCTACAACTCCGCGTGCCAGGCGGCAGATGCCGTGCGCGCCGAGTATCCCGATTTTGAGCTCTACGTGGTCGACAACGCTCTGCCCTGCGCGACCGGCGAGCTCTTGGCGCTCGAGGCCGTGCGCCAGCGTTCGGCGGGACTGACTGCCAAGCAGCTGGTCGACTGGGCAAACGAGGCCAAGACCTATGTCCACGGCTACTTTACGCTCGAGAGCTTCGATGCGCTGGCTGCCGGCGGCCGCATTCCGCCCGCAGCGGCACAGCTCACGGCAAAGCTCGATGTCAAACCCGAGCTGTCTTACGACCTGGCCGGCTCGCTGTCGCTGATCGGCGTCAACCGCGGTCGCAAGAAGGCGCTCAAGTCCATCCTCAAGTCGTTTCGCGAGAACTACGTGCCCGACCGCACCATGCCCATCGCCATTATGACGGCCGATGCCGAGAAGGACGGTGACTGGCTCGAGGCCGCCATCCGCAAGGAGGAGGGCTGCGCCGACGTCACGATTATCCGCAGCTCCGTGGGCCCCACCATCGGCTCGCACGTGGGTCCTGGCATGGTGGCCTGCGCGTTTTGGGGCAAGAACCGCGCCGACAAGGCGTCGCTTTCCGACCGCATCGCCCGCCGTGTGCGCGGCCAGTAGACAGGCGCTGCGGCCGTAATCGCCCTCAACTCACAGCCCAAACGATGGCACCGAGTATTCAACCTGGTAATAACACCCAACCCAAAAGGAAAGGTTTCATGGCAAACAAGCTCTCTGTCGCATTTATTGGCACCGGAATTATGGGTGCCCCCATCGCCGGCCACATTCTGGACGCCGGCTATCCCGTCACGGTCAACAACCGTACCAAGTCCAAGGCCGCGGCGCTTATCGAGCGCGGCGCTGTCTGGGCCGATACGCCGGCCGATGCCGTGGCGAACGCCGACGTCGTCTTTACCATGGTGGGTTATCCCTCCGAGGTCGAGGAGCTCTACCTGGCGGGCGACGGCCTGCTCGCGTGCACCAAGCCCGGCGCGGTCCTGATCGACCTCACCACGAGCTCGCCCGAGCTCGCGCGCGATATTGCCGAGGCCGCCCAGGTTTCCGGCCGCATGGCGTTTGACTGCCCCGTCACCGGCGGCGAGTCCGGTGCTATCGCCGGCACGCTCACGGCCATCGTGGGCGCCACCGAGAACGACATCGCCCCGGTCCGCGACATCCTTTCCACCTTTGCGGCAACTATCTGCTGCTTCGATGGCGCCGGCAAGGGTCAGGCTGCCAAGCTCGCCAACCAGGTGTCGCTGGGCGCCTGCATGGTCGGCATGGCCGATGCGCTGGCGTTTGCCGAGCTGAGCGGCCTTGATCTTGAGAAGACCCGTCAGATGATCCTGGGCGGCACCGGCAAGTCCGGCGCCATGGAGAGCCTGGCGCCCAAGGCGCTCGACGGCGACTACAAGCCCGGCTTTATGGTCGAGCACTTCATTAAGGACCTGCGTTTGGCGCTCGCCTATGCCGACGATCGCGAGCTTGCGCTGCCCGGCGCCGACGTGGCCTTTACGCTCTACGACATGCTCGACGCCATCGGCGGCGCCAAGCTGGGCACCCAGGCCATCACGGTACTCTACAAGGAGGAGGCCGACGCCATCGCCGCCGGACTGGACTGGTCGCAGTATCGTCCCGAGGAGCATGGTGCTCACGAGGAGGGCTGCGGTTGCGGCGAGCACGGCGACGAGCATGAGTGCGGTTGTGGCCACCACCACGGCGAGGACCACGAGTGCTGCGGCGGTCACGGTCACGATGACGGCCATGAGTGCTGCTGCGGCCACCATCACGAGGAGTAGCGCCCATGAGCTGGACGTTCGTGGTGCTTGCGTTGGTGCTCTTTATCTTTGCGATCTACATTGGCTTTTTGTGCGGCCAGTGGGCCTGCGAAAAGCGCGTCATCACCAAGCGCGACTACTGGATTGCCAACTTTGCAGGAGCGGCGGCAGTCGTCCTGCTGACCTGGGTGTTCTCACTGTTCCCGCTGGTGCAGTTTGCGCCGATCGGCTGGCTCGGCGGTTTTATCGCCGGTCTTAAGATGAGCTTTGGCGAGTCCGTCGGTCCGTGGCGCAAGCACGACGAGGTCTTTAACGTCAACAAGGCCCATCGCGCCGCCGCCGACGCGGGTGACGCCGAGGAGCGCCGCCGTGCGCGTCGCAATGGTGCGGCCGACCGACAGCTCATCTCGGTCACCGATGACAGCAAGGGTGCTGGCAAGCACGCAAAGAAATAGTAAGAAGAGGTAACTATGGCAGAAAACAAAGACGAACAGCTCACCGACGAGGAGCTGGCACAGCTTCAGCTGGCAGAGGAGAACGAGAACGCCGTCGACCGACTGGTCCAGGAGCTCGGCTGCCCCACGCGCCGCATGCGCCAGTTTGCCGCCCGCGTGCTGCACCTGCTTGCCGAGCGCGATCCGCAGCGCGTCGTGCCCTGCGTGCCCGCGTTGATCGAGGCGCTCGACCGCCCCGAGGCGCAGACCCGCTGGGAGGCTCTCGATGCCCTGGCGGCGCTCGCCACCACCTGCCCCGAGCAGCTGGGCGATGCCTTTGAGGGTGCCGAGACCGCGCTGTTCGACGAGATTTCCTCCACGCTGCGCTATGCCGCCTTCCGCCTGCTGTGCGTATGGGGCGCCACGAGCGTCGAGCGTTCGCGCGAGGCTTGGCCCATCCTGGACGAGGCCATCCAGTGCTATCACGGCGACCTCGAGTATCGCGACATGCTCGGCTGCCTGTACGAGTTCGGCCAGGGCGAGATCGACGCCGAGGTCGCCGACAAGCTCGCACTGCGCCTTAAGTTCGATGCCGAGAACGGCAAGGGCAGCTATCTCAAGGCCCGTTCGAGCGAGATTTGCGAAATGCTTGTTAAACGTTTTGGCCTGGAACTCTCCAAAAAGAAGAAGCGTGCTAGCGTTAAAAAATCTGACGACGCCGAAGACGAGGAGTAACAGATTATGGCGCACGATGTAGTCCTGATTCCCGGTGACGGTATCGGTCCCGAGATTACGCAGGCCACGCGCCGCGTGGTCGAGGCCACCGGTGTCCAGATCAACTGGAACGTCCAGGAGGCCGGCGCCGGCGTCATGGACGAGTTTGGCACGCCGCTGCCCCAGCATGTGCTCGATGCGGTTGCCGAGACTAAGGTTGCCATCAAGGGCCCCATCACCACACCGGTCGGCACGGGCTTCCGCAGCGTCAACGTGGCCCTGCGCAAGCACTTCGACCTGTACGCCTGCGTGCGCCCCTGCCTGTCGCAGCCGGGCGACGGCTCGCGCTTCCGCGACGTCGATCTGGTCATCGTGCGCGAGAACACCGAGGACCTTTACGCCGGTATCGAGTTCGATGAGGGTGCTGCCGAGGTCGAGGAACTCTCGCAGCTCGTCGAGCGTTCGGGCCAAAAGACCTTCGCCGCTGATTCCGCCATCTCGATCAAGCCCATCTCCATCGCCAAGAGCCGCCGCATTGTGGAATACGCCTTTGAGTACGCCCGCCGCTGCGGCCGCAAAAAGGTGACGGCCGTGCACAAGGCCAACATCATGAAGGCGACCGACGGCCTGTTCCTGCGCGTTGCGCGCGAGGTGGCCGCCAACTATCCCGACATCGAGTTCAACGACAAGATCGTCGACGCCACCTGCATGGGCCTGGTCCAGAACCCCAACGACTTCGATGTCCTGGTGCTGCCCAACCTGTACGGCGACATCGTGAGCGACCTGTGCGCCGGCCTGGTGGGCGGCCTGGGTATGGCCCCCGGCTCCAACATCGGTGCCGACTGCGCCATCTTCGAGGCAACGCACGGCTCCGCGCCCGATATCGCCGGCCAGGATATCGCTAACCCCACGGCAGAAATTCTCTCTGCTGCCATGATGCTCGATCATCTGGGCGAGAACGATGCGGCCAATCGCATTCGTGCCGCCGTATCTGCCACGCTCGACGAGGGCGAGCAAGTTACCGGTGACGTGCGTCGTGCCCAGACCGGTTCCGTCGAGGGTGCGGTGGGTACGCAGGCCTTCGCCGATGCCGTTATCGCGCACCTGGTCTAAGGCATGCAGGCTGCAAACGCCTAAATAGTACTTAAGTGTTTGCGTATAACCTAAGAATCAATACGCCCGGCGCTCCGTCGGGCGTATTCTATTGGGGACTATGTTTCCTAACAAGGAGTAACCGATATGGGTTTGATTCAAAAGAAAGACGAGAAGGACGAGATCGACGGCATCCAGATCATCGAGCGCGGCGAAGGCCCCAATGGTGACGAGGACGAGAAGATCGATCTGGTCGCCGGTACGTCTGCCGAGCACATTGCCGCCGGTACGACGGCCGAGGAGGAGGACGCCCGTCTGGAGGCTCAGATCGCCGCAGATGCCGCTGACGAGAATCTGATGCCCGAGGCCCAGGACAAGGATGACGATATTCTGGGTTCCGAGGAAGACGACCATGCATCCAAGCACAAGAAGACGATGATCGCCGCCTTCGTGGTTACAGTTGTGATCGCTGCCGTGGTCGGCTTCTTTATTGGCAATGGCGGCTTTGGCGGCAAGGGTGTCGGTTCGGCGACCCTGACCGAGGACCAGCTCGATTCGACCGTGGCAAGCTATAGCTACAACGGCAAGAAGAGTGACATCACCGCGCGCGAGGCCATCGAGAGCCAGTACAGCCTCGACACCGTCAAGGACGGCGACGGCAACTACACGGCTCCTTCTGCCGACGTCATCCTGTCCTACGTGCGCAACAAGATTTTGCTCGATGCTGCCGAGGACGAGGGTATTACCGTCTCTTCTAAGGAAATGAAGAAGTACGCCGAGGATTCTATCGGCACCTCGGACTACGACACCATGGCCAAGCAGTATGGCGTGTCCAAGGACCAGGCCAAGCAGATCGTTCGTCAGTCCGCGACGCTGCAGAAGCTCTACAAGAAGAAGGTGGGCGACAGCTCCGCAAGCATGCCGACCGCCCCGACCGAGCCTGCTGACGGCAACGAGGAGACCGCGAGCAAGGACTACGCCGACTACATCATCAACCTTGCCGGCGACGAGTGGGATAGCTCAAAGGGCACCTGGAAGGACGCCGATAGCACCTACGCTAAGGCCTTTGCCGACGATGCCTTTACGGCCGATAGCGCTACCTATAAGCAGGCCATGACCGCCTATTACACCGCCTACCAGCAGTACTCCTCGCAGGCTTCGAGCGCCAGCTCCAAGTGGACCGAGTATGCTAACGGCCTCTACGCCAAGGCCAACATCAGCATCTACGGCCTGTTCGCATAAGATCTGCCTGAGCTACCGAGCGCGTAGCCGATATAACTGATTAAGCCCGCTAGAACGGACATCGTTCTAGCGGGCTTTTTGCGTTTGGGCGCTGGTGGTTACATTATGCCTATTAAGCTTGAAGTCCAAAGAGGTTATCGGCTTCATCGTCAGGCATATATTCCAGCACATCGCCCGGTTGGCAGTCGAGTGCCCGGCATATCGCGTCAAGAGTTGAAAAGCGCACGGCAGAAACCTTGCCCGTCTTGATACGCGACATATTGACCTGGGAGATACCCACGCGTTCCGCAAGTTCTTTGGATGAGATCTTGCGTTCGGCGAGCATGCGGTCGAGCCGCAGAATAATCATGGATTCCCCCTAGAGCAACTCGTCATCTTGTATTTGCAGGATACACCCGTACTGGAAGACGCTGGCAATCAGGCTAATAATCAGGCCTGCAAAGAGCATAGAGGCGTCGAGCAGCTGGCCGCCAAGCGCATCCGTAAAGCTGCCGCCAAATCCTGAGAGTATTAGCCCCGTGACTATGGCACCAAAAAGTTTCACGGCGGCGCCGCCGATAAGGAACAAATGTCCTATTTGACGTAGTATGCGGAGGCATTCGAGGTCAAAGGGCCTGCCCGCCTTTTCAATGGCGGAGAAAAACCTGTATGCGCTTAGCACGATGGCAAACGCAAGGCATGTCATCATGGCGGTCCCTATGACAGTATGACCGTCGTGCCCGACAAGCATAAGAGGGGTCTGTTCATTGGCGCCGACGGGAGCGAGAATTGGCCCTTCGCCAGCCTCAAGCTCTACGGATTGGAGACAAAACCCTTGGGAGAGGCTAGGCAATATGAGTAGAAGTTCGATTGCAATGACTGCGAGGAGTGCCAGAGCGAGCGCCACGATGGTGCAGATTGTGCCCCATTTGCAGTAGCGAGTGAGCTTCCTCAGCTTGGCGATTGCCTGTTCACGGTCGATGGCTTCATTCGATTTGGATACGTTCCAGCGGACCATAGCTCCTCCAACCAATGTCTTGGATGATACTTGTATCTTATATCATACTTAATGATAAACGATAAACAATTACAGATTAGAGTAAGTAATGTTTGTGAGACGAATAGTGAGAGCTATGGCATATTCAGGGAATGGGAGTTTGGAATGCGGGGGGGGTGGACAAAGAACGATATTTCCTGCAATCGCGCAAATGCTTCATCGGGTCTCCCTAATTCATATGGGAAAACGGCTGCAAACGATTGCAAATAACCGGTGAACGGTCAAAAACTACCGTTCACCGATAATTTCTAAACTGGTTCTAACTGGTATTAAGTCAAAAAGACCAATTCACAAATCTTCACAATGACCTGCATTTTTCCTACACGCTATATTTAGCCGCCCTACGTTGTTTAGACACAGAAAAAGATCCGATCTTTTGCCAACGCATTTCGAAACGGTTTCAAAACCGCAGGTAGAAGTGTTAACGAGCGGTAAACGGTCGATTTATCACCGTGAACGGTGCAAAAACGTTTTACTGTATGAATCAACGAAAGCGACCTCTTCTGTGGTGATATAGTGACAACAACACGTCACGTGGTTACTACCAGTTGAGAGACCACTGGTCTTCAAAGAACGCTTTCTAAGAAGCTTTAAGGGCGAGCGCCCGCTGGCTTCCGAACATCATCGGACTCAGATCGTACACACCTTCGGAAGGGAAATTTGAATGGTTGGCTTTATTCTTACCGGTCATGGACAGTTCGCACCCGGCCTTGCAAGTGCTATCGCTATGGTTGCCGGCGACCAGCCCGCTTTTACCGTCGTTCCTTTTGAGGGCGACCAGGCTGCTTCCTACGGTGAGGATCTCCGCGCCGCTATTACCGCCATGCGCGAGGAGTGCGATGGCGTGCTCGTCTTTACCGACCTGCTCGGTGGTACTCCGTTCAATCAGTCGATGATGATTGCCCAGGATGTCGACAACGTCGAGGTTCTGACTGGCGCCAACCTTCCCATGGTTATTGAGCTTCTGTTCCTCCGCGGTAACGCCACGCTCGCCGAGCTTGGCGAGCAGGCCGTGACTGTTGGCCAGACGGGCATCACCGCCCAGACGGTCGCATCCGTTGCCGGCTCCGATGAAGAGGATATCTTCGGCGACGAGGACGGCATCTAATGGCCGATTTCGGAGCCAGTGTTCTGAGTTCCTCGGTAGCTCTTTTGGGCCTGCTTGCCATCATGGGTGTGATTTACACCATCTGGTCGCAAATCAACATGAAGAAGAAGCAGAAGTACTTCAAGGAGCTGCACACCGAGCTCAAGCCGGGTCAGGAGGTTCTTTTCGCCGGCGGTATCTACGGAACCGTCAAGGGCATCGAAGGCGAAAAGGTCCAGATCAAAGTCCGATCCGGTGCCGTCGTAGATGTTTCGCGTTACGCGATTCAGGAGATCAAGTAACTGTCGTCAGCAAATAACGAAAGGAAGCTGATCAACATGGCAGAACCCAACATTCTTCTTACCCGCATCGATAACCGACTGGTCCATGGTCAGGTCGCTACCCAGTGGAACTCCACCCTGGGCTCCAACCTCATCCTCGTCGCCAACGACGATGTGTCGACCAACACCATGCGCCAGAACCTCATGAAGATGGCCGCTCCCGCCGGCGTCGCTACGCGTTTCTTCTCCCTGCAGAAGACCATCGACGTCATTGGCAAGGCGAGCCCGCGCCAGAAGATCTTCATCGTGGCCGAAACACCGGAAGACGTGCTTACGCTCGTCAAGGGCGGTGTGCCTATAAAGAAGGTAAACATCGGCAACATGCACATGTCGGAAGGAAAGCGCCAAGTCGCCACCTCCGTCGCAGTTAACGACGAGGATGTCGCTGCGTTTAAAGAGCTGCAGGAATTGGGGGTGGAGTTGGAGATCAGGCGCGTTCCGAGCACGCCTGTTGAGGACACGAGCAAGCTCTTCTCGTAATCCTCGTGATCCACGTTGTCAGGATTGAAACCCTGACGTTCTGTACGTGAAATCCAAAGTGCGTACATACATTTTGAAAGGAGGAGCAAGATGGAATTCTCGATCATTCAGGTCGCCTTGGTCTTCGTTGTTACGTTCATCGCGGCAATCGACCAGTTTGACTTCCTCGAGTCTCTCTATCAGCCCATCGTCACCGGCGCCGTCATCGGTCTTATCCTTGGCGACCTCAACACCGGTCTTCTCGTGGGTGGTACCTATCAGCTCATGACGATTGGCAACATGCCGATCGGAGGCGCTCAGCCGCCTAACGCCGTCATTGGCGGCATCATGGCAGCCATTCTCGCTATCGCCACGGGCCTCGAGCCCAACGCGGCAGTCGGCCTTGCCATTCCGTTCGCTCTGCTTGGTCAGCTCGGCGTTACCCTGGTCTTCACGCTTATGTCCCCGCTTATGTCCACGGCCGATAACATGGCTCATAACGCGGACACCAAGGGCATCGAGCGCCTGAACTACTTCGCCATGGCTCTGCTCGGCCTGATCTTCGCTGTCGTCGTCACCCTGTTCTTCATCGCTGGCGCTACCATTGGTCAGACCATCGCTTCCGCCATCCCGACTTGGCTGCAGACCGGTCTGTCCGCTGCAGGCGGCATGATGCGCTTCGTCGGCTTCGCCGTCCTGCTCAAGGTTATGATGAACCGCGATATGTGGGGCTTCTTCCTCATGGGCTTTGGCCTCGCGCTCATCACCGTTGCCAACGATTCGCTGGCAACCCCTGCTCTGCTCATCCTCGCTCTCATCGGCTTCGGCATCGCTTTCTGGGACTTCCAGCAGCAGACCGAGCTGAAGGGTGCAGCTGTTTCTGACGGAGGTGACTTCGAAGATGGCATCTAATGAGTATGTGATCCCGGAGCACTACGAGGATCTCACTCCTGCTCCGCAGCTCGACCAGAAGACCCTCAACAAGATGGCTTGGCGCTCCTGCTTCCTGCAGGCATCGTTCAACTACGAGCGCATGCAGGCTGCTGGCTGGCTTTACTCCATCATCCCCGGTCTGGAGAAGATCCACACCAACAAGAACGACCTCGCGGCTTCCATGAGCCACAACCTGGAGTTCTTCAACACCCACCCGTTCCTCGTCACCTTTGTTATGGGTATCGTGCTTTCGCTCGAGCAGAACAAGGTTGACATCCCCACGATCCGCGCCGTCCGCGTCGCCGCAATGGGCCCGCTCGGTGGTATCGGTGACGCCCTGTTCTGGCTGACGCTCGTGCCTATCACGGCCGGCATCACCTCCAACATGGCCATCAACGGCAACGCCGCTGCGCCGATCATCTTCCTGGTGATCTTCAACGTCGTCCAGTTCGCTCTGCGCTTCTGGCTCATGAACTGGTCCTACAAGCTTGGCACCAGCGCTATTGACGCTCTGACTGCCAACATGCAGGCCTTCACGCGTGCCGCTTCCATCATGGGCGTCTTCGTCGTCGGTTGCCTGGTCGTCACCATGGGTGGCACCCAGATCAACCTCCAGATCCCCAACGGCACCACCCGCGGCCTCTCCGCTACTACCGTGATTGTCTCCGAGAAGGAGGCCGAGAACTTCACCGGTATGGAGGGCATCGATACCGAGACCGCTGAGGCCGGTACCATCGCCATGACCGATAAGGACGGCAACGCCCTTACCGCTTCCGATGCCGACGGCAACGCTGTCGAGTGCGGCGTCACCGATCTGGGCAACGGCATGGAGTCCGTGACCTACGGCACCGTTACCGAGGATCCGGTCAACTTCTCTGTTGCCGACACCCTCAACACCATCGTCCCGAAGCTCGTCCCGCTTATGCTTACGCTGCTGCTTTACTACATGTTTGCTAAGCACAGCTGGACCCCGACCAAGGGCATTCTCCTGCTCTTCGTCCTTGGCATCCTGGGCGCTGGCCCGCTTGGTCTCTGGCCGAGCATCTGGTAAGGCTCTAGCTTGAGGGGTGTGTCCCTACGCGGCTCACACCCCGACCCCTTAAGCCATGTGTATGTTAAAAGCCGCGTGCTCGAAAGAGCGCGCGGCTTTTGTTTTCTTAATGATTCGGGTGTGGCAGACAGATAATGCATAACACCCTAGGTAGTTAGCCGAATTCGAGCAAAAGGGAGGATAGGATGGCGATCGGAGCGCGTAAGCAACCGCTGTACGATCAGCTGGTCGATATTCTGACCGAAAAGATTGACCATGAATATCGCGCCGGTGACATGATTCCTTCCGAGCGCGAACTTTCGGAGCGCTATGGTCTCTCGCGCACAACGGTACGCCTGGCTCTGCAGGAACTGGAGCGTTTAGGACTGGTGGTTCGGCAGCACGGTCGCGGTACCTTTGTGACCGACCGTTCGGCAAAGGCAACCAATCTTATGCAGTCCTACAGCTTTACCGAGCAGATGCGCGCGATGGGTCGAGAACCCGAGACCACGATTCTCGAGTTTTGCGAGATGGAGGCCGATAAGAATCTGGCCGAGCATATGGGATTGCGCATCGGTGATCGCATTTTTAAGCTCAAGCGCCTTCGTTCTGCCGACAACATGCCCATGATGGTCGAACGCAGCTATCTACCGGTTCGTCAATTTCTGTCCCTAAAGCGACCGCTGCTGGAGCGTAAGCCGCTTTACGATGTGATTGAGCAGGACTTTCAGCAAAAGATTCGCGTGGCCGAAGAGGAGTTCTATGCGAGCATAGCCCGTCCCACCGATGCCCACCTTTTGGGAATTGTCGAGGGCTCGCCTGTGCTCGATTTGGTCAGGACTACGTATAACGAGTCAAACGAGGTAGTGGAGTACACACTCTCGGTTGCTCGTGCCGATCAGTTTAAATACAAGGTTTACCACCAGCGCAGTAACTAGTGCTCGCATCGTTTCCATATGGTGATTCTTTGCATTTAACTGGTTACTACCAGATAACCAACCGAAGTGTATAATTGCACGTCAGAGGATTACTTCTAGAGAGAGGTATTAGAAATGTTCGAGAAGAGTGTCGAGGAGCTCACCGAGCTCGGCGCCCAGATCACCACGGCCGAGATTGCTCAGCAGCCCGAGCTTTGGCGTGATACGCTCAACATCTATCGCGAGAACAAGGAGGCCATCGAGGCCTTCCTGGCCGAGGCTCGCGCTATGGGCGAGGGGCGTCTGTCCGTTGTCTTCACCGGTGCCGGTACGTCCGACTACGTTGGCGATACCTGCGCCCCGTACCTGCGTCACGCTGGCAACACTGATCTCTACGACTTTAAGCCCATCGCCACGACCGACATCGTGAGCGCCCCGCGCGACTTCCTGCGCGCCGAGGATCCCACGCTCGTGGTTTCCTTTGCCCGCTCTGGCAACAGCCCCGAGAGCCTTGCCGCCGTTGCCGTTGCCAAGGAGCTCGTCCACAACGTCAAGTTCCTCAACATCACCTGCGCTCCCGAGGGCAAGCTCGCCGTCGAGTCCGCTGATGATCCCAATGCGCTGACGCTGCTCATCCCGCGCGCCAACGACAAGGGCTTCGCCATGACCGGTTCTTACACCTGCATGACCCTGCTCTCTACCCTCATCTTTGACGAGGCTTCCGACGAGCAGAAGGCCGAGTGGGTCGAGACCATCGCCAAGATGGGCGAGGAGGTCATCGATCGTGAGCCCGAGGTCGCCGATTACCTGGCTGGCGACTTCAACCGCGTGACCTACTTGGGTTCCGGCTCCTTCGGTGGCCTTGCCCAGGAGAGCCAGCTCAAGATCCTCGAGCTCGCTCACGGTCTGGTCGCTACTTCCTACGACACCTCCATGGGTTATCGTCACGGACCCAAGTCCTTCGTCGACGACAAGACCCTCGTGTTCGTGTTCGTCAACAACGATGCCTACACCCGTCAGTACGATATCGACATCCTCAACGAGATCGGTGGCGACGAGATCGCTCAGCACACCGTTGCCGTTCAGCAGGATGGTGCTACCGTCTACGAGGGCGAGTCCTTCACCTTTAAGGGCTATGAGGCACTCCCCGAGGGCTACCTTGCCCTGCCGTTCGTGATGTTTGCCCAGGCCATCAGCCTGCTCAACTCCGTGCGCGTGGGCAACACGCCCGATACGCCGAGCCCCACTGGCACGGTCAACCGCGTGGTTAAGGGCGTGACGATTCACCCCTTCACCGCTTAATCGCGTCCCCCCTGTAAGGGCGCCCGTCCGCTCATAACGGCGGGCGGGCGCTTTCTGTTTTTACTAGGACCGGGTATAAGCATCACCACAGTCAACTGCTTTAGAAGCAAGGAGTGCATATGAGCACGTACGCAATTAAGGCTGACAAGTTCTTCTTGCCGGCAGGTCCGCAGCTGGGCGGCTATCTTATGGTCGAGGATGGCGTCTTTGGCGCCTGGCAGGCCGACAAGCCCTCTTGCGAGATTAAGGACTACACGGGATCGTGGATCGCACCGGGTATGGTCGATACCCACATCCATGGCTTCTACAACCACTCAACTACTGACAACGATCCCGAGGGTATCGATATCAGCTCGACCGAGCTCGCCCGTCGCGGTACCACCAGCTGGCTGCCCACGACGTTCACCGATGGCGTCGAGCAGATCAAGGACGCCTGTGCCGCTATTGCCCAGGCTGACGAGGGCCGCGGCCCCGACTTCTGCGGTGCTCGCATTCAGGGCATCTACCTGGAGGGCCCCTTCTTTACCATGAAGCACGTGGGCGCACAGAACCCCGCTTACCTGATCGACCCCTCCGAGGAGGTCTTCGACCAGTGGCAGGAGGCTGCCGGCGGACGTATCGTTAAGAGCGCCATGGCCGCCGAGCGCGATGGTGCTGCTGCCTATGCTGCCGCCCTGAACGCTAAGGGTGTCGTGACCAGCATCGGTCACTCTGATGCCACGTATGACGAGTGCGTCGCCGCCATCAATGCCGGTGCTAGCTGCTTTACGCACACCTATAACGGCCAGCGCGGTCTGCATCACCGCGAGCCCGGTGTTGTGGGCGCTGCTATGACCACCCCCGAGACCTACGCCGAGATTATCTGCGACGGCAAGCATGTGAACCCCGCCGCTATCAAGGCACTGCTGCAGGCTAAGGGCTGGCAGCATACGGTGCTCATCACCGACTGCTTGGGCTGCGGCGGCATGCCCGAGGGCAGCTACACCAGTGGCGGTATGGACGTTATCATGAAGGACAACCTGTGCTGGCTCGCCGACGGCAAGAGCATTGCCGGCTCGGTGCTCACGCTTGCCCAGGGCGTCAAGAACATTGTCGACTGGGGCATTGCCAGCGCCGATATCGCCATTCGCATGGCAACCGAGGTGCCGGCTCGCTCCGCGCACATCGAGGATAAGTGCGGCAGCATTATGCCGGGTCGCGATGCCGACTTTGTCGTATTCGACCACGAGCTCACCCTCGTCGAGACGTATGTTGGCGGCCAGAGCGTCGGCAACGCCTTTACCGAGTAACGATAGAAAAAGACGGCGGGCCCGAATCTGCTCGGACCCGCCGTATGGGTTAAACGCTCAAAAGCACCTTCACAGTTACAGCTTGTTAGCGATCTTCTTTGCTGTGCGCTTGACGCCGGCCACAAGACCTCCCGCAGGATGCTCCTTTTCGTAGGCTAGACGCTTCTCGCGCTTGGCATACTCTTCGACGATGATATCGCCGTACTCGTCTTCGATTTTGTCGAAGAAATCGACGGCGCCCTTAATTTCCTCGGCGGTTGGGTGTCCCTTTTGGACGCCGCCGGTAATCTTGAACGGTCCCCACGTGTCAAAACCGGGACAGCCGTAGACGCCCATAAATATGGCCTGTCTCATGCGGCAGATGCCATCGATATCCTTGCCGTACCACTTGTTTTTGCCACCGTAGGTCATAAGGCCAAACACCTTGTCCTGCGGCTGCAGCACGTTGGTGAGCACGCGTGCCATATCTTTGTCGATCTCGGAGTAATAAATGCCCGTAGCGACACCGATTAGATGATATTCGTGCAGGTCGGGATACTCGTTTTTTCCGAGCGTTTTTACATCGAGGGTATCGATCTCGGGGTGCGCCTCAACGATGGCGTCCACGAGCTTTTTCGTATTGCCGTGGTGACGCGAGGCGTAGAGGATGATGGTTCGCATAAGAAGGCCTTTCAGCTGTAATGACGTCAATGTCTGTATGGTACCCCGTTGCATGGCTGGGATACCGGACGCATCGATGAACATGCGGGTTTGTCCTTTGGTTAGGGCCGAGACGGGTACTTGCGAGCAAAAAGCAGTTGTTCGAAAGGATGGGCAATGGAATACGCTCTCTCCAACGATTCGATTTCTATTAAGGTGTCCACGGCTGGCGGTTCGTTTACCTCGATTGAGGCCGACGGTCGCGAGTATTTGTGGCAGGGTGATCCCGCAGTGTGGTCCGGCCAGGCGCCGATCTGCTTCCCGATTTGCGGAGGCCTGCGCGATGGCAACGCCATGACGTTTGCCGGGCATCATGTAAAGCTCGCTCGCCACGGGTTTGCGCGCAAACAGGAGTGGAAGCTGCTGAGCCAAAGCGCAAACGAGCTGGCGATGTGCCTGGCATCCGAGGATAACGCTGCATTGCTGAGAGATTATCCGTATCCGTTCAAGCTCGTCGCCCGCTATGCGCTTGGGGACGCTGCCGTGCGTGTCTCCTATGAGGTCACCAATGAGGGCACCGAGGACATGCCGTTCTTTATCGGTGGACATCCTGGCTTTAGGTGCCCACTCGACGAGGGTGAGGCCTATACGGACTACGAGCTGCGCTTTGAGAAGGACGAGGCTGCGGAACTCTGCACCGCCGTTCCCTCGACTGGATTGATCGATGTGGACAGGCGTTCCAAGAATCCCATGGTGGGAAAGGCGCTGCCTCTGTCGCATGAGCTCTTCGATTTTGCGGAGACCATCTTTGACGTGCTCGAGAGCCGTCAGGTCACGCTTTCCAAGAAGGGCGAGGACAAGGGTGTTCGCCTGAGCTTTGAGGGCTTCCCGTATCTTATTGTGTGGAGTAAGCCCGAGGGTGATTTTGTGGCAGTTGAGCCCTGGGGTGGCCTTTCGACCTGTTCCGATGAGGACGACGTGCTTGAGCATAAGCGCGGCTGCCTTATCGCCATGCCCAAGGAGACCGTCGTTCGCTCGTTCACGATTGAGATTCTGTAATTCCGTTTTGTCGACTCGTATCGCGAGGCACAAGGAGCCTGCGAGATAAGGAGCTAAAAATGATCCTCACCGTTACGATGAACCCGTCTGTCGATACGCGCTATCAGCTCGATGAGCTCGTTATTGACGACGTCAACCGTGTGACGCCCGAAAAGACCGCCGGCGGCAAGGGCCTCAACGTGGCCCGTGTGCTGGGTCAGCTGGGCGACGACGTTGTGGCAACCGGTCTGCTCGGCGGCCACATGGGCGCCTATATGGCGGAACTCATGGATGCCAACGGTATTAAGAATGATTTTGTGCCCATCAAGGGCGAGACTCGCATTTGCCTCAACATCCTCCACGCCGGCAACCAGACCGAGCTACTCGAGAGCGGCCCGACGATTGCCCCCGAGGAGCTTGATGCCTTTACCGCCAAGTTCGCCGAGCTTGCGAGCAAGGCCGCTGTCGTTACCATCTCGGGTTCGCTGCCCCGTGGTGTCGAGGCGGACTACTACGCCAAGATCACGGGCATTGCCGAGAACGCCGGCGCCAAGGTGCTGCTCGATACCTCGGGTGCCTCGCTTGAGGCTGCGCTCAAGTCCGAGGTCAAGCCTGAGCTGGTTAAGCCTAACCTGACCGAAATTAACGGCCTTCTGGGCACGAGCTTTACCACCGACGATGTGGACGAGCTTCGCGCCGCGCTCGCCTCGGACGCCCGCTTCTCCGATATCCCCTGGGTCGTCGTGTCCATGGGTGCCGCCGGTTCTGTGGGCTTCCATAACGGCCGCGCGTTCCGCGCCAAGACCCCCGATATCCCCGCCGTTAACGCTACGGGCTCTGGCGATTCGACCATTGCCGGCTTCGCGCACGCCATCGCAGCCGGCGCGGATGATGAGACGGTGCTGCGTACCGCCAACACCTGCGGCAAGCTCAACGCCATGGATCCCATGACTGGCCACTTGGTTATGGATCGTTGGGACGAGGTCTACAACGGCGTTGTCGTGACCGAGCTGTAAAAGCCTGGGCGTCGGCCCCGGCATTGCTTGTTAGCTCATGTCGACGACAAGTGCGGTAGCATTATGCTGGGGCGCGACGCCGAGTTTGTCGTGTTCAATCCCGACCTTACCCTGGTCGAGGCGTATGTGGGTGGCAACAGCGTCGGTAACGCGTTTGCCGAGTAGCCGCCAAAGAAGCGATCCGAGAGGGGATTTAGATGATTTACGGTGCATTGGGCGATATCGAGGAGTACCGCGGAATGCTCAAGGGCCTCGACGTGCTGATTGACTGGCTCGAGGAGAACGACCCAGCAGAGCTCGAGGTCGGCAGCCATCCGATTCTGGGCGACAAGGTCTATGCGAACGTCATGGCTCCCACGACGCGTCCCGAGGCCGAGGCTCACTATGAGACGCATCAGCGCTATCACGACCTGCAGATCGATGTCGAGGGTCGCGAGGCCTTTAAGGTTGCCACGGGCAGCCTGACGCTGGTTCAGGAGTTTGACGAGAAGGACGACTACGATCTGGTCGATTCCGACGCTTCGATCGCCGGCGATCTTGCCGACGACAAGTTCGCGCTGTTTGTTGCCGGCGAGCCTCACATGCCCACGCTCGAGTTTCCGGGCGATGGCGCACAGCCGGTCAAAAAGATTTGCTTTAAGCTGCTTGCAGATGCTTACTGGGAGGAGTAGCGAGCTGCTCGTGAACTAGCGTGATTCCCCTTGGGGAGCGCGTTTGAGCCCCGCTGATCGCGGTCCCCTTGGGGATTGCGGTTGGCGGGGCTTGTTGTTGAGTAGGGGAGTTACCAGCGGCGTTGTGCTTGGGCTGGCGGATGTTCGCCAGAAATCGGCAACAAAAAAGCCGCCCGAAGGCGGCTATCTTGTGCAATGGAGCCAGCGACCGGGCTCGAACCGGTGACCCCCGCTTTACGAGAGCGGTGCTCTACCAACTGAGCTACGCTGGCGGCCATGTGGTGACGCAACTGAGGCGTCAACGGCTGTCTATGATACGGGACATCGCACATCCGCGCAAGTGTTCTGACGGCTTTTCTCACTTTAAATGCACTAATATTGGAGACGCGATGTCTTGCTCTTGCGGGTCTCAAACAGAATGGGGCAGCGATGGCTCAACCCAAGATTCTTCTCACACGCATCGATGACCGGTTTATTTACGGGCAAGACATTGAGCTGTGGAACGAGGCGACTGGTTCCAACCTCGTCCTAATCGTCAACGATGAGATCGCGGCGGATTCGCGCCAATGGGCACCCATGAGGGTGGCGGCGCCAGAAGGCGTTTGGACACGGTTTTTCTCGGTGCAAAGGACCATCGATATCATTCATACCGCAACGCCGCGTCAATGGATTCTCATCATGGTGGCGTCGCCCGCGGATGCGCTCGCGCTGGTCAAGGGCGGTGTGCCCATTACCAAGATCAGCATCGGTCACATGCAAGCAGGGGAGGGCAAGCGCCTCATAACGCCCGCGGTTGCCGTAGACGACACAGACGTCGCTGCTCTCAGAGAGCTGCAAAAGCTCGGCATTGAACTAGAAATCCGCTATCTCCCCAGTTCCGCCCCCGACCCCATCGAAGCCTTGCTCAATTGAACCCTTGGGGACGGAGGGAAAAGAATCATATTACCTTCGTAGGGGGTCTGTGTAGCGCCGTCTGCCAAAACTATGCCGGTTTACTACGATGAATTGCTTATCGCCGAGCATGTCAAATTTGCGGAGAATAAAACCGCAGGTAGACGAGTTGCTAATTTTTCATAAACCAGCGCGTGGACGGACATCGTGGGTTCATCGTAGTAATTCGGCATAGTTTTGTTATGTCACCAATTCGGTGGCATCGAAAAAAAGATTTAGGCATGAAACAGCGCCCGCCGGCGGTGGTGCCGGCGGGCGCTGTTGTGGGCTTAGTGCCTCATAAAGTGGTATTCGATCACATTGCTGTAGGGGTGACCCGGGCCCACAATGCCCTGCGGGAACAGCGGCTGGTGCGGCGTGTCGGGGTACATCTCTGCCTCGAGGGCAAAGCCGGCGCCCCAACCATAGTTGGCATCGTCCTTGGCGTGCTCGTCGCCCAGCCAGTTACCGGTGTAGAGCTGAACGCCCGGTGCGGTGGTGTAGTAATTCAGCTCGCGGCCGGTCCACATCTCCTCGACATGCAGGGCGCGACGCAGGTTGCGGCCGTACTGATAGCCATCGATGCACAGGCAGTGGTCGTAGCCGCGTGCCTGCTTAATCTGCGGGTCGTCGGCTTCCATGCCGGGCGCGACGGGGCGCAGCTCACGGAAATCAAACGGCGTGCCCTCGACCGGAGTGATCTCGCCGGTGGGGATGTTCTGCTCGTTGATGGGCAGGTAGTTGGCAGCGTTGGCAACAAAGAAGTGCTCACAGTCCATGCCGGCGTTATGGCCGGCAAGGTTAAAGTACGTGTGGTTGGTCATGGACACGTAGGTGGCGCGGTCGCTCTCGCAGCCATACTCGATGCGAAAGACGCCGGTGCGTGTAACGGTAAACACGGCCGTAAAGGTTCGGTTGCCGGGCAGGCCAAGCTCGCCATCCTTAAGCGAGGTGGTCATGCGCACAGCATTGTGGACCTCGTCGAGTTCAACATCCCATACGCGCTTGTGCAGGCCGTGCTCAAGATCGCTGTGCAGGTTGTTGATGCCTTCGTTGGTGGGCATATGCCAGTCCGTGCCGGCGATGGTGATCGTGGCGCCCGCGGTGCGGTTGGCCACGGGGCCGATGGTCGCGCCAAAGCAGGCGGGGTTGTCAAAGTAATCCTCGAGCTTATCGAAGCCCAGCACCACATCGCGCACGTTGCCGGGAATGTCGGGCACATCGATACCCAGCACGGTGGCGCCATAGTCCATAATGCGAACGCAGATCTCGGGCCCGTTGAGGGTGTAACGATGAACGGGGGTACCGCACGGCGCGGTGCCGAAAAGCTCGGAAGTGATCATTTGGTTCCTAACATCGAGATATTTCGGACAAACTGTAGCGCGAACAGGTGAGATTATCACTACACCCCACTAAAGCAGGGAGTATTTTCTCAAAAAAGTGATGATTGACTTACTGCGGACAAACAAAAAGAAACCCGCCGGGATGCGACGGGTTTCTTCCACAGGGGATATGTGGCAATTGGTTAGGCGTTTGCCTTTGCGGACTCGGCTTCCTTGGCAGCCTTGAGGTCCTCTTCGGTAAACTTGCCGGTGGTGAGCGGCGAGAGGGTGCACTTATCCTGCTTCGCGTACTCGATGTTACGAGCGATCATCTGCTTGCGATACCAAGCGAAGAGCGCGACGTACACGACGATGGCAACGACAGTGGCGATGATCATGGTCACATCGCCCGTGGTCGCCTTGCCCACGAAGAAGGCCAGGAACTTCTCGACAGGTCCTTCCATGGTGGTCTGAGAGATCAGGCCGGTAACGCCGTCGGGGAAAGCGCCGACAGTCTTAGCGGTAAAGGTGACGAAGTCGGCGACAAGGGTGCCAGCGCCCAGGAAGACGGGCAGCAGGACGGCACCGATAACGACCATGCGAATCACGCGGCCGCGGGTAACGACGAGCAGTGCCGGCGTCAGACCCATGGCGATGATGCCGCCGAGCGGCAGCAGGCCGTTCCAAGTACCAGTCGGGGAGAGGGGGCAGGGAACGTTGGCGAGCAGCAGAGCCTCACCCAACATGATGGGGGCAAGGATGTTAGCAGCAGCCCAGATCTCGGCGCGGCCGGCGATGAAGGGCCAGTCGAGGCCGACGTTGAGGGTGCGACCCTGGAGCCACTTGCTGTTGTTGGCAAAGTCGGAGATGCCCTGAGACAGCGGCTCAACGGCTGCGATGAACCAAGAACCGATCATCGAGAACAGCTCAAGGCAGGTTGCGGCGGTAAAGGCGAGCGTGCAGATCTGCTGCGGGGTCTGGTGCGAAAGAAGGCCGACGAAGACACCCAGGTAGATACCAATAGCAAACTTGGAGCCCCAGAAGCCGATCATGTTGTTGAGCTTGGCAGCATCGAAGTCGTACTTATCGAGGAAGGGGAGCACCTTGTCGATGATCTTGTTGAGCAGCATGGCCAGCGGGTTCATCATGTAGTTCATGTGAGTCGTGGTCATGGGGTTCTCCTCGGGAGCACCCAGAAGGTCGTTGAACGTGGGTTTCATGAGGTCGGAGTTCATGATCTTCATAACGCCGACGAAGACAACGAGCAGCGTGGCGACGACAATGTTGGCGCCAAAGTAGATGCAGGCAAGGCCGACAAAGGCGAGGTGCCAAACGTCAAAGATGTCGACGTCGATGGTGTTGGTCTTGGCGAGCACGATCATCACGATGTTGACGATGACAAGGACCATCAGGAAGTACAGCGTGTAGGGAGAGCCCCAGGTGATGGTGGCCAGCGGTGCCCAACCCACGTCGGTAACGGTGAGCTGAAGGCCGGTGGACTCAACGAACGTCGTCATGGCGCTCGAGAAGGCCGTCGTCAGAATGTTGATGATGGCGCCGATGCCGGTAATGGCGATACCGAGCTTAAGACCGCCCTCGAGGGCCTTGGTAAACTTAACTTTGAAGAGAAGGGCAATAACCGTCAAAACGATGGTCATCATAGGGGCTGCGCCAAGGTCGATCAGCGGCTGAAAGACGGCGTTAGCAAACCCGATAACTGCGTCCATGTCTCCCTCTTTCCGATAAGAGAATTTCCTTTTCCGTATGTTGCTTTAAAAAAGGAAGATGCCGTTCCCGGTCGTCATCTTCCTAAAAGCCAAAGATTGTGCAGAGCGAAGCTGCATAAGATTAGTTGAGACCCTTTTCCTTGATAATGGCCTCAATCTTGTCGTAAACCGGCTTAGCCATGGCAGGCATGCGATAGAGAATCGGGCCGGCGTCGACGATCGGGGTCTTAACCTCAAAGCCAAAGTCGGTCTTGGCGATCTGTGCGAAGATGTCGTACTGAGAGAGCATCTCCTCGTTGACGTCCTTGATCATCACGGCGTCGCAGTGCAGGTTGTAGCCGCGATTCTTGAACTCGGACTCGATGGCGTCCTTGATCTGGTGGCTGGAGTTAACACCGGCGCCACAAGCTGCGAGAACCTTAATCATGATAAATTCCTTTCTCTATGCGGGGTGTCCCGCGGATTCCTAAAAGTGATTGGCTAGTCGGCAGGGAAGTTGTCGACCAAGAATTGATAGATGGCCTTGGTGTCGGTCATGGAGAACAGCTCCTTGACGCGATCGGTGCCAAGAGCGTTAACGAAGTCCATGATCTTGGCGAGGATGCCCACCTGGGCCTCCTTGTCGTCGTTGAGAATCATGAAGAGGAACGAGACGGGGAAGGTCTGCGAAGGGTCGATCATGGAGTGCCACTCGACGGGGGTCGTCAGCTTGACGGGGACGATGCGACGGGTGTGAACGAACTCGACCTCGGTGTGAGGAACGGCAAAACTGGGCAACTCGGGGTCGACGATAGACATATCCATGCCGGTGGGGTAGCCCTTTTCACGCTCGATGATGTTCTCGAGAAACGCGGGTGCAACATAGTTTTTGAGTGACAGCTTATTGGCGATCTCGGTAAAGACCTCTTCTTGCGTGGTGCGGTCGCAAACAAACACGGTGTCTTCGAAGAACAGATTGCTCTTTGCGGACATGTCTGCAACTCCTTCCGTTTCATGCAGATCGAATGTGTTCGAATCTGTTTGTTTAAGTTGCCTGTTATTTAAGTTCAAGAGAATTAGTGTGTCAATCTGTTTTCTATTGTTCGGGAAAGTTCAATTTGCTTTATTGAGGTGCATTGGATTGAGATGATCTTAAAATTGCAGCTTTTTGCCTATGTATAGCTGAAGTTGTGACGTCGAAGCATTTCGTTATTCAACGTTTGGCGTTTACTATCCTACCGTTCACCGGGAAAAACCGACCGTTTAGAGTGAGTGAGCATAACTGTTCGATTACTATAAATGTGAACAAAACCACTCAAAGGAGTAAAAATGATCAAGGCGGAGCGTCAGGATAAGGTTCGTCAGCTGCTCGAGGAGCAGGGTACGGTCTCGGTCAAGGAGATTTCGGATGTGCTGGGCGTTTCGGACATGACGATTCGCCGCGACCTCGAAGAACTTGCGAGTCTGGGCGAGATCGAGCGCGTGCACGGCGGTGCCCGCAGTGCACAGGGTCGTCCCCACGCTATGTTGCGCCATGAGTATTCGCACAGCGAAAAGCGCACTAAGCATGCCGAGGAAAAGCTGCAGATTGCGCGCCGTGCTGTGGAGCTTATCGAGGAAGGCTCGACCATCTTTTTGGGCACGGGCACCACGGTTGAGCAGATGGCCTCGATGCTGCCGACGTTTCGCCTGCGCATTGTGACCAATTCGCTTTCGGTGTTTAACCTGCTCGAGGCGCGCGAGGACTGCGACTTGTGCCTCGTGGGCGGTATGTACCGTCGCCGCACCGCCGCTTTTGTGGGACCAACGGCCGAGGATACCCTGCGCGCGCTGGGCATCGATGCGGCGTTTATCGGCGCCAACGGCATTCTGGATGGCGACGTGTCTACGTCCAACATGGACGAGGGCCGTATCCAGCAGCTCGCCTTTAGCAAGGCGGACTCGCGCTATCTGATCGCCGACTCCAGCAAAATCGGCAAGCGCGACTTCTACACCTTCTGCCGCCTGGACAATTTGGACGCCGTGGTGTGCGAGCCGGGTATTACCGCCGAGGACCGCACTGCCATCGAGGAGCACACGCAGGTCATTTGCTAGCTAACGCTGCAGGCGATACTTCTGCCCTCTGCCGGCGCGGGGATTATCGCTTCACAATGACGCGCAGAATGACATGCATATGCGCTCGGGCCAAGTATTCAGCTTGTGGGCTAGACCAGGCGGGCGTAGTCCTGTGACTGATGAAAGATGTGGGCGATATAGATTGTTTCGTGCTCAAACTTGTATAGACACACGTAGTTGTTGACGGGAAACGATCGGTAATTACGTGCCGCCAGCTCTTGCATGTGCGAGAGGGGACGTAAAAGCGGCTGCTCGCGAAGCAGATCAAGCTGATATTCAAACTCAGCGACAAAATTGCCTGCTGCACGCGGATTCTTGAGGATTTGAGCAAGGTATCCGACAATACTCTCGTACTCATATCGCGCGCTTTTGAGGATTACGACGTTATAGGTCATATTTGTCTCGTATCGAAGCCGCGAAGGATTCGTAATCGCTGTAGTCGCCTTGCGATATTTCGTCTTCTGCCAACATCATACGAGACAGCAGTTTTGCCTTGGCGATTTCTTCTTGCATGAGGCGATACTGGTCGCTGCTGATGCAGTGCATGGCCTCGTAGCCGTTCTTGGTTACGGTAACGTCGCGCTCAGACTCAACAAGTGCGGTGAATGTGGCGGTGTCCTTCATGTCTCGGACGGGCACACAAGCGGACATGGGTACCTCCTTTGCGTTGGGACACAATTGTACCACGGTATAATAAAACATCGGCTTCGTCGAATTATCTCAATCTATAACAGTTGGAAGTAGAAAACCGGGTTAGATGTTACAGATCGAGATATTCTGCTTCGGGCTACCCGTTTGTCTCGATCTGTAACAGGTAGGGCCGGAATACTCGGTTACGTGTTACAGATCGAGATCTTCAAGTTCGGGCCGCTCAAAACGAAAAAGGCCGCATGCGAACCCGTGGAGGGATTCGCATGCGGCCGACAGGGGGTACGCGGCTTAAACTAGGCCATGAGCAGGCCGGTCTCCGCGACGTTCTTGTACCAGTACGCGCTCGCCTTGGGATAGCGCTTCTGGGTCTCAAAGTCGACGTAGAACAGGCCATAGCGCTTGTTATAGCCGTTGGTCCAGGAGAACTGGTCCTGCAGCGACCACACAAAGTAGCCGTCGACGTTCACGCCGCCGTCAATCGCCTTGAGGATCCATGCGAGATGCTGGCGCATATAGTCGATGCGAGGGGCGTCGTCGATAAAGCCATCCTCGAAGTCGTCCTTATAGCCCATGCCGTTCTCGGTGATGTAGATCTTCTTGTAGTTGGGGTAATCGTTCTTAATACGCAGCAGCAGGTCGTAGAGGCCCTCGGGATAGATGATCCAGTCCCAATCGGTGGTGGGTACGCCTTCGCGCACGCATGACTCGCCCACGCCCTTGAGGAACCAGCGCGAGGAGCCCTTGTCACCGGTGCCATTGTGGTTGATGTCATTTTCGCCCTCGGCGGCACGCAGGAACTGGCACTTGTAGGTGTTGACGCCCAGGCAATCGTTGTAGGGGAGCGCGGCGGTCAGCGCGGCGATGTCCTCGTCGCGGACGTCGAGCTCGCCGCCGGCGATATGGGACAGCTTGGTCGCAGCCTCCATCGTGTCGGCGGCATAGTGGCCGCGGAAGGTGGCGTCGAGTACCCAGCGGTTGTTGATGACGTCGGCCATGCGAGCTGCCTCGCAGTCGGCGGCGTTGTTGGGGTCGAGGGGATACTTGGGCTCCAGGTTCTGGACAATGCCGATCTCGCCCTCAAAGCCACCCTCATGGAAGGCGACGACGGCCTTGGCGTGGGCCACCATCATGTTGTGCATGAGCTGGAAGGCCTTGTCCAGGCGATACTTCTCGCCGTGCGGCCAGTTGCCGACGATAAAGCTGCCCTCGGCGGTCGCGGGAATCTCGTTAAAGGTAAACCAGTGCTTGACCTCGGTGAACTCGGCAAAGCAGAACTTGGCGTACTCGACAAAGGCGTCGATCGTCGTGCGCGTCAGGAAGCCCTCGCCGCCGTTCTGGTAAAAGGCCTCGGGCGTATCAAAGTGATCGAGCGTGACATAGGGGATAACGCCGGCTTTATTGCAGGTGGCAAAGAGCTCGTGATAGAAGGCAACACCCTCGGGGTTAATCTCACCAGTGCCGCTGGGGAAGATACGGCTCCAAGCGATGGAGACACGAATGCCGTTGATGCCGAAGCGCTGGCACAGGTCGATATCGACCGGGTACTTGTTGTAGAAGTCGCTTGCGGGATCGGGAGAGAAGCGACCCTGGGCTGCCAGGAAATCGTCCCAGGGCACTTTGCCCTTGCCGTGCGTACGGGTCTCGCCCTCAACCTGGTAAGCAGCGGTGGCGCCGCCAAACACAAAGCCGTCGGGGAACTGCATGGGGTTGGTCATGAGTCATCCTTTCTGTGGGATTCGAATAGGGAGAGGTGCCCGAACTGGGGATCCGGGCACCAACAGAGGGAGGAACCTAGTCGAGGTTCTCGCGGAGCCACTTAATGGCGCCGGCGGGGTCGCGAGTAAGGTCGATATATTCCTTACCGCGCGGGGCGAGCAGCTTGATGCCCAGACGATCGGTGTCGGCCTTCATGTCGTTGTAGTAGCTACGAACCTGCGGGGCAAGCACGATAACGTCGTACTGGTCCATGATGGCAGTGTGCTGGCCATAGGCGCCTGCAGAGGAAGCGATGTTCTCTCCGGTTTGTGCGGCACCTTCCTTGATGGCGTTGGCGAGCATGGCAGAGGTGCCGGCGCCGGCGCACAGGACGAGGACCTTCAGGCCATCGACATCCTTCTTGGCGGATGCATCGGCAGCGGGCTCGGGCTCGGGCTGATCGGCGACAGGCTTGCTGTCGGCGGCGGCAACAGTCGTCTCGACGGAAGCGGTAGCCTGCTCGACAGCGGGCGCAGAGGGCTTGGCGGCGATGGCAGCGGCACCATTGGACTCGAGACCCAGCTCGGCGGCGCGCTCGGCCTCCTGGTCGCAGAGCAGCTTATCGTATGCCTTCAAGAACGGCAGGTAGATGATGGCGTCCAGCAAGATGATAATCGCGACAAATACCAGGGCGATAAGCTGGAAGTTCGTGGTGATGAAGATGCCGATGGGGGCGGGGGTAGCCCAAGGCACCACGAAGGAGAAGCCGTTCATGCCCACGTTATCGATAAAGAACTTGGCAACACTCACGTTGACGCAACCGGCGGCAACAAAGGGGATGAGCATGTAGGGGTTAAGGATCATCGGCGCGCCAAAGAGCAGCGGCTCGTTGACGGCGAAGGCAACAGGAACAATCGAGGCCTTACCGACGGCTTTGAGCTGCTTGGACTTCATAAAGAGAATCAGCAGAAGCGGCACGATGAACGTGGCGCCGGTGCCGCCGAACTCACCCACGAGCGACATGTTAAAGGTGAGGGAGTGGGCGGGGTGACCGCCTGCCAGCAGAACCTGCAGGTTCTCGGCCTGGTTGGCAAGACGGATGGGGTCGATGCCCGGCTGGACGATCGAGGGGCCGTGGACGCCGATGAACCAGAAGAACGCGGTGGCTGCCTGGATAAGGATAAGGCCAGGATAGGTTTCTGCGGCGGTAAAGAGCGGGGAGAGCAGTTTGATAAGCAGCTCGGAGAACGGAACGCCCATGAGGTTGCGCACGACGACATCGATGATGCCGCAGATGATGACGGCGCCGCCAAAGGGGATGATGTCGCGGAAGTTCTGAGCGATGGCCCCCGGGACCTCCTTGGGTAGCTTAATAGTCAAATCGCGCGAGACACAGAATTTGTAGACCCACACGGTAATGAACGCGGCGATATAGGCCGAGAACAGACCGCGCGTGCCCATGCTGGTGCAATCGAAGACCGAAAGTTCGGAGCCGTTGAACTTGGTGGTGAACTGCGTGACTGCGAGCAGCAGCATGCTGCACTGGGCGGCCACCATGGTGGAACCGTCGTTGAGCACTTTGCCGGCGGGCATACGACGGTTCATGGAAGCCGTAAAGTTCTTGGCAGTGGTGCCGGCGACCATGATGCCCATAACGCCCATGGTGAAGTTGTACAGCTTGTTGCACCAGTCGATGAGCGGTTGGGGCAGCGTGATGCCAACTACGCCAGGAAGGGTGGCGATCAACAGAAAGATCGAAGAGGTGAGGACGATGGGCATGCACCCAAGGAATCCGTCCTTAATGGCCTGGAGATAGATGTTCCTCGAGATCTTCTCAAAGAACGGCTGATGCTTTTCGAGCATCTTTACGATGGCGTCCATAGAGCTCCTTTGCTGCTTGATGCGCGATGCATGTGGATGGAACTGGTCGTCGATGGATGGTCAGGACTGCCCGGAAACCTTCCTGCTTAAGGAAGGCATTGCGAAATGACAACGTTGTCATTTCGTTAATGACAACGTAAGACATTTTTGGAAGAGCAACAAGGATTTACGGGTGAGTGGTCGATATTGTCCGGTAAACGGTTGATTTATCAGTCAAGCAGGTAGTGTATGCTAGAACGCAAAAAACAAGCGATGCAAGACCGACTGGAGAAGTAGTGGCAACGATGGACAAGAAAAATGTCTCAATGAATGATGTGGCAGTTGCCGCGGGTGTTTCTCTCAAGACGGTTTCGCGTGTGATCAACGAGCCCGATAGCGTGCGAGAGTCGACACGCGATAAGGTTCATTCGGCCATGGAGGCGCTCGGGTTTCGAACCAACTTTGCCGCGCGTTCGCTCAAGTTGGGCCGTTACGGGTGCATCGGCGTCGTGCTGTTTCACTTGTCGGGCGGTGCCGTGGACATGATTGACGGTATCGCCGATGCCGCCGAAGAACGCGGCTTTGCGCTCACGATGATCAAAAAGCGGGCAGGGGAGAAGATGACCCTTGCCGATGCGGCGCGTAGGATGTCGCAGCTGCCTGTTGATGGCATGATCTTCAACCTGCGTCAGATGGTCGATGACTTTGATACCTTTGAGGCACCGAAAGACCTCAAGACGGTGATTATCACGCCGATGGAGCATCCTACCTGCTCTACCGTTAGTGACGATCAAGAGGGTGGCGCGCGCATGGCGTGCGAGTACTTCTTGAATCGTGGGCACAAGAACGTGTACTTCGTCTCTGGTAAGAAAGAGTCGCTGTCGAGCCAGTGTCGTATGAAAGGTTGGCGTGCGGCACTCGAGGCGCGTGGCATTGAGCCGCCCGAGCCTCTGCAAGGCGATTGGAATGCGGATAGTGGCTATGCCGCGGGCCTTGTGCTTGCCGATAAACCCGATTGCACGGCGGTCCTCGCTGCTAACGACTGCATGGCAAACGGCGTGATGATGGCTCTACGTGATAAGGGTCTGAGTGTGCCCGACGACGTGTCCGTGATCGGCTTCGACGATGAGCTCTACAAGACGATTCCCAACTCGATTCTGACGTCGGTGAAGTTTCGCCACCGCGAGCTGGGCATCCGTGCGCTTAACGAGGTCGTCGCAGGTCTGGAAGCCCCGAGCTCCAGAAGCCGTACGCTCGTCTCGGGCGTGTTGGTCGAGCGTTCCAGCGTAAAGGACTTGCGGGCGTAGACGTGCTCGGCCTATTCCGTTTGTCTCAATCTGTAACAGCTAGGACCCAAAAACTCGGCTAGATGTTACGGATCGAGATTTTTGGCCCGGCTTATTTCGTTTGTCTCGATCTGTAACAACTAGACGGTCAAAAGTGGTCTACGTGTTACAGATTGAGATTTTCGGCTTGGCCTGTGCGTTCATCTCGATCTGTAACAGATAGGACCGAAAAACTCGGCTAGATGTTACAGATTGAGATGAACAGGAGGACGGGTGCGGTCTAAACAAAATGGCCCGCGCATCACACATCGATGCACGGGCCATTTATTGTCTGCAAGCGGCAGGTGGTGTCAGCGTCTTATGCCTCGAGGTTTTCCTCGATCCAGGCGACGGCGCCCTTGGGATCCTTAGTGAGGTCGATGTACTGTTTGCCCTTGGGCGACAGCAGCGTGATGCCCAGGCGGTCGGTGTCGGCCTTCATCTCGTTGTAATAGGTGCGAACCTGCGGAGCCAGGACGATGACGTTGTACTGGTCCATGATGGCGTAGTGGCTGCCGTAGGCACCGGCGTTGGCGGTAATGTCGATGCCCAGCTCGTCGGCGCCTTCCTTAAGCGCGTTGGCGAGCAGTGCAGAGGTGCCGGCGCCAGCGCACAGAACCAGAACCCTCAGATCCTTGCCCTTAAGGGCGGACGGAGCTGCGGAGGCCTCGGTGGCAGAAGCGGTCTCGACAACAGGAGCCTCAACGGCGGGGGCGGCAGCGGTCTTGACGGCCTTGGTCTCCTCGGCCTCTTCTTCGGCCAGGGTCTCGGCCTCCTGCTTGCACAGGACGTTGTCGTAGGCCTTGCAGAACGGGTAGTAGATCAAGAAGTCAACGACCAGCAGGACGACAACCAGGACCAGAGAGATCGGCTGGAAGTTGGTGTCGATGAAGGTGCCGATCGGTCCGGGGAGTGCCCACGGCATGGCATAGATAAAGCCGTTCATGCCCAAAAAGTCGATGAAGAACTTACCAATGAGGACGTTGGCCACGGGGGCAAACAGGAACGGGATCAGGAAGTACGGGTTGAGGATGATGGGCGCGGCGAACAGCAGCGGCTCGTTGACGGCGAACATCACGGGTACGACAGAGGCTTTGCCGACGGCCTTGAGCTGCTTGGAGCGCATAAAGAGCAGGAAGATGATCGGGACAATGAACGTGGCGCCGGTGCCGCCGAGTTCGCCGATGTAGTTACCGAAGTTTTCGGTCAGGGCGAGGGCGGGGTGACCGCCGGCCTGCAGCGTGGCGAGGTTGGTGGTGATGTTGCCAAACAGCGCGGCGTTGAGGGCAGGCTTAACGACCGAGGGGCCGTGGATGCCCATGAACCAGAACAGCGGGATCATGAACCAGATGAGGGCGAGGCCGGCATAGGAATCGGCAGCGGCGAACAGCGGGCTCACCAGCGTGGAGATGACGTTGGCAAACGGGACGGCCAAGCAGGTGCGGCAGATAACGTCGATGACGGCGACAAACAGGATGGAGAAGCTGAAGGCGAAGATGTCGCGGAAGTTCTGGGCGATGGCGCCGGGGACTTCTTTGGGCAGCTTGATGGTGATGTCTCGCTTAATGCAGAAGGCATAGATGTTGACCGTGGCAAATGCGGCGACAAAGGAGCTCAGCAGGCCCTTGGTGCCCATGTTGTCGGTAAAGAACACCGAGACATCGGCGCCGTCGATCTTGGCACTCGTCTGGGTAACGGCCAAGATGAGCATAGCGCACATGGCGGCGACCATGGTGCTCGTGGCGTTGATGGCCTTGCCGGCAGGCATGCGGCGGTTCTTGGAGCCGGTCAGCGCGCTTGCGGTGGTGCCGGCGACCATGATGCCCACGACGCCCATCGTGAAGTTGTAAACCTTGTTGCAGAAGTTCACGACGTCGACGTTCCACCAGTCGGGCAGCGTAAAGCCGCCGACCGTGGCGACAACGCCCGGCAGGGTCGAAATAAGCAGGAAGACAGAAGAAGACAGGATGATGGGCATTGCTGCCAAAAAGCCGTCTTTAATGGCCTGAAGGTAGATGTTCTTAGAGACCTTGTCGAAGTACGGCTGACCTTTCTCCAAGAACTTAACGATCGATTCCATAGTTCACGCTCCTCTTTGCATGAAATCTTAATGGCATGGACGTTGAAAACCTATATGGTCTCCCGCTTGCTAAAAGCCCGGGTGCAGGCGGGGTCGGTCCCAGGGGGAGAGAGGGGAGCGGCTGGGTTTGTATCGCATAGGGCCGCTCCCTTCTCGGGGGAAAGCGAGGCGATGCGCTACTGCGCGTCCGCCATAGTGTCGGCGAGCTCCTTGTACCAGAGTGCCGACTGCTTGATGTAACGTTTTTGCGTGTCGAAGTCGATGTAGAACAGGCCGTAGCGCTTGTTATAGCCATTGGCCCACGAGAACTGGTCCTGCAGGCTCCAGATAAAGTAGCCCTGGACGTCGACGCCCTCGGCGCGCGCCTGGAGCACCTTCTCCATGTGCTGGTCGACAAAGTCGATGCGCTCGGGATCGGCGACGATGCCGTTTGCGTCGGGCTCGGGGTCCTTGTGGCCCAGGCCGTTTTCGGTGATATAGATGACGGGGAGGTTGGGATAGGTGGCGCTGATGTGCTTGAGCGTGTCGTAGAGGCCTTGCGGGTAGATGAGCCAATCCCAGTCGGTGGTGGGGATACCCGGCATATCGACCTGCTGCCCGACGCCCTTAAACTTAAAGCACGAGGTGCCCTTGTCTCCGGTGCCGTTAAAGCTGTTGGTGGACTCGCCATCGTAGGCGGCGATAAACGCCGACTGATAGTAGTTGAGGCCGAACATATCGTTGCGGGGCGCCGCCTTGGCGAGCTCCTCCATGTCGCTGTCCTCAACCGTAAGCGTGGCGTTGTTGGCACGCAGAATCTCGTTGATGAGTGAGAGGGTGCGCGCGGAGTAGTGGCCCAGGAAGGCGCCGTCCATGATGAAGTCGGTGTAGAAGGCGTTGTACAGGTCGGCGGCGTGCTGGTCGGCGGGCGAGTCGGTGGCAGGATATGCCGGCGTCAGGACGTTGACCATGCCAATGCGGCCGCCCAGGTGCTCGGTCTCGTCAAGATCCTTATACAGGTTGACGGCGCGGGCGTGGGCAACGAGCTCGTTGTGCTGGCTCTGGATGCCGCTCGTCACATCAAAGTGATGGTTGGGCGGGAAGTTGCCTTGGATGTATTGGGAGTGCGAGAGGCTGATGAGCTCGTTGATGGTGAACCAATTCTTGACCTCGCGGAACTCGCGGAAGCAGAACTCGGCATAGCGCACATAGGCGTCGACGGTCTTGCGGTTGAGCCAGTCGCCCTGGTTGAACAGGGCGGCGGGGGAGTCAAAGTGATGCAGGGACACATAGGGCTCGACGCCATACTTTTTGCAGCAGGCGAACAGCTCGTGGTAGTGCTTAACGCCCTCGGCGAGGGGCTCGGCATCGTCGCCGTTGGGGAAGATGCGGGTCCAGGCGATGGACACACGGATGGCGTTGAGCCCATGCTCGGCAGAAAGGCGGATATCCTCCTCGTAGCGGTTGTAGAAATCACTGGCCGGGTCGGGCAAAAAGCGACCCTGGGCGACAAGGTAATCGTCCCACATGGTCTTACCCTTGCCTGCCACCTTCGTGGAACCTTCCGTTTGGTACGCGGCGGTTGCGGCGCCCCAAACAAAGCCCTTCGGCAGCTGCTGTACGCGGTTTAGCAAAGACATATGCATACACCCTCTCGTCTCGCTGTTCGATATTGTGCGTTTGTGCTCAGGAGGCTCCCTGGTTAGCGTTCAGCGGTGAAAAAGCCCGATAAACACTATCTTAAAATGATTAGAACCAAAATGAGCACGTGAACATTTGACAATGAGCACGTTAACATCCGGCTGGGATGTATAGAAACAAAACAACTTCAAACAGCCGCGAACGGTTGTATTTGTTCGGTAAGCGGTTTTGATTGACAGAAGTTTTCATGTTGTGGTATATGGCTCGGGTATCATGAGCACGTTATCAATGTATGTACGATGCGCCATGGGCGCGGGGAATAGTTGGGAAGCAGGTTAGCGTGGAAGGCATGGCTCAGCGGACAAGGAATGGTCGTTCGGCGAGCGCGGCAGAGGTTGCGGCGCTCGCTGGCGTGAGCCGCCAGACTGTGTCTCGCGTGGTCAACGGTATGCCCAACGTGACGGAAAAGACGCGCAAGCGTGTGCTGGCCGCCATGGAAGAGCTGGGCTTTCGTCCCAATTTTGCTGGAACGGCGTTGCGCGGCGGGTCGTATCGTTCTATTGGCCTGTGCATGTACAACATCACACGTGTCGGTAACCTGGCGACGCTCGAGGGTATCATGCAAGCGGCGCGCGAGCACGATTTTGCCGTCACTATGATCGAGATGGGCGGCGACAAGCCCTATGCACTTGCCGATGCCTCGCGCCGCATGGTCGAGCGACCCGTCGACGGCATGATTCTCAACATGAACCGCATGGCTCCCGATTTTGAGGAGTTTGTTCCCCAGCCGGGAGTGCGAACGGTCATCCTGTCCATGTATGCGCATCCGCGCTGCACGACGATCGACTCCGACCAGTATGGTTCGTGCGAGCTGTTGACCAATTATCTGCTGGAACATGGTCACTCGAATATGCGGTTTGTGGCGGGTCCGGAAAACTCGATTTCCTCGCGTTTTCGTGAGGCCGGTTGGCGCGATACGCTGGGTCGTGCTCATGTCGATGCCGCTCCGATGCTGCGTGGCGATTGGAGTGCGGACAGTGGGTACGCCATGGGCGAGCGGATTGCGGCCGAGGTGCTTGCCGGCGGGTCGCAGACGCCGACTGCCGTGCTTGCGGCAAATGACCAGATGGCGCTGGGCGTTATCGCCGCGCTCGAGAACGCGGGCCTGTCCGTGCCCGACGACGTGAGCGTGGTTGGTATCGACGACGCACTCGAGGGACTTGTTCCTCACAATCGGCTGACGACGCTGCGATTTGATTTGCGCGGTGTCGGTAAGCTTGCGTTTGAGGCGGCGATTGGAGAGAGCTCGTCTATCGAGGCGATTCATGTGCCGAGCACGCTGGTCGAACGCTCGACTGTTAGGGACATACGGGGTTAGGTCCTACTCCGTCTGTCTCGATTTGTAACAGGTAGACGGTCAAAAGCGGGCTACGTGTTACAGATTTAGATTTTTCGGAAAGAGCAATCCTGTTCGTCTCAATCTGTAACAGCTAGGACCCAAAAACTCGGCTAGATGTTACAGATTGAGACAAACGGCTTCCGACCTGCACAAAAAGGCCGGGGGGCGGCGCGCCGTGTGACGTGCCGCCCCCGGCTGAGAAATGGGGACAAGTTATGTGAGCGGGGCAATGCCGCTCGTCGCGAGCCGCTAGTCCAGACGGCGGGTCTGCGCTACGTGCTTGTACCAGTAGGCGCTTGCCTTGGGCGTGCGCTTCTGGGTTTCAAAGTCAACGTAGAAGAAGCCGTAACGCTTGTTGTAACCATTGGTCCAGGAGAACTGATCCTGCAGACTCCACAGGAAGTAGCCGCCCACGTTGACGCCCACCTCCATGGCCTTGAGCAACCAGCGCAAGTGCTGCTCGATGTAGTCGATGCGCGGCTGATCGTCCACAAAACCGTCCTTGTAGGGGTCCTTGTAGCCCATGCCGTTTTCGGTAATGAAGATCTGCTTATAGTTGGGGTAGCGCTGCTTAATGTAGACGAGCAGATCGAACAGGCCCTCGGGATAGATGATCCAGTCCCAGTCGGTGGTGGGGATGCCAGGCTTGTTCACATGCTCGCCAATACCCTTAACGCGCCAGCGGCCGGTGCCCTTCTCGCCCGTACCGTTGTGGTGCAGGTCGTTCTCGCCATCGTAAGCCTTCAAGAAGCGGCACTGGTAGTTGTTAACGCCCAGGTAGTCGTTGTAGAGCGCGGCCTCGCGCATAATCTCGAGGTCCTCGTCCAGGATCTCGATGGTGCCGCCCGAGACGGCAGCCAGGCGGTTGGCGCACTCGAGGGTGTCGGGGGCATAGTCGCCGCGGAAGGTGGCGTCGAGCAGAAACTGGTTCTGCAGCACGTGCTCGTTGTTGGCGGCTTTGATGTCGGCGGGGTCGTTCTCGTTGAGCGGATACTTAAACTCCAGCGACTGAATGACGCCGATCTTGCCCTTAAAGCCGCCGTTGTGGAAGGCCAGCACGGCCTTGGCGTGGGCGAGCATCATGTTGTGCTCGCACTGGAAGGCCTCGGCCAGATGCGCCTTGACGCCACCGGGGAAGGTGCCCTCGATGTAGGTGTTGGAGGCGTCGGCCCAGATCTCGTTAAAGGTGAACCAGTAGGTCACCTGGTCGGCGTACTCCTTAAAGCAGAAGGTGGCAAAGTCCACAAAGGCGTCGATGGTCTCGCGGTTGAGGAAATCGCCCTTCTCAAAGAGGGGCAGCGGCGTGTCAAAGTGATGCAGCGTGACGAACGGCTCAACGTGGTGCTTATGGCACTCGGCGAAGAGATCGTGATAGAACTGGACACCCTCGGGGTTGATTTCGCCGGTACCGTTGGGAAAGATGCGGCTCCAGGCGATGGAGAGGCGAATGCCGTTGATGCCGAACTCCTCGCACAGCTCCAAATCGACGGGGTACTGGTTGTAGAAGTCGGAAGCGGGATCGGGGGAGAAGCGCCCCTGGGCCTCCAGGAAGTCGTCCCAGGCAACCTTGCCCTTACCGTGGGTACGGGTCTCGCCCTCTACCTGGTAGGCAGCGGTGGCGCCGCCAAAGACAAAGTCCTCGGGAAACTGCGCAGGCGGGTTGGTGACGCTAGCAGGGTTAACGGACATGATGATCCAATCGTCTAAATCGAAGGGCCAGCCGGCTGCTGATGGTCGACTGGCCCTGAGCATTACTTACTTCGACAGCTGCTCGGAGACGAAGGCGAGAGACTTGTCGCCGTTCTGGGAGAGCTCGATGTACTGCTTACCGCGGCAGGCGACGCACTTGTTGCCCACGCGCTCGCAGTCCTTCTGCAGGTCGGCCAGGTAGCTTGCGGCCTGCGGGGCCAGGACGACCAGGTCAAAGTCGGGGAGCATGTCAACGTGGTTGCCATAGGCCTCGGCAGCGGTCTCAAGATTGATGCCGCGCTCTTTGGCAGCCTTGGCCAGCGCGTTGGCGAGAAGGCCCGAGGTACCGCCGCCCTGGCAGAGCACGAGCACGCGCTTGCCGTTGAGGTCGCTGGCGGCCGTTGTCTCAGTGGCGACAACGGCGGGAGCGTCGGCCTTCACGGCCTCGACAGCAGCGCCGGCGGCAACGCTCTTGGCGTCAGCCTTGCCCTGGAAGGCATCGTTGAGCTTAGCGGCCTTCTCCGCGTTCTTGGCGGCGAGCTCCTCCTGGGAGATCTCGGCCTCCTCGGCGCACTTCTGGGCGTCATAGGCACGGAAGAAAGGGTAGTACAGGGCAAAGTCGACGACCAGGATAAGGGCGAGCATCACAAAGGCGAGCGGCTGGAAGCCCAGGCCCATGATGGTGCCAATGGGGCCGGGGACGGTCCAAGGCAGGGTGTACATAAAGCCGTTCATGCCCAAGAAGTCGATAAAGACCTTGAGGATCCAGATGTTGGCGATCGGGGCAAAGACAAACGGGACAAAGAAGACGGGGTTGAGCACGATGGGCGCGGCGAACAGCAGCGGCTCGTTGACGGCAAAGCACACGGGGACGATGGCGGCCTTACCGACGGCGCGCATCTCCTGGGACTTGGCCAGGAAGCAGAACATAAAGACCAGGACGAGCGTGGCGCCGGTACCGCCCATGCAGACGACGAAGTACTGGGCACCCTGGGTCAGGACAGCGGAAGCGTGCTGGCCAGCCTGGAACGCAGCCAGGTTGTCGGTCATGTTGGCAACGAGCGCGGCGGCGATGGCGGGCTCGACGATCGAGGGGCCGTGGACGCCCACGAACCAGAACAGGCTCATGGCGCCGTAGATCACAGCGAGGCCGATGTAGCCATCGGCAGCGGTGAACAGGGGCTGGAACACCTGGATGACGCCCTGGGCAAAGCAGAAGCCAAAAGCAGCGCGGAAGACGATGTCAAAAACCCAAAAGACGGTGATGCAGACGGAGAAGGGGATGATGTCCTTGAAGGTCTGCGAGATGTTGGGCGGAACCTGCTCGGGCATCTTGACGGTGATGTTGCGCTTAATGAAGAACTTGTAGATGATGCCGGTCACAAACGCAGCGATGAAAGCGGTCAGCAGGCCCTTGGAACCAAGGTAGGTCGTGTTGAAGCCGCTGGCGGCGTCCGTGGCGATCGTGTCGCTCGAAAGGAGCAAGAAGCCGATGATGGCCGCGCACATGCACGAGATGAAGTTGATCTGGTTGTTCTTGGGCAGATCGCGGTTTTGAGCGTCGGCGAAGTGCTTGGCCGTGGTGGCGGCGCAGGCGATGGCCAGGATGCCCATGGAGTAGTTGTAGCACTTCCACAGGGCGTTGTTGATGTCATCGGGCCAGTAGAAACCCCAGATGTTGGGGACCGAGGCTACTAGGCAGAAGATGGACGAGAAGATGATGATGGGGATGACGGAGATAAAGCCGTCGCGGATCGCCTTGAGGTACTTGTTGCGGGCGATCGCGTTGAAAAAGGGCTGGCCCTTTTCGATGATGGCGATGAGTTGCTCCATGCAATGCTCCTAAGAGTCGGTGGGTTAGCAACGATGGTAGCTTTTGACTTTCGGTTGCCAAAATGTTGACGTTGCCATTTTGTGACACAAAAAAAGAAGTGAACCGGTGGTTCCTGTGCCTGCGAACCGTCGATTTCTTACGCGTAAACGTTTGAGCCGCCCGGTGGCTCTGTGTTTGCACAATGGCAACGTTAACATTTGGGCGACAAAAGCCGTTCGGGGAAGCAAAAATGTCGGTGAACGGTAGGTTTTGGGTGGTGAGCGTATGGTGGGGGAGGCGTTGGATATACTTGAAGGCGTTAAAAATGACTGCGCAAGGTGCCACCAATGGCATCGTTGACATAGAAAGATCGACCTATGGCCGCTGTTAAAAAATCGGTATCCGTCAAAGACGTAGCGCGCCTCGCGGGCGTCTCGGAGCAGACGGTCTCGCGCACCGTGCACGATTCGCCCAGCGTGCGCCCCGAGACCAAGGAACGCGTGCGTGCCGCCATGCGCGAGCTGGGGTATCGCCCCAATTTTGCCGGTCGATCGCTGCGCCGCGGTAAGTTTAAGACCGTCGGCGTCGCCATGTTCAACATTACCGGCACCGGCAATCTCGACCGTATGGAGGGCTTTGCCGCCGCGGCCGATAAGCACGGCTATGCCATCACCCTCACTAAAGTAGACGGGCATCCGTATACCCTCGAGAGCGCATCGTCGCGCATGAGCGCACTGCCAGTGGACGGTATGGTTGTGATCATGAATCGCATGCCGGCAGACTTTGGCACCTTCGAGCCGCTGCCCGGCATGCAGACGGTGCTCGTTACGATGTTGGAGCACCCGCTCTGTTCAACGGTCGATAACGACCAGTTCGATTGCTCGCGCCAGGTGGTCGAGTACTTGCTGGAGCGGGGGCACAAGACCGTGCACTTTATCTCGTGTCCCGAGCGCTCGCTTTCGGGCATGCGGCGCGAGGAAGGCTGGCGCGAGACATTGCGTGCGCATGGCATTGAGCCACCGCGACTTATCCGTGGCGATTGGACGGCGCAGAGCGGATATGCCGCAGGTCAGGCCCTGGCGGATGATCCGACCTGCACGGCCATTTATGCCTCCAACGATGCCATGGCCTACGGCTGCATTCGCGGGCTCGAGTCGCGCGGAAAGCGCGTGCCCGAGGACGTGAGTGTGGTGGGTGTTGATGACAGCCTGGGCGATATCGTGCCCGACCGTCGCCTGACCACGGTGCGCTTTGACAACAAGCGCGTCGGCATGTGGGCGGTCGACAAGATTGCCGGCGCCGAGGGCGTTGCGCCCGGTGTGGAGCACATGCTGTTTCCGGGCGTGCTCGTCGAGGGCGATACGGTGCGCGATGTACGCTAGGGCGCAGGTCTGTTTGGGTTGCCGCTAATTGTGTTCGATATTGTTCAGATTGGTTTAAAAACCGTTCACGGGCGAAAAGCGACCGTTCATAGCTCGAAATCACGTTTTGCGCTGTTCTTTTTTGTTTGAATGTTATTGTTTCTGTCATACACAACGCAGCGCGTATGCCCGGACGCGATGCTCTCCATTGGTTCATATGTGAAAGGAACGCAATATGGCAACCAAAGAAGAAATCTCGATGGTTGGATTCGAGATTGTCGCATACGCAGGTGACGCCCAGACCGATCTGCTTGCAGCGCTCGATGCTGCTCGCGAGGGTGACTTTGAGAAGGCCGAACAGCTGCACAAGGATGCCAGCGATGCACTTATCGGCGCCCACGACACGCAGACCAAGCTGCTTTCGCAGGAGGCCGGCGGTGGCGAGATGGAGATGACCTTCATCATGGCTCACGCTCAGGACACTCTCATGACCACTATGATCCTGGAGAAGCAGGCCCGCTTTACCATCGATGCCTACAAGCGCATCGCCGAGCTCGAGGCCAAGCTCGCCTAACGAGCCCTCACAACCAAGTCCCCTTCCAAAAGCTCTGCCGCTACCCGCGGCAGGGCTTTTTTGTCCTCCTCCAAGTTGCGGTGAAATGGGGACTGAATAGGGGCCGGCGGGCGCAAAACAATCCCTATTCCACCGCAACTCATCCCGAGACAGTCATTGGGGACGTTCTTAAACGACTAGTCGTTGGGGGGCAGTCTTGGTGCGCTCCGTTCGTCCTCCCGTTCGATTTTTGCTCGGTGGGTATACTTCCTTTCGCATTAAACGCCGGACTGAGGAGGTATCCAAATGCCGGATAACGGGTCAATACAAAAAAGAGACGCGCACGAGGTAGCTCATGGGCGTTCTGTCCAGATAACCGAGCACACGACAGTAACCGAGCTGCAGCCCAGCCTGTCCGATGTCGTGTGCGCAAACAAAAAGCTGCAGATTGGCTTTATCGTTGCGCTCGTGGTACTGGCGCTGCTGTCGGGCTTTGTAGCTCGTCCGCATTTCGCCGATACCAAAACTTGGGACTCCACCATCGAGGTTATCGATCAAAAGAAGGGCAACGTTTTGGCGCTCACGACCTCGTGCGTGGCGCTGTCTGCGGGCATCACGGCGCTGCCGGGCGATACGGGAACGCCGGTCGCCGAGCAGCTCGCCCAGCTTTCGGGCAACTTGGGCATTGTGCTTGCCGTGCTCTACCTCGAGAAATATCTGCTGACCATCTTGTGGTCGGTGGGCCTGGGCATCCTGATCCCGTTTGCTCTGGTGCTCTTTGCGGTCTCGCTTGGCATTCACGGACGCTGGAGCACGAGTGCCGTCCTGCGCCGCGTGGCGACCCGCGTGCTGGTAGTCGCCATGATCGGCATGGCGTTGGTGCCTGCAAGCGTGTGGGTATCGCAAAAGGTCGACGAAACGTATCGAGTGAGCATCGAGGCGACCGAGCAAAAGGCGGCCGACGCTGCGAGTGCGGCAGATAGCGACAGCTCCAAAGCAAGCAAGAAAAAGACCGAGTCTACAGAGTCCAAGAATGTGCTTGAGCAGCTTGCCGACGGCGCCTCGGGTCTCGTCACATCGGTGACCAGTGGAGCCAAGCAGATGACCGATGGGATTGTGCAGCAGGTGACTGATCTGATCGAAGGCGTTATCGTGATGATCGTGACCTCGTGTGTTATTCCGTTGCTGGTGCTCGCGGCGTTTCTGTGGTTGGGGCACACACTGCTGGGGATCGATATTTCCGGTCCGGCGAACTACTTAACGGGGCGCTTTCTGAGCGCTCCGTCCAAGCATGCCAAGAAGGGCGGGCAGTCCGTGTAGCTAAAACAGCTGTATATACCGGGGCATACTGCCGAAGGGCGGCCGAGACACGTTCTCGGCCGCCCTTTTGTTTGTTGAACACATGGTCGCTGCGTCCGCGCCAGACCCAAACGGTCAGCAATCACCCGTGAATGGTATTTGTTCAAAAAAGAACAAAGACAAACAAATAGTTGTTGCAGTTAATGTTCGAATGTGTTCAAATAAACATGAACAGTGAAGAACCGCACATTCAGATGCCCGGACCTGAACGCGATTCAACACTTCCAAACAGAAACTACGCACCTGCGTATCTCTCAAGGAGGATGTCATGAGGGTTGTAATCGCTTCCGATGCCGACGGTATGTCGATGAAGGAGTCCATCAAGGAGATGCTCATCGCCGACGGTCACGAAGTCGTTGACTATTCCGAGACCCCTGCCGCGGACTTTGTCGATTCCGCGACCGCCGTTGCCAAGGACCTGCTGGAGCACAAGGATTCCCAGGGCTTCGCATTCGATAAGTACGGCGTCGGCTCCTATATGGCTGCCGTCAAGATCAAGGGCATGGTCGTCGCCAACATTTCCGACGAGCGTTCCGCTTACATGACCCGCGAGCACAACGGCTCGCGCATGGTCACCATGGGCCCGGGCGTCGTGGGCACCGAGGTCGCCAAGAAGATCGCCCGCGAGTTCCTGCGCGCCCAGTACGCCGGCGGCCGTCACCAGATCCGTGTCGACATGCTCAACAAGATGGCCTAACGAGAGCCACCGAGAACTCGAACTTCTATCTCAACTTGTGAATTCAGACGAAAGGACGTTCTGATGAAGAAGACCATCGCAATCGGTTGCGACCATATCGTTACGGACGAGAAGATCTATCTGGCCGACCGCCTGGAGCAGGCTGGCTACAAGGTGCTCGACTGCGGCACCTACAGCCACACCCGTACGCATTACCCCATCTACGGCAAGGCCGTGGGCGAGGCTGTTGCCAGCGGCAAGGCCGACTTCGGCGTGGCACTGTGCGGCACTGGCATCGGTATCACCAACGCTGTCAACAAGGTTCCCGGCGCCCGCTGCGCCCTGGTTCGCGACATGACCTCTGCCCTGTATGCCCGTCGCGAGCTCAACGCCAACATCGTGGGCTTTGGCGGCAAGATCACCGGCGAGTTCCTGATGGCCGATATCATGCTTGCTTTCCTGGAGGAGCCCTACGACAAGACTCCCGAGCACGATGCCCTGATTGCCAAGATCGACGCCTGCAACAAGGCCGACGCCGAGGCTCAGGCCGACCCGCACTTCTTTGACGAGTTCCTCGAGAAGTGGGACCGCGGCGAATACCATGACTAGCGGGTATCCGGCGTAATTTACTAGTCCGTTGACGGCTCGCGTTTCTGTGATGAGGCGCGGGCCGGTTTTCTATCAGCCCTATTGACTTGGCGGGCTGTCGTAAGAAAGGGAAGGCTCCTATGGAGTTTGTTCTTGATAACGGCTTGATTCGTGTGGCGTTGAGCACGGCGGGTGGGTCGTTCACTTCTATTGCGGCCAACGGCCGTGAGTACCTGTGGCAGGGTGACCCGGCGGTCTGGTCGGGCCAGGCACCCATTTGCTTCCCGATCTGCGGCGGCCTTCGTGACGGTCGCGCGATGACCATGGGCGGCCGCGAGGTAAACCTCGACCGCCACGGCTTTGCGCGCAAACAGGAGTGGAAGCTCGAGGAGCAGAGCGACAACATGGCTGCGCTGAGCCTAAGCTCTGCCGACCATGCCGAGTTGCTCGAGCAGTACCCGTATCCGTTCAAGATCGTTGCTCGTTACACGATCGATTCGGAAAAGGTGGCCGTGTCGTACGAGGTGACCAATGAGGGCACCGAGGACATGCCGTTCTTTGTGGGCGGTCACCCCGGCTTTAAGTGCCCGCTCGACGAGGGCGAGTCCTACGACGATTACGAGCTCCGTTTTGAGCAGCGTGAGGCCGCCGAGCTCTGTACTGCCGTTCCCTCGACGGGCCTGATTGATGTTGAGCATCGCAGCAAGAACCCCATGATCGGCCAGAACCTGCCGCTTACCCACGAACTCTTCGACTTCGCGGAGACCATCTTCGACGTGCTCGAGAGCCGCGTGGTTACGCTGACCAAGAAAACCGAGGACAAGGGCGTGCGCCTGACGTTCCCCGATATGCCGTACCTGATTGTGTGGAGCAAGCCCGAGGGCGACTTTGTGGCAGTTGAACCGTGGGGCGGCCTGTCCACCTGCTCCGACGAGGACGATATTCTGGAGCACAAGCGTGGCTGCTTGGTGGCCAAGCCGGGAGAGACCGTCACCCGCGGCTTTGAGATTGAGATCCTTTAACGAGCTATCGTATGTTTGGGGTGGGTCATGCCGCCCCGGAACAGGAGTTCAATATGATTCTGACCGTTACCATGAACCCGTCGATTGATACGCGCTATCAGCTCGACAAGCTGATCATCGACGATGTTAACCGCGTGACGCCCGAAAAGACCGCTGGCGGCAAGGGCCTCAACGTGAGCCGTGTGCTGCTGCAGTTGGGCGACGATGTGCTCGCGACCGGTCTGCTTGGCGGCCACATGGGTGCCTATATGGCCGAGCTCATGGATGCCGACGGCGTCAAGAACGACTTTGTGCCCATCGCCGGTGAGACGCGCATTTGCCTGAATATTCTGCACGAGGGTAATCAGACCGAGCTGCTGGAGAGCGGCCCGCAGATCGCTCCGGCCGAGCTCGAGGCCTTTACGGCCAAGTTCGCCGAGCTCGCTGCGAAGGCTGACGTCGTGACGCTTTCGGGCTCGCTGCCGCGTGGCGTCGATGCCGGCTACTATGCCGAGCTCGTCAAGATCGCCGAGGAGGCGGGCGCCAAGGTGCTGCTCGATACCTCGGGTGCATCGCTGGAGGCCGCGCTGGAGTCCGACGCTAAGCCCGAGCTTGTGAAGCCCAATCTGACCGAGATCAACGGTCTGCTGAGCACGTCCTTCACGACCGATGATGTCGATGCTCTGCGCGAGGCGCTTGCCGCCGATGACCGTTTTGCCGGTATCCCCTGGGTTGTCGTTTCGATGGGCGCTGCCGGTTCGGTGGGCTTCCATGAGGGCCGCGCGTTCCGCGCCAAGACGCCCGCGATTGCGGCTGTGAACGCGACGGGTTCCGGCGACTCGACCATCGCCGGCTTTGCGCATGCCATTGCTGCTGGTGCCGACGACGTCACGGTGCTCAAGACTGCCAATACCTGCGGCAAGCTCAACGCCATGGACCCCAAGACCGGCCACCTGGTCATGGACCGCTGGGACGAGGTCTACAACAGCGTTGAGGTCGTAGAGTTGTAGCGGTTGCGACTCCTAATAGAATGAGCGTGGATAATCTCCTGCTTTTGGTGCCCATACGAGCTCAAAGTGGGAGATTTTCCACGCTCGAGTCATTAGTCGTTGGGGACGTTCTTGTTTGACTAGTCGTTTAAGAGCGTCCCCAATGACTACACGCAAAAATGGCGCCCGCCGGCGATGTTGCCGGCGGGCGCCGTTGTCTTGAAGACGAAATGATCCGTTTTCCTTCGTCCGAAAGGGATCATTACAGTGAGTCGATAAAGCGCTGCTGGGCGGCGCGGCCGGCTTCATCCCATTTAAATACGCCGGCGTTGTCGAGCACGTGGCCAAACACCACGCCGACCTCCTCGTGCAGGATATCGATGGCGTTGTCCGCCGTAAGCTCGTCGGCGCGGCGGGCATAGACATCCTCGGCCCATGCGGCGTGGCTGCGGCAAAGACTATCGCCCTCGAGCACGCCGGCAAGGTCGTAGCTGGCATCGGCCTTGGCCGCCAGCAGGTGCTCGCGGACAGCACCGAGCTCGGGAACCAGGCGCGGCGGCAAAATGGCCAGGCCCATGACCTCGATCAGGCCGATGTTCTCCTTCTTAATGTGGTGATACTCGGCATGCGGGTGGAACACGCCCAACGGATGCTCGTCGGTCGTGATGTTGCAGCGAAGCGCCAGGTAGGCCTCGTAGATTTTGCCGCCGGCATTGCCGCGGGAGTCGACGCGGCGGATGACGGGTGTCACGGTGTTGTGCGCCATGCCATCGGCTGTGTGCGCGATGACGCCCACAGACTCATCGGTCCACTCGCGCCAGGCGAGGATAATCTTCTCGGCAGCGTCGAGCAGCTGAGCGCGGTCATGCGAGCGCAGGCGAAGCACCGAAAGCGGCCACTGCAGCACAGCACCCGTAACGCTGTCAAAGCCGGGCACGCTAAACTGCAAGACCTCGGCGGCATGCATCATGGGGAACTCGTGCGCGCCGCCCTGGAAGTGGTCGTGCGACAGAATCGAGCCGCCCACGATGGGCAGGTCGGCGTTGGAGCCAATAAAGTAGTGCGGGAACAGGTCCACAAAGTCGAGCAGGCACGTCAGGCCCTTGCGGTCAACGTGCATCGGGCGATGCTCGGAGCTCATGGCAATGCAGTGCTCGTTAAAGTACGCGTACGGGCTGTACTGGAAGCCCCAGCGATCGCCATTGAGCGAGATGGGGATAATGCGCAGGTTCTGGCGTGCAGGATGAGCGCCGCCGTCGGCTGCGGCGGAGCGTCCGGGGTAGCCCTCGTTTTCGATGCAGAGCTGGCAGGCGGGATACTTTTCGCCCGTGTTCTTGGCGGCACCTGCCGCGGCGATATCGCGCGGGTCCTTCTCAGGCTTGGACAGGTTGATGGTTATCTCGAGATCGCCCCAGTTGGTGGGGGTGCTCCATTTGATGTTGCGCGCGATGGCGGCACGGCGCACGTAGCCGGCGTCGCAGCACAGGCCGTAGAACCAGTCGGTCGCGGCGCGGGGCTCGTTGACGCCCATGCGGCCGTTGAATTCCTCGTTTACAACCGAAGGCCTCGGCATCAGCGCGCCCATGATGCGCATGGCGATGCGGTCGCGCCCCGATGCCGTGTCCTCGGCAGCACCGTTGGCAACGGCGGCCTCGGCAAGCGCGGCGAGCGTGCCCTCCAGGTCAAAGTCGGGCAGGGTATCGGGGTGCAAGAGCGAAATCTTCTCGGTCTTGAGCGCCCAAGCCATGTCGAGTGCGGGGCCCGTGGCGCCGATGCACTCCAAAATGGTGTTGTATGCCCAGATGCGATCGTCCTGGCCGATCATCGACCGGTGGATAGCGTACTCGATCAGGTTCTGCGCGGCCTCGCGCACGTCGGTCATTACAGCCATGCCGCGTAAGCCCCCTTGTCAGAAATTGCGTAGTGGCGGGCAGAGCCCTCGCCCAGCCAGCCGTTCATCTTGGCAATGAAGGTGTCGACCAGGTCGAGCGGCACGAAGGCCTGGATGGTGCCACCAAAGCCGCCACCGTGAATGCGAACGGCGCCGCGGCCGTCGAGCACGTGCTCGGCCAGCGCCAGGGCATACATGGAAGGCTGCTCAGACCCCAGCTTGGCAACGACATTCTGCAGGTACATGGCAGAGCTGGCGCCGGACTCGCGCGTCAGGACCAGGAACTGGTCGATGTCGCCGGCGTTAAGGGCCGCCCAACGCTTATCGACCAGGCCGTTTTCGTACCAGTAGTGAACGGCGCGCAGGCAGGCACGGTCGCCCAGCTTGGCGCGCAGCTCGGGGAGCTTGGCGTCAAAATCGGCAACGTTTACCTCGCACAGGCGTGCCTTGCCAAACTCGGCGGCGACGTCTTGCATCTCGCGCGGAACGGCGGCGTAGTCGTCGGTGGCGGCCACGTGGTCGGCGCCGACCTTAACGAGCACGAGCGCATAGCCGTGATCTTCAAAGTTGAGTTCGAGCTTCTGGGTCTTAGGCTGAGCCTGATCCTCAAAATCCATGTAGGCAAGGCCGCCCAAGCACACGGCGGCCTGGTCCATAAGGCCGCAGGGCTTACCGTAGTAATTGTTCTCGGTGCGCTGGCTCATCTGGGCGAGCGCGACGGGCTCGATGGCGGGCGCTCCCCAGAGCGTCTCCATGGCACGACCGTATGCCGCCTCGACAGCAGCGGAGCTCGAAAGACCGCCGCCCGAGGGGACGGAGCAGGTGAAGGCGAGGTCGAAGCCCTGGGGCTCAACGCCCAGAGCAGCGATTTCGTGGGCCATGCCGCGGACGAGGCTCGCGGACGTGCCCTTCTCGGACTCCTGAACGTCTAGCGTGTCGAGCGCGATCTCAAACGTGGGATAGCCCTCGTCGGCAACGCGGACCTTGTTGGAATCGGTTGCCACGGCGATGCCGTCGACGGCGACATCGAGCGAGCCGGCGATAACGTGGCCGCCCTCGTGGTCGGTGTGGTTGCCGCTGATCTCGGAGCGGCCGGGCGCGTGCACATAGAGCACCTGGCGATCGCCGATGGGGCCAAACTCATCCTCGAACAGCTTGGTGAGCGTGGCGAGTGTCTTTTCGTCGGGAGCGGTCATGAGGGTCCTTTCCTTGGCGCATACTGACGAGCTTTGCGTCGTAGTGAGTACGTTAATAATCTGAAGCGGCGTAAACTCAGCATCTACGATGCCGCACGTTACGGGCTATGTTAACGTACTCATAACACAACGCTTATCACTTTTTGAGAATCTGGTAATCGGTAGAAATTCAGCCGTGAACGGTATTGCCGTATGGACTTATAGAGCAGAAGAGTTGCGGATTGAAAAAGTAGAGTACGTTAGCATGCGTCCGACGATAGCGGGCTTCGGCGCGGGGTGTGTTTCTGCCCGGGCCGGCATTCACGCTATTCAGATCTCGCAAGGGTGAAGGTGATCCTGTGGCAAGGCGCCCGTCCAACGATACAGGTACGCGTCCGGTCTCCATGGCCGACGTCGCCCGCGCTGCTGGCGTTTCGCAGCAGACGGTTTCGCGCGTCGCCAACGGCTTGCCCAACGTTAACGAACAGACGCGCCAGCGCGTGCAGGCCGCCATGCAAGAGCTCGGCTTTCGTCCGAGTTATGCCGGTCGCTCGCTGCGCGACGGCCGCTACCATTCGGTCGGTCTGTGCGTCAACGATGTCACCAAGTTCGGTAACCTGACGATGATCGACGGCATTGCCAGTGCGGCCCGTGAGCGCGGCTGCGCCATCACGCTGGTCGAGATGTCCAAGACCGAGGAGTTTTCGCTTGCCGAGGCCACGCGTCGTATGGCTGCATTGCCGGTGGACGGCATCATCATCGGCATGAGTCGCATGGCGCCCGATTTTGAGTCGTTTGATCCACTGCCGGGCATTGGCACGGTTATCGTCACCATGTATGCGCATCCGCGCGTGACCACGGTCGATTCCGATCATTACGGCTGCTCGCTGCTGCTCATGGATCACCTGTTTGAGCTGGGGCACGAGCAGATTCGCTATATTGGTGGCCCGTCGTTCTCAGTCGACGAACAGTTTCGTCGCGCCGGCTGGCAGGATGCACTCGAGCGTAAACACATCGAGCCGGTAGAGCCGCTCGAGGGTGACTGGTCTGCCAACAGCGGTTACGAGGCCGGCAGGTACCTGGCCGAGCACGACCGCACCATGACGGCGATTTACGCGGCAAACGACCAGATGGCAAACGGCACCATCGCCGCGCTGCGCGATAGCGGCTTGCGCGTGCCCGAGGACGTGAGCGTGGTGGGCGTCGATGACTCACTCGACGACTTTGTCGCGCATAACGAGCTCACGACCGTTCGATTCGACTTGCATCAGCGCGGACGAGAGGTGTTTGAGCATGCGGTTCCCGAGGCGGGTGCGGCGGGCAAAACCGTTGCCATTCGTATTCCCGGCCAGCTTATCGTTCGACATAGTACGGCGGCACCGCGCGCATAGTTTCCGCAGGTCAACGGTGATATGTTGAACATCAATAACAATCGATAAGGATGCCGGCAGATGGCTGTTGGGATGCAGCCGAGTGCTATGATAGACGGGTTCTTTTGTCTATCTAGGAGGTTTTGCCTGATGGAGATCACCAAGGATATCCGCTACATCGGCGTCGACGACCACGACATCGACCTGTTCGAGGGCCAGTACGACGTGTCCGAGAACGGTATGGCATACAACAGCTACGTTATCTTGGGCGAAAAGATCGCTGTCGCCGATTCGGTCGACGCTGGCTTTGTCGACGAGTGGCTCGGCAACCTCGAGGCCGAGCTCGATGGCCGTACGCCCGACTACCTGGTCGTCCATCATATGGAGCCCGATCACTCCGCCGGCATTGCCGCCTTTATGGAGCGCTATCCCCAGGCCCAGATCGTGGCAAGCATGGGCGCCTTCCGCATGATGGTCAACTTCTTTGGCACCGATTTCCCCGAGCGCAAGATGGTCGTCAAAGAGGGCGATGTGCTCGACCTGGGCGGCCACAGCCTAACGTTTGTTGGCGCCCCCAACGTTCACTGGCCCGAGGTGCTCTTCTCCTACGAGGCCACCGACAAGGTGCTCTTTAGTGCCGACGGCTTTGGCAAGTTTGGCGCCAACGACATCGAGGATCCTGAGGGCTGGGCCTGCGAGGCGCGCCGTTACTACTTTGGCATCGTGGGAAAGTTCGGCAAGTTTGTGCAGGCCGTGCTCAAGAAGGCTGCCGATCTGGACATTCAGATTATCTGCCCGCTTCACGGCCCCGTGCTGACCGAGAACCTGGGTTATTACCTCGACACCTACAACACCTGGTCGAGCTATAAGCCCGAGGACGACGGCATCACGATTGCCTACGCGAGCGTGTACGGCCATCTGAAGGCCGCCGTTGAGGAACTCGCATCCGCGCTTGAGGCTCGCGGCCAGAAGGTTTCCGTCTTTGATCTGGCTCGCGACGACATGGCCGAGGCCGTTGAGGATGCGTTCCGCTATGACCGTCTGGTACTCGCTTCCATCACCTATCAGGGCGAGATCTTCCCGTTTATGAGCACCTTCATCCACACGCTCGCCGAGCATGCCTACCAGAACCGCACGGTGGCGCTTGTCGAGGCCGGCTCTTGGGCGCCCGCTGCTGCCAAGGTTATGACCAAGGAGCTCGAGGGCATGAAGGACATCGCCCTGACGCAGAACAAGGTGACCGTCCTAGGCTCGCTCAACGACGCCTCGCGCGCCCAGATCGAAGCCCTCGCCGACGAGCTTTCCAAATAGCGATACGTTCGCTTTTAACGCGCAAACCACCACAAAGGGGACAGGCACCTTTGTGGTGGTTTTTGTTTATGCGCCGGTGATGATGAGGTCCGGGCGCTCGTCGTTGGCGATTTCGGCGATTGAGGTGGCGACGGCACGGTCGGGATCGCAATCCATCACGACGGTGTCGACATCGGTCAGTTCGGCAAAGCGATACATGCCGCGTCCGTTGACCTTGCTGGCGTCCATGAGGACGGCGCTTTGACGGGCTGCGGCGATCATGGCCGTTTTGGTCTCGGCCATCTGAGGAAAGTCAGTCGTAAAGCCGCAGCGGGGGACAAAGGCGCCGGGGCATATGACGGCAAGGTCTGCGTGAACCGTTTGAAGTGCCTGCATGGTGAGCGGGCCATATAGATAGCGATGGCCTTTGCGCAGTGCCCCTCCCAGCATGACGACATCGACCGAGGGCATGCTTTCGTCGATGTAATCGGCAATGGTGATGTCGGCCGTGATGACGGTGATGCCGTCGCGCTGATCGAGGAGCCGGACAAACTCGAGTGCCGTGGTGCCCGAGTCGACGAGCAGGGTGTCACCGCTGCCGACGAGTTCGATGGCACTTTGTGCGATGGCATGCTTGGCGGCGACATTTACGTTGATGCGGCGATCTTGCGTGGAGACAGTTAGGCGTTTGTGGAGCGACACGGCGCCGCCATGCGTGCGACGCAGCTTGCCGGATTCGGCGAGCGCGTCCAGGTCGGCGCGGGCGGTGACGGAGGATACGCCAAAGGTTTGGGCGATGTCTGCCACCTGAACGGAGGCGTTATGCTCGAGCATTTCCATGATGGCGGCGCGGCGCTCATCGGCGAAAGCCCGGGTTGTTGCGTGGGCCATAGCTGCTCCATCCTCAACCTAAATTTGCAGGAATTATGTTGAACCCATTTTCGTTCATTTTCTTTTTAAGTAAGAAAACGCCTTTCTATTACTTATCTTTTCTATAAAAGAAAGACGATTCGCGTGAAAACTTCAGTGTCGGATAGAGAAATTTGGTCCGAATCCCTTCCGTTTGCTTTTCAAAAACGGGTGTCCTGACCTGTGTGCCGGTGATATCTCATACATGTAACACGAACGATTTCCATACAATGGGGGCAGCAAAACGCATGGTAAAACGCCTTGCGGACACGTACGCCCGATGTCCAGATGCGGGCGAGGGAGAGGAGCAAACGCTCATGGCACTTGTTACCACCGAAAAGATGCTCAAGGACGCTCAGGCCGGCCACTACGCCGTCGGCGCGTTCAACGTCGAGAACCTTGAGTTTGTTATGGCCGTTCTGGCCGCTGCCGAGGAGACCAAGTCCCCCGTCATCATGCAGACCACCCCGGGCACCATCAAGACCGCTGGTCTGGACTACTTCTACGGCATGGTCAAGGCTGCCGCCGAGCGCGCTTCCGTGCCCGTCGCTCTGCACCTCGATCACGGCGATGGCTATGACCGCTGCATGCAGGCTTTCCGCACCGGCTACACCTCTGTCATGATTGACGGCTCGCACGAGTCCTTCGAGGACAACATCGCCCTGACCAAGTCGGTTGCCGACGCTGGCCGCGCCATGGGCGTGCCCGTCGAGGCCGAGCTCGGCAAGGTTGGCGGCAAGGAGGACGACGGTCCCGCGGTTGAGGGCGAGAGCCCCTACACCGATCCGGCCGAGGCCAAGGAGTTCGTCGAGCGCACTGGCTGCACCTCCCTCGCTATTGGTGTTGGCACCAGTCACGGCGTGTACACGAGCGATCCGCACATCGAGCAGTCCGTGGTCAAGGCCATCCGCGACGCCGTCGACGTGCCGCTGGTTCTGCATGGCACCTCCGGTGTGCCCGATGAGCAGGTTGCCGAGGCTGTGAAGAACGGCATCTGCAAGGTTAACTACGCTACCGAGCTGCGTCAGGCCTACACCAAGGGCTTCATGGCCTACATGGCCGAGAACCCCGCCTGCTTCGATCCTAAGAAGCCGGCCAAGGAGGGCATGCGTGAGATCACCGAGCTGGTTAAGATTCGCATGACCAACCTCAACTCTGTGGGCAAGGCGGAGTAACAGCAAGGGTACTCCGACTCGCTACTTATCTCGGGGAGGGACGAGGGCTTAGTTCCCCAATCGTCCTCGGGCATGCAAAAAGCCTCGCTGCGCACTTCGTGCGGCGAGGCTTTTTGCCCCCTGCGGAAAGATTGGGGAACTAAGCCCTCGTCCCTCCCAGGTTGACCTACTCGAGGTCGTCGCCCTTGTGGCGTTGGGCGGAAAATTGGAGCGTTAGCGCTACTTTGTTGATGGGGGCTAGTATGCCCGGGCTTGGTTGGGGAAGGTTTTGTCTAGGGATGCTTGGAGCTTTTCGAACGATGCTTGCAAGTTGAGATTCTGATTGGTTGAGCGTTTGGCTTTTGTGGTGGGGGAGTCGAGGAGGCCGTTTCTCTGTGTCGGGGGGAAGGAGAAAAGGTCTGCATGGTTTAGGGATGGCTGCTGCGTTGCGTCATTGGAAGAATGCATGCTTTTGCGGCCTCCTCGATATCCACCAAAAGAATGCGCTCGGGGTTTGCTGCTAGGCCCCGTGCGCTGGCTACATTATGCCGCGAGCGCTGATAAGGAAGCGCTAAAGAAAGGCTTAACCTGGTTTGATGTTACGATGAAACTGCAGGTCAGAGGTATCGAGTAACACTCTTGAAAGGTTTTGAGCTTAAGGGCTTTCCGAGGTTTGTGACGTGGATGTGGCTCGCCTGTGCGGGGTTTGTGGACGGCTCGTTCCTAGCGCTGAGGTGCGGCGGCGCGCACCTGCTCGATGACCTTTTCCATCGTGGCGTCGATGCGGTCTTTTTTGAGTTCGCATTCCCAGATGGTTATGGGCATCCAGCCCATTTGGGTGAGCGCTGCCACGGCAGCGCGGTCGCGCTCGACGTTGCGACGGAACTTTGCCTCCCAAAACTCAACGTTGCGCTTGGGCTGGCTCGGATTGCACTTGGGGCAGCGGTGCCAAAAGCAGCCGTTGACGAAGATGGCGATCTTGCGGCCGGGGAAGGCGATGTCGGGCTTGCCGGGAACCTTCCATTCCAGGCGATAGCCCGTGAGGCCTGCTGCCCGCAGGCGCTGACGTACGAGCAGCTCGGGCTTGGTGTTGGCGCGTTTGTTGCCTTTCATGGACTTTTTAATAGCGGCACGACGGCGTACGAGCTCACGCTCGTCGGCAGAAAGGTCCGAGGTGTCGATGCCGTCCAGCAGGCCGGGCTTGGGGCGCTTTTTGCTGCGGCGCTTAGGTTTGCGCTTGAGTTTGGTAGCAGGCTCGTCGGCCGCGGTGGCATCGCCGTCGTTAGCGGTGCCGTTAGCCTCAAGCCGGTCTTCCTTCAGCTCAATCAGCGCATCGATGAGTCCCTTGTCGGCGGGCATCCACTCAACAGTGGCAAGAGATGTGCGCGGAATCCAGCGGATATCGAGCTGACGGTCGTGTTTTTGGGGCTCGCCGGACGCTTTGGCCAGCGAGCAGTAGTAACACTCCATCGAGAGATGAAAATCGGGGTAGTCATACTCAACGGTGTAGAAGTCACGCAGGTTGGTGACTTTGACCTGCAGCTCTTCCATAAGCTCGCGGCGCACGGCGTCTTCAGGTGTCTCGCCGCGCATGAGCTTACCACCCGGGAACTCCCAAAGTCCCTGCATGTCGCCGTAGCCGCGCTGCACGGCCAGCAGCTCGTCGGATCCTTCCTTGCGAATGATCCCAGCGGCAACATGAACAGTCTTCAACAGGAGTCCTCTCTCAACATCAACACATGGCAAGGTAGTCTTTTTGGGACGGGGCTTTTTTAGCTGCCCTATGTCAAATGCGCCCTCATGCCTCAAAAGCTTCGGATGGGGCAGCTAAAAAGCCCCGTCCCAAAAAGACTACCCTTACCTTACGCAACGGTAAGGCAAGCGTAAGCCATATCGATGGTAGCCGACTCGGCTTCTTGCGACTATAGATGCCGTAGACTAATCGCAAGAAAGGACTCGGTATGCAAACCACGCAAACGGCGACCCCGGTACTGGAGGTCGCGCATCTCGAAAAGGTATATGGAGCGCTGGGCAACGTGACCCGCGCGCTCAACGACGTCAGCTTTACCGTCAACCGTGGCGAATTCGTCGGCATCATGGGCGCCTCGGGCTCGGGCAAGTCGACGCTGCTCAACTGCGTGTCGACCATCGATAGCGCCACGAGTGGCACCATCCGCATCAACGGCCAGGACGTGACGCGCATGAAGCAGGCCAAGCTTTCGCAGTTCCGCCGCGAGGAGCTTGGCTTTATCTTCCAGGACTCCAACCTGCTCGATACGCTCACGGCGCGCGAGAACATCGCCCTGCCGCTCACCATCGCCCGTATGAACTCGGCGGAGATCTCGACCCGCGTGCAGGATGTGGCTGCGCGCCTGTCCATTAGCCAAGTGCTCGACAAGTACCCCTACCAGATGTCCGGCGGCCAGCAGCAGCGCGTTGCCGCCTGCCGCGCGCTCGTCACCGACCCCACGATGATCATGGCCGACGAGCCCACCGGCGCCCTCGACTCCAAGAGCGCCCGTCTGCTGCTCGAGAGCCTGGAGGCGCTCAACCGCCGCCTGCGCGCCACGGTGCTCATGGTTACGCACGATAGCTTTGCCGCCAGCTACACGAGCCGTGTGCTGTTTATTCGCGACGGCAAGATCTTCACCGAGCTGCGCCGCGGCGACACCGACCGCCGCGAGTTCTTCGACCGCATTATGGAGGTCGTTGCCATGATGGGCGGTGAGGGCTCCGATGCTCTGTAAACTCGCTTGGGGCAACGTCCGCCGCGCCGGCCGCGACTACCTCGTCTACCTTTTGACGCTCACCCTGGGCGTCACGGTCTTCTATGCCTTTAACACCATCTCGATGCAGGTCGACATCGCCGGAATTGATGAAGAGGGTTTGGCGCAGGTTATGGGCAGTATGCTCGGCGACCTGACGTACTTTTTGGCCGGTGTCATGGCCTTTTTGATGGTGTACGCCAATAACTTCATCATGAAACGCCGCAAAAAGGAGTTTGGCCTGTACCAGGTGCTCGGCATGGGGCGCGGGCGCGTCGCCACGATCATGGCGCTCGAGACGGTGATTGTCTCGGTGGTGGCCTTTGTCGCCGGTATTGTGCTGGGCGTGGGGCTCTCCCAGCTCATGACGTTCTTTACGGCCTCGCTCTTTAAGACGCAGATCGCCAATTTCCGCTTCTTTTTCTCGATGCATGCGTTCAATCTGACCCTTGCCTGCATGCTCGTAATGTTTGTGCTCACGCTACTGCTGAACCTCCGCGCCGTGCGTCGTACCAAACTCATCGAGCTTATGGGTGCCGAGCGTCGCAACGAGACCATCAAGACACGCAACCCCTGGATCGCGATTGCCATCTTTGCCGTGGGCGTGGTGCTGGTGGGCGTGGCCTATTACCGTCTGCTACGTGATGGGTTCCCGCTAACCGCGACGGACAGCAAGCTGCAAGAGGCCATGAACCAGTTTGGTATTACGACCGCTATGGTTACCGTGGGCACCTTTGCCCTGTTCTGGGGACTCTCGGGCATGCTCATCAAGCTGCTGCAGAGCCTGCGCGGCGTGTATTGGCGCGGTCTCAACATGTTTACCGTGCGCCAGCTTGCGGCCAAGGTCAACACGGTGTGCTTTTCGATGGGCGTCATCGCGATGATTCTGTTCCTTGCCATTACTTCTGTGACTTGCGGTATGTCGATTGCCAGCGTGATGAACGAGAACCTGGAGCGCTATAATCCGGCCGACATGTCGCAGACGTATGTCTATTACACGCCCGATACGCTCGACTACTACAAAGAGTACGTCAATCCGTCTGAGGCCGATCGCATGGTGCTGGCCGATAGTACGGTCGATTTGTACTCCGCATGGCACGGCGATCCATGGCACGGCGATCGTAAGGACAAGTTGGCGGACAACAACGACGAGACCGGCAAGAAGGTCAATATCGCCGATGTTGCCGGTGAGCATGTGCAGATCGATTCGTATCTGAGTTACCCGCTTGGCGGCTCGAATCCTTCGGTGATCCCAAGTGAGATGTGCAAGACCATGGGCGAAAAGCTCCCCAAGGCGTTCGAGGGCAGCAACGCCGACATGACAGGCCTGTCTGTGACGCCGGCAAGTCAGTACAACAAATTGCGCCAGATGATGGGCGAGGAGCCGGTGAGCATTGGCCGCGACCAGTACTTGCTTACGTGTGATATGGGCGGTGAGCTGGTCGACCTGTACACCAAGTATATGGCTGGCGGCCATGCCCTTACCTTGGGCGGGCATACGCTCAAGCCCGCAACCGATAAGTCGGACGAGGACACGGCGGCCATCGCCAACTCGGCGATGGGCAGTAACGGGGGTACCGTCGTCGTTGCCGACGAGCTGTTGTCCCAACTCAATCTGCAGCCGTATTCCAGTAGCCTGCTCGTTAACTACAAACAGGGGATGGATACGACCGAGGCAGACGAGAGTATTAAATACACTGTGCTCGACAATCTGCTCGTTGACGGCAAAGAGCCGGGATCGTGGGGAATCTTCATCACACGCTCCGAGATGTACGCGCAAGCAGCGCAAATGAACGGTCTTATTAGCTACCTAGCCATCTACATCGGCTTTGTATTGGTCGTTGCATGCGCGGCGATTCTGTCGATCCAGCAACTCTCCAACGTGGCCGACGGCAGCCGCAGCTATCGTGTGCTGGCACAGATCGGCTGCGACGACCGCCAGATTCGCCATTCGGTGATGGCGCAGCAAGCGGTATTCTTCCTGTTCCCGCTGGCAGTGGGCTTGGCGCACTCCTTTGTGGCGCTCAAGGTGATCATCGAGCTGGTGAGCATCTTTGGCAACATGAGCATCGGTGGCACGGTGGGCCTTACCTGTGCGATTTTCCTGGCAGCCTACGGCGGCTACTTCCTGGTGACGTACCTCATGAGCGCCGGCATGGTACAGGCTGCCATCGCCACCCGCTACAGCGAGTAGCTCGTCCAACCCAGAACCACCACAAAGGGGACAGGCACCTTCGTGGTGGTTCTGGCGTCAGGGTGATTCTTTCGTGGCGAAACAATCAAAAACCACCACGAAGGTGCCTGTCCCCTTTGTGGTGGTTTTTTCTGCATAACTTTATCGCTTCCAGAAGTGGAGGATCAACGTCGTGCGGTTTTGCTGCTCGGTTTTGACCAGGATGTTGTGGATGTGGGTCTTGACGGTGCCTACGGCAAGGAATAGCTCGTCAGCAATCTCCTGGTTCGACTTGCCCAGCACAACCAGACGCAAAACCTCGGCCTCGCGGTTGGAGAGCCTGTAGGCGTTGCGGTAGAAGGGCATCTGCTCTTCGATGTGTCGATCAAGATCGCTGACGTTCTTTTCCTCGGGTGCCTCCTGCATGCGAATCGAAAGCACGTGATAGGCATAGATAATCAGCAGGATCGCAAAGTAGCACGCAAAGATATTCTCGCTAAAGTTGCGCTCGGATAGGTACAGCTGCAGCCAGGAGGGTGCCAGGCTCATGGGGACGACCAAGATGTTGTAGAAGTCCTCGGCAACGATGCACCCGACCAGAATGGCGCCGATAATGAGGTGCTTTCGTTGATTGTTAACGCGCGCCTTAAGCTCGACCTGCGTGCTTTTATGCGCCGTCCAAAAGATATAGAGCCCCACAAATACAAGGAATACCTGACGCATCGTGTAGTAGAGCCATTGATGCATGGGGCCGTAGGGGACAGCGACAATGATCAGCAGCTCGCTCAGGAAGAACGTTGCGACGGGAATTACAAACTGCTTTTTTGAATGTTTGTCGAGCAAGTCCATGGCAATGAGCCAAATAAAAGCTTGTGAAGCGGTTGCCACAAGCGTCCGCAACGCAGGCATGGTAATTGAGTAATAGTCGCTGGCTGGAAAACTCTGGTTTTGCAGCGTGTATTCAAAAAAGAAAATCTCGGTCATCTCGATGGCATAGCAGATAAATACGCCGCTGCCATAGATAAAGAACCGTCGGCGAGACGAGGCATAGGCGGCAAGCGAAAGCACTGCCGTCACAATACAGATCACGAGTATCGCTAGGGTATAGAAGAACATCAGAGTGTTCATCTGCCACCGTCCCATCTCATTTATCTATGGCCGAGTCCTGTATATCTTGTGGGATATAGACGTCTCAACCCTTCGTTCCATTGCGGATTAGGCGCCGAGATACAGCATAGCCGTATACCGTTCGCGGTTCTAGATAGTAAACCCCCTGCAAGCTGGCTACCTGCGGGTTTATATTGGTTTAGAGGGGGTGTAACTCCGTGAACGGTCTTTAATCCCGAATAAACTAGGTAAAAATTGCATACGGGTGAATGATGGTCTTGTCAACACGAGGCGTGATGTTCGAGCGTCTCATAGTAATAGTCGGCAAGACCGGCGGAAAGGAAATTGACATGGCACTGCCTAAGGATTTCATCGACACCAATGACTTCACCAAAGAGCAGATCCTGGCTATCGAGGATCTTGGCCTGGCAATGAAGAAGGCCATCAAGGTTGACGGTTATTATCCGCACCTGCTCCGCAACAAGAGCCTTGGCATGATCTTCCAGCAGGTCTCCACCCGCACCCGTCTTTCCTTCGAGACCGCTATGACCGACCTCGGCGGCCATGCTCAGTTCTATGGCCCTGGCACCATCCAGCTCGGCGGTCACGAGTCCCTGGGCGACACCGCTCGCGTTATGGGCTCGCTGCTCGACATCATGATGGCTCGCGTTGACCGTCACAAGGACGTCGTCGGCCTCGCCGAGGGCTCCGCTGTGCCCGTCATCAATGGCATGTCCGAGTTCAACCATCCCACGCAGGAGATGGGCGACCTCATGACCATGCTCGAGAACCTCCCCGAGGGTAAGAAGATCGAGGACTGCACCCTGGCCTTCATCGGTGACGCCACCCAGGTCTGCGTCTCCCTCATGTTCATCGCCTCCAAGGTCGGCATGAAGTTTGTCCAGTTTGGACCTAAGGGCCACCAGGTCCCCGACGGCGGCCTGCACGTTGGCACCGTTGAGGAGCGCGCCGAGTTCGGCAAGCAGATGATGGCCATCGCCGAGGAGAACTGCAAGGTCTCCGGTGGCTCCATCGTCATCTCCGACGACATCGAGTGCATCAAGGGCGCCGACTTCATCTACACCGACGTGTGGTACGGCCTGTACGACGAGGAGGTCTCGGGCGAGAACTACATGGACGTGTTCTATCCCAAGTATCAGGTCACCATGGACATGATGAACTTTGCCGGCCCCAACTCCAGGTTCATGCACTGCCTGCCGGCCACCCGCAACGAGGAGGTCGTCGACGAGGTCATGGACGACCCTGAGCGCTCCCTGTGCTGGGTTGAGGCTGAGAACCGCAAGCACTCCATCCGCGCTCTCCTTGCCGCCCTGGGCAAGCGCACCCCGCTCAACGACGAGGGTGTCGAGTACTCCGCCAAGGCTGAGCTCCACGCCGCTCTCAAGGCTCTCGAGCAGCTTTAAGCCTCAAGGCCGCTAAAAGTACGTTTGCGGGCGGCGGATACTCGTCTCCTGTCGCCCGCTCACCGAGGCTTAAGCAATTGCCTTAGTACCTTGGGCCTCGGATCTGTCCAAGACTGAGCGAAGGAGCTCATCATGAGCGACGGAAAGAAAAAGCTTTCCTTCTTGACGGTCATTTCGACCATCATCTGCGTCGTCTTCGTTTGCGAGGCCGCCGCTCCTGCTGCTGCCATTGGCAACCAGCAGTTCTTCTGGTGGATCTTCCTGATCCTGACCTTCCTGCTCCCTTATGGCATGGTTGTTGCCGAGCTCGGTACCACCTATGACGGCGAGGGCGGCATTTACGACTGGGTACGCGACGGCCTGGGCGACAAATGGGGCGCCCGCATTTCGTACTACTACTGGGTTAACTACCCGCTGTGGATTGCCTCGCTGGCCACTATGTTCCCCGACATTTTGGGCATGGTCTTTGGCGTCGAGTTCAACTTGATCGCCAAGATGGGTATCGATCTTGCCTTTGTGTGGATCGTCTACCTCATGGGCCGCTCCAAGGCGTCCGACTCCGAGTGGGTCCTTAACGGTGGCGCCATCATCAAGGTCGCCGTCGCGGTTATCGTTGGCGCTCTGGGCATTTGGTATGCCATGGAGAACGGTTTTGCGAACGACATGTCCGCTGCCACCTTCCTGCCCGAGCTCACCAACACCAACGCTCTCGGTTACCTGTCGATCATCATCTTTAACTTCATGGGCTTCGAGGTCATCTGCACCATGACCGACGACATGGCCGATCCCGCTCGCGATATCCCCAAGGCTATCATCGTCGGTGGCCTGTCCATCGCTGTGATCTACCTGTTCGCTGGCTTTGGCATCGGCGCTGCTGTGCCGGCCGATTCCATCGACCCCGACTATGGCATGATTGTCGCAGTCCAGACCATGGTGGGCGACTCCATGATCTTTAAGGTCATCTGCATCGCCTTCCTGATCACCCTGTTCGCCAACATGGCCGCTTGGTCCTTCGGCGTTAACTCCGTTGCTCGCTACGCTGCCGAGCACGGCAACATGCCCAAGGTCTTCGCCTCGATGATCTCTGACGACGATATGCCCAACGGCGCCAACCTGGTCAACGCTATCGTTGCCTCCTTGGTGTTGTGCCTGCAGCTGGTTCCCATCGACGCCATCTCCAACGGTGTCTTCTGGATGCTCTTTGGCACCTCCGTCGTCTTCCTGCTGCTCACCTACATCCCGATGTTCCCGGCGTTCCTCAACCTTCGTAAGAACGACCCGAACCGTGAGCGCATCTTCACGTTCCCGTTTAAGGGCGCCATGATGAAGGTTATGCTGGCCATCCCCTGCATCGAGCTGATCCTGGCCATCGTTGCAACGCTGGCTCCGTTCTCCGTCGATGAAATTGGCGACAAGGTCCCGATGATCGTTATCTTCATCGTGCTCGTGCTCATCGGCGAGGTCGTCCGCGTCGTCAGCGCCAAGGGCCGCGAGACCGAGTACAAGGGTCTCACCCCTGAGCTGGCTGCTCAGCGACTCGCTGAGGAGGCCGCCGAGGCCGAAGAGGACTAGAGCACCCGGATTCGGGGCTCCAACCCTCCTCGCGTACCAAAGTACGCTTCGTCGGGCTTGTCGCTCCCGACTCCGGGCACGCTAGCCTCTTCGGGGGCGTGCCCAAAGCGACAAATTTGCTCACTATTTCCTGGGGCGGGTGCGAGCGATAGCTCCGGTAACCACCGCCCGCCCCAACCTCTCTCTTTCGTATCCTTCGTGCGTATGTCTCCGCGCACTTGGCTACGTCGTCGCTCGCCGGTGCGACTCCGTGAAAACCGGTACCGGGCGCCCCGACCTTTGCCGGGGGACGGGCACCCACTATCTCTTGGTTTTTAGGCCGCGGGTAACCCGCCCGCGGCAAGCGATCGTTCGATTTGGAGGAAATCTTATGCGTACGATCACCGAGTCCGAGTCCACTCCCAAGGCCGACGGCTTCTTCATGCCTGCTGAGTTTGCCCCGCAGGATCGCGTGTGGATGGGCTGGCCCCACCGCACCGACACCTGGGCCCACGGCGCCAAGCCGGCTCAGAAGCAGTATGCCGCCATCGCTCGCGCCATCTCCGAGTTCACCCCGGTCTATATGTGCGCCAACCAGGTCGACTACGCCAACTGCAAGGCCGTCTTCGAGAACGACGAGAACGTCACCGTCATCGAGATGACCACCGACGACGCCTGGTTCCGCGACACCGCCGCCACCTACGTCATCAACGGCAAGGGCGAGAAGCGCGCCAACCACTGGCACTTCAACGCCTACGGCGGCCTCGTCGACGGCCTGTACTTCCCGTGGGACAAGGACGAGCAGATCGCCCTCAAGATGGCCGAGCTCTCCGGCTGCCGCCGCTACCGTCCCGACGACATGATTCTCGAGGGCGGCTCCATCACCGTCGACGGCGAGGGCACCCTCGTCGTGACCGACCAGTGCCTCCTGTCCCCCGGCCGCACCTGCTCCGCGGTGCTCGAGGAGGAAGAGGACCCCGAGTCCATCTGGCCCAAGTACCACAAGAAGTTCGAGCCCTGGAGCGAGGAGCTTCGCGCCTACATGGACGAGCACCTCAAGGACTACCTGGGTGTCGAGAAGGTCATCTGGGTCAAGGAGGGCATCGACCCCGAGGAGACCAACGGCCACATCGATGACGTCGCCACGTTCATCGCCCCGGGCGTCATGGCCTGTATCTGGACCGACGATCCCGAGTATCCGTTCTACGAGCAGTGCCACGCTGCCTACGAGACCCTCTCCAACGCCGTCGACGCCAAGGGCCGCAAGATGAAGGTCTACAAGCTCTGTATGCCCGTGAACCCGCTGTTCATGGACCAGGCTTCCTGCGACACCATCGACGCCGACGAGAACGCCGAGCCGCGCGTTCCCGACGAGCCGCTGATCGCCTCCTACATGAACTACCTGGTCACCAACCACGGCGTCATCGTCCCGCAGTACGGCGACGAGAATGACCAGCTGGCCGTTGACACGCTCCAGAAGATCTATGACGAGGTCTGGGGCGAGGGCGTCTACAAGTGCGTCGGCGTTCAGTCCGAGCAGGTCGTCTTCGGCGGCGGCAATATCCACTGCATTACCCAGCAGGAGCCGTCGGCGTAACTCAGGCACGCCACCTTGGCGTTCACTCGTTGCTTACGTAGCGTCAGTACGCTACGCTCCTCGTTCGCGCCAATCTGGCGCACCTGAGCACGCCGAGTAAACGTCTGGCTTTCCGAGGCACCCCATCTCGCCGCTCAAACCGTCGCTCGCGTACCAAAGTACGCTTCGCTCCTCTTTCGCGGCGACCTCGGGCACCTCGAAAACCCAGTCGATCAATCGGACAGGTGGCGTGTCATCCCATCTCGGGGCATTGATGGGCTGCTGCTTGATGTCTTGGTCGGTTGGGTTTTCTTTGGGCACTCCGTTGCCTCCACATCGGAGTGCCTTTTTCTTTGATTGAATACGCGTCTGGCCTGGGATTTTTTGCGGGTTAGGCCAATTGTTCGCTTGAATTTCCCAGGTCAGACGCGTCTTCAATTGCCGAAAGTTCCCGGTCGCGAACGCGGCCGTTTTGATCGGAGTATCTATGTACCAGCGTATCGTCATCTACACGCGTCTGTTCCGCGAGCGTTGGTCCAACAACTGCATCCTCTCCTCTCTTTGGGATGGCACCTGTACCGGTGACGCGGCCTGCAACCCTACCTTGGGCTGCGCCTTCGGTACAGATGCCATCCTTTTTGCTGTAGGGGGCGCGCGCCATGGCAGGTAAAAAGTTCTCCCTGATCGAGGTCATCCTTTCGGTTATCTGCGTTGTGTTTACCATCGAGGCGGCGGCTCCGGCATCTGCCATGGGCAACGTGCAGTTCTTCTGGTGGATCTTCCTTATCATTACGTTTTTGCTTCCCTATGGTCTGGTGGTGGCCGAGCTGGGTACGGCGTTTGATTCCGAGGGCGGCCTGTACGATTGGGTTCGCTTGGGTCTGGGCGACCGTTGGGGCGCCCGTTGCTCTTGGTGCTACTGGGTTAACTTTCCGCTGTGGGCGGCAAGTATCGCCTGCATGTTCCCCAGTGTCATTAATGCGGTGTGGGGTATCGAGTTCTCACTCGGGATCCGAATTGCCATCGAGATTGCCTTTGTGTGGGGCGTCACGGTCATGGCAATGCAGCCGGTGGCCGAGGCCGATTGGGTTATGGACGGCGGCGCCGTCATCAAGGTGCTCATTACCGCTGTGGTGGGAATCGTCGGCATTTGGTTTGCCTGCAATAACGGCTTTGCCAACGACATGTCATTTAAGACCTTCATTCCAGATCTGGGCGACACCAATTCGTTGACGTACCTATCGATTATCCTGTTCAACTTTATGGGCTTCGAAGTGGTCGCGACTTTTGCCAGCACGATGAAGAACCCGTCGCGCGATATCCCCAAGGCGGTTATTGCCGGTGGCGTGGCCATTGCGGCAATTTACATCATTTGCGGCATTGGCATTGGAGCCGCGGTTCCCACCGAGCAGCTTTCACTCGATTCGGGCATTGTGGACGCAGTCGCCGCTATGGTGGGGCGCACCCACCCGCTGACGATGGTCGTGGGCGTGGCCTTTTTGGTGACGCTGTTCGCCAATATGATCTGCTGGAGCTTTGGCGTCAACAACGTAGCGAGCTATGCCGCGCGCCATGGCAACATGCCGCGTCCCTTTGCGTTGGTGTCCAAAAAGACCGGCATGCCCAACGGCTCGGCGCTCATTAACGGCTGTTTTGCCAGCCTGGTGCTGCTGCTCCAGATTCCGCTGGGTGAGGGTTCCGACGTCTTTTGGGTCTTCTTCTCGATGAACGTCGTCTTTCTGCTCATGAGCTATATCCCGATGTTCCCAGCGTTTTGGCGCCTGCGCAAATACGACGATCGCCCGCGCGTGTTCCGCGCGCCCTTCGAGGGCAAGGTGCTTGCGGTGGCACTTGCGATTCCCGTGGTGGAGCTTGTGCTTTCGATTGTTGCTACGATTGTGCCGCTCAACAGCTCACCTGCCGAGATGGCAAAGTTGCCGATCCTCGTGGGCGTGGTGATTGGTGTGTTGCTGGGCGAGGTTTCGCGCCTCATATCGCGCCGCGGCCGAAGCGTCGACAATCCCGGCGTTGGTGCACGGGGGTCAGGTTACTTTGCACCAAAACAGTAAGCGCCGCGAGTTGCGCAGCGCTTGGTGCATCTTGGATTACTGTTCGCGGTGCTCGGGATCGGAAACGAGCTTAGGCGCAAAGTAGGGGACGTGGCCCAGGTAGGGGCAGCCGTCCGAACGCTCCTCGACGACACAGGGGACGTCATTGTAGGTAAGTGAGTCGCTCAGGTGGACGATGGCCTTGGCGGCAGGGGCAACGAGTATTTTGAGCAGTGCGATAGGCGCCATGGCATCTCCTTTCCTGCATGCGACCCGTGTTTTAGCGCGAATGTGTACGCCGCAAGTCTAACATCCCGCCGCGGAGAGCTCCAAACCACCACAAAGGGGACAGGCACCTTTGTGGTGGATTTGGGGTTTGACCAGATAATACCTGTTATCGCTCCCAGGCAGTCGTCGGGGACGTTCTAAAACGGTTATAGGTTACTATCCAATAACGCCTCTGAACTGGGCTACTATTAGATTATGGAAAACACTACTGCAAGATTATGGCAAATGATACTGTCAGATTATGGCGTGTGCTGCTGTAGTCGTCGGGGGCCTGCCTTATGAGCGCCGGCATGGTGCGAACTGCCATCGCTGCCCGCTACAGCGAGTAGCAAGCGGGCAAAACCGCCTCAAAACCAGCGCGAACAACCGCCGCGAAGAGGATCGGACCCCTTTCGCGGCGTTTTTTTGCCTATCTGGAGCGCCTCAAAACCAAGTGAGTAGGCTTTTTTGGATCTGCCGAGCACATCACGACAAGTGCTCAATAAAACCGCAGGTCAGCGCTGTGGCGATTTGGGGTGTGCTCGGCCTCCTGCAAAAAGTCTACTCACTTGGTTTTGGCTGCTAGAAGACCGCCGCGAGGGAAGGCAACTTCCTCGCGGCGGTTGGCGTTTGCCCAGATAAAACCTGCCAAAATAAACCTGTCCCTTTTTGGCATGTCCCTTTTGGCGTGGCTGATTGGTTTGGGCTGTTTTGGAGAAAGCCATGAGGCGGCACTCAGGCTAATCCTGCGTGTCGCCTCCGTACATGTAGACGATAAAGCCGTCGCCGGTGTCTTGGCTGTGATCCTCCAGGATGCGCTTCATGTTGAGGTGCTCGTAGAACTGCCAGTCAGAGTTGCAGTCGCTCATCAGGAAGAATTTGGTGCAGCCTGTCTTGCCGAGCTCGGCGCGCGCAAGGTCGATGAGCGCGCGGCCGAGTCCCTTGCCCTGCCACTCGGGCACAATGATGATCAGGTTGAGCTGGCCCTGGGCATACTCATTGCCCGTGGCGGCAAAGCGGTCGGCCGTTGCCTTCTCACGGCTGTCGCCAAAGAGCGAGCCCTCGAGCTTGGCGTCGGCAGTCTTTGCCATCTCGGTTGCGTGGGCGAACATCTCGTCGTAGCAGGGTACCCACGTGGGGTTGGTACGCGGCTTGCCGTTCTCGAAGATGCCGATGCAGCAGGCGGCGATAATGCGGCCCTCGGCCTCGGCGACGAGTGCGATAGGGGAGCGCTGCAGCTGCATGGCGATGTTGAAGCGCGCGCAGAAATCGGCAGCTTCGACGTCGCCGCGGTTGCGTAGCGTGTTGCACCACAGCTGGTTGTAGATGGCGGCGATGCCGGTCAGGTCATCAAGCGTGGCGGCGCGCAGGGTTACGTTGTCAAGGCTCACGGAGGCTCCTTCCAGGTAGGGTCAGGCCACCTCTGAGTGTGACATGGGCGCACCGCCGCTGCAGCAACCATTCGGCAGACGAGCCCCGATCCTTCGGGGGCGGAGGAAAAGGGATCACGAGGATAGTCATTGGGGACGTTCTTAAACGACTAGTCAAACAAGAACGTCCCCAACGACTACCCCAAGGAATGTCCCAGACTGCCGGCAGGAAAGGAACGTCCCCAACTGCCGCATCCGGAGCAAGGCAACGCTGCAGGTAGAGGACGGACAGACACTATGACCCAATCCAGGGGCACGGAAACGACAGGAGCCCCCGCTCGTGACCGCGGGTCGGGGCTGCGACAATGTTGTTGAAGTGCCAGAGGCGCAGCCGCGCCGCAACGAGGTTGGGAGGCTCCCGTGCCTAGATATTCTACCGCCTTCGGAATGGACGTACACCTCAGGTCCACCACCGTCTGCGCGCTCGACGCGGAGACGGGCGAGGCCGTGGCGAGGAGGTTCCGCGGCAACCCCTGGGGCGAGGTCGCGGAGTGGATGTCGGGCTTCCCCGGCCCGTCGCTCGCCGCCTACGAGAGCGGCTACCTCGGCTTCGCCCCGCAAAGGGAGCTCTCCGGGCTCGGCGTCGACTGCGTCGTCGCGGCCGTCTCCAAGGTCCCGAGGTCGGCTGCCGACCTCTCGTCCAAGAACGACCGCAACGACGCGGCCAGGATGGCCAAGGCGATACTGTCGCACGACGTCACCCCGGTATGGGTGCCGTCCCCCGAGATCGAGGGGCTCAGGGACCTCGCCGCCGCCCACGACGCCGCGACCGCGAGGCTCGCGGCGGCGAAGCGGCGGCTCCTGGCGTTCCTGGCCCGCCGCGGCTATGTCTACGGCGGCACGA